>JAAYZK010000441.1 GCA_012514895.1 Planctomycetota bacterium | reverse complement strand
CCAACCCCGAGGGGCTGCTGTCCGGCGGCCGGACCCCGACTACCAACCGTGGCGCGGGCGATGGAACGCCCGGGCAAGACAAGGAGACGGAGATGAAGCTGAACAAGCAGCAGCGAGCGTACCTCGTCTCGCTCGGCCTGGCCACAGACGCCACGGACGAGCAGGTCGAGACCTTCCTGACGGGACTGAAGCCAGCCCAGAGGGAAATCCTGAACTTCCTGGCCGAGCCGGCCGCGCCGCCGGCGGGGCAGACGCCCACGCCGCCGGCCACGCCGGCCGCCCAGCCGACGCAGTTGACCGGCGGGCAGACGGCCCCCACGCCGCCGGCGCTCACCGACGAGCAGCGGCGCCAGATCGAGGCGGCGGCGCTGACGGCCGACCGGACGCGGCGGGAGGCGATCGCCGCCCTGGCCCGCGATCGCCAGCTGCCCGAGGCCTGGGCGCAGGGGCTGTGCGACCGGGGCGTGAGCCTCGCCCAGGCGACCGAGCTGGCCGACCTGGCCGCGACGATGGCCCTGACGCGCCCGCCCGCCGGCAGCCGCGTCGAGAGCGGCGAGGACCGGGCCCTGGCGGGGCTGCGGCCGGCGATCGCCGACGCCCTGCTCCAGCGGGCCGGCGTGGGCCTGTACGAGTACGACCGCGCGGGCCGGGCCGTGCGCGAGAGCGACGGGCGGCCGCGGGCGCGGCAGCCCCACGAGCGGGCGGCCCAGTTCGCCGGCCTGTCCCTGGCCCGCATGGCCCAGGAGTTCGTCCTGCTGCACGGCGTGGACCAGGCCCGCTACATGGCCGACCGCGACATCCTCGAGCTGGCCATGACCGGCCGGTGCGACCGCGGCGGCCAGGCCGTCTCGCTGGCGATGAGCACCAGCGATTTCCCCAGCCTGCTGGGCAACGTCCTGCGCAGCAGCGTCCGGGCGTTCTACGCCGACGCCGAGCAGACGGCCATATGGCCGCAGTGGTGCGCCCGCATGGCCCTGCCGGACTACCGGGCCATGGACCTGGTCAGCGTGTCGGAGGTCCCCGACCTGATGATGCGCAACGAGGGCGGCGAGGTCCGCTTCGCCACCTTCACCGACGGGCACGAGAGCGTGCAGGTCTTCATGTTCAGCCGCGGGATGCGTTTCACCCAGCAGGCCCAGCGGAACGACCAGTTCGGCGCGTTCAGCCGGCAGATCCGCATGTTCGCCGGCGCCTTCGTCCGTCTGCTGGACCGCGGCTCGACGGCGATCCTGACGGTCAACGCGCCGCTGCTGGACGGCGTGCCGCTGTTCAACGCGCTGCACAACAACGTGCCGGGGGTGGATGGGCCGATCACGGTGGCGACGCTGTCGGCGGCCCGCACGGCGCTGATGACGCAGCGGGGCATGAGGGCCGCCGAGGACGGCGACGCCGGCCCGGCGATTCTCAACATCCCCCTGCGGACGATCCTGACGTCGGCGGCGCAGGTGGACACCGCCCGCGTCCTGGTCGCCAGCGAGTACGACCCGGCTGTCGGCGTCGGCGTGGTCAACCCGGTGCGCAACGCCGGCACCGTGGTGGGCAACCCCTACCTCGACGCCGCGGGCGCCGCGACGGCGTGGTACGCCATGGGAGATCCCAACGGGCCCGGCGGCGGCGTGGTGGTGGCCCTGCTGGAGGGCGAGGAGGTCCCCGAGATCCGCACGCAGGT
>JAAYZK010000440.1 GCA_012514895.1 Planctomycetota bacterium | reverse complement strand
CTGGCGCGAAGACCGCCGTCCAGTTGCCGTTCGCGTCGACGTTGACTGGCGGCAGGGTGGTGTCGCCCCAGCTCACCCGCACCGTCGTGCCCGGCTCGGCGGTGCCGCTGACAGTGACGCCATCGGCTGCTTCCGCCGCATTGACGATGTTGTCGCCCTCGACCGGGCCGACGATGGTCGGTGCCGCGGGCGGGGTGCGATCGACCAGCACGGGATCGCTGGCCCCGACGACGCTCTGGTTGACGCCGTCGTTCGCGTAGGCGGTGACCTGGAAGGCCTGGCCGTCCGGCAGCTGCTGGAGTTCCGCAGGGGAAAGCTCCAGGCTCCAGGTGGTGCCGCTCACCGTCGCCGGTCGGTCGGTGAAGAGGCCGGGGATGCTGACGAAGACCTGGGTGCCTGCCGAAGTCGTCCCGGTGATGGTGATTCCGTCGTTCGTTTCGGCGGCGTTGATGATGTTGTCGGCGGCGACGTCGTTGAAGTTGGGGGCCGAAGGCCTGCCGGTCTCGACGGTAACGGATCGCTGTCCCGGAGCGCTCGCATTGCCGGCAACGTCGGTCGCGACGGCGGTGATGACGTAGGGGCCGTCGGGTATGAGCTGCCCGTCAAAGGTGACCGACCAGCGGCCGTCGGCATCCGCCGTCGCGGGCTGTTCGTCGCCGTGCCAACTGACCAGCACGGTCGAACCGGGTTCGGCCGTGCCGCTCACGGTGATCGGCGACGGATTCGCCTCGCGCGCCTCGTCGGCATTGATGATGTCGTCGCCAGTCACTGCCTCGATCATCGGCGGCGCCGGCGGTACGAGGTCCATCGCCAGCTGGTAGGTGATCGGCTGCGAGCTTCCGGCGGTCAGGATCCGGACCGTGGTCGGCTGGTCCACCGGAATTCCGTCTGCCGGCATGGCACCCGCCGTGGGCGCGGCCGTCCCCGTGTCGATCGACCAGTTGCCGTTGCCGTCGGCGATCGTGTTGAAGGTGACCGGCCCGCTGCCGGGAATGTCCAGGGTGACCGTGATCTGTGCCCCCGGCACGGCCGTGCCCCGGATCACCGGGGTGGAATCGTTGGTGTAGGGCGGCGACGTCACCGTGGTGGAGCCGGGCGGCGGGGGCGGGGGCCCATCACCGCCACCTCCCCCGCCGCCCCCGCCGCCGACCAGCCCGAGCAGGGCGAGCCCCGCCAGCGCGGGCTTGGCCGAGAACTCGGCCTCGGGGGCGACCGGGGTGGCCATCGACGCCGGCGCATGCAGCACGAAGCTGCCGTCGGCCAGCGCGGCGATGGGTTCGGAGATCTGGTTGATCGTCTCGCCGCGGGCGCCGCCCAGGCCCTCGAGGTCGAGGGAGCAGGGGTCGCTCGGGGTACAGACGAAGAAGAAGTCCGCCAGCTGGATCGTCGTCTCTTCCGGCAGGCCTTCGATGATGAGGTGGTCGCCGACGCGCCTGACGGTTGCGCTGGCGTTGACCGGCCGGCCGCTCGCGTCGAGGATGCGGTAGGTCAGGCCGGGCTGGGCGTTGATGACCGCGGCGCCGCCCTCGACCGTGATGCGCTCGACGACGCCGCTCTGCCCTACGGCTTCGACTATCAGGGCCATGTTCGTTCTCGTCTCCTGGCTGGATGGCTAGGATACCCTAGCGACGAGTGTGGACAGAGGAAGGAATGCCCGCAAAGGCGTGCTTCTTCGCGGGTTCGGGAGGCCCTGCGGCCCCCCGTCCCGGGCTCAGTAGGCCTGCGGGTCGCGGAAGGCCTGCAGCGCAGTGCGCAGCACGATGTACAGGTCCATCCGCAGCGACCAGTTGCGCAGGTACTCGAGGTCGTAGCGAATCCGCATGGCCATCTTGTCGACGGTCTCGGTCTCCCCGCGGGCGCCGTTGATCTGCGCCCAGCCCGTGATGCCGGGCTTGACCTTGTGGCGGATCATGTAGCCCTTGATGAGCTTGCGGTAGGTCTCGTTGTGGGCTACCGCATGCGGCCGTGGGCCGACCACGCTCATGCGCCCCTGCAGCACGTTGAAGAACTGCGGCAGTTCGTCGAGCGAGG
>JAAYZK010000439.1 GCA_012514895.1 Planctomycetota bacterium | reverse complement strand
TGAAACGAGTCGAGGCGAACTCCCTGGTGAGGCGCGCCGCCGGGCGGATGGTGCCGTCGCAGGTGGTGACCTGTGCGGGCGTCTGGGGCGGCGCTGCGCCCCTGGTGGCCGGGACGATCGCCGAGTCGACGAGCCGGCCGCTGCTGTACGTGTGCGGCCACCTCGATGACGCCGACGACGCCCTGGACGACCTGGAGACGCTGGTCGGGCGCCCGATCACGCCCTTTCCCGCCTGGGAGACGGATGCGGCGGCCGGCCGCGTCAGCGAGGAGATCGCCGCCCAGCGGGTGGCCGTGTGCATGGCCCTGCAGCGGGGCGGCTCGCCCCCGCCGCTCATCGTCGCCCCGATCGTCGCGCTGCTCCAGCCGGTCCCCAACGTCAAGACCCTCGAACGGGCCCGCCGGCGGCTGGTGGTGGGGGAGGAGACCGGCCTGCAGAACCTGCTGGACTGGCTGGTCGACGCCGGCTTCGAACCCGTCGAAATGGTCGAACAGATCGGCGAGTTCGCCCATCGCGGCGGGATCATCGACATCCTCCCGCCCAGCGCGACCGAGGCGGTCCGCATCGAGTTCTTCGGCGACCAGATCGACTCGATCCGCAGCTTCGACCTGGACACCCAACGTTCCCGCGAGCAGATGGACCGCTACGACCTGGTCTCGGTGGCGGCCGGGCGGGAGATCGCCGCGGCCCAGACGACGCACCTGTTCAGCTACCTGCCCCCCGAGGCCATCGTGTGCCTGGCCGACGCGCCGGAGGTGGCCGACCTGGCCAGGACGTTCTACGAGCGCCTGGGTGACCCGACGGGGCTGTACCGCCCCGAGGCGGTCTTCAAGGGGATGCGGTCCTTCGCGATGCTGGAGCTCTACCCCTTCAGCGCCCCGGCGGCCGACGCCCTGGACTTTGCCGTCCAGTCCCTGCAGCGCCTGGGCGGCCAGCCGGAGGAGGCCCTGGCCGAACTGGCGGCCCTGACGCGAGAGGCCGAGGTCGTCGTCTACTGCGAGAACGCCGCCGAGGCTGCCCGCTTCGGCGAACTGCTGGCCGACGCCCACTCGGCGGAAGCCCCGGCGGTCCGGACGGCCCTGGGGCACCTCACCCGCGGCTTCTCCTGGCCCGGCGAGCGGCTGGCGGTCGTGGCCCACCACGAGATCTTCGGACGCTACGCCCGCAAGCGGCGGCTGCGGCGGGTGAGGGCCGGACGGCCGATCGACAGCTTCATCGACCTGCAGGCCGGCGACTACGTCGTCCACGTCGCGCACGGCATCGCCCGCTTCGAGGGGCTGCGCCGGCTGGAGAGCGAGGGGCAGTCCGACGAGTACCTCACCCTGCGATTCGCCAAGAACGCCCTGCTCCACGTGCCCACCAGCCAGATCGGCCTGGTGCAGAAGTACATCGGCGCCGCCGGCCAGCGGCCCGTGCTCAGCGTGCTGGGTGGGACCTCCTGGTCCAGACAGAAGCAGCGCGTCGCCGAGGCCATCCGCGACATGGCCGCCGACATGCTGCGGATCCAGGCGATGCGCGAGCACGCGCCGGGCGAGGCCTACCCCCCCGACACGATCTGGCAGCAGCGGTTCGAGGAGGAGTTCCCCTACAGCGAGACCGAGGACCAGCTCTCCTGCCTCCAGGAGATCAAGGCCGACCAGATGCGCGGCCAGCCCATGGACCGGCTGCTGTGCGGGGACGTCGGGTTCGGCAAGACCGAGCTGGCGATCCGGGCCGCCTTCAAGGTGGTCGAGGCCGGCCGGCAGGTGGCGGTGCTGGTGCCGACGACGGTCCTGGCGGCCCAGCACCTGCGGACGTTCAGCGAGCGCCTGGCCGACTACCCCTTCACCGTCGACGTCATCAGCCGCTTCCGCTCGGCCGCCGACCAGAAGCGGATCGCCAAGGGGGTGGCGCTGGGCAAGATCGACATCCTCGTGGGCACCCACCGGCTGCTCAGCAACGACATCGACTTCGCGGACCTGGGGCTGGTGGTCATCGACGAGGAGCAGCGGTTCGGCGTCGCCCACAAGGAGCGGTTCAAGGCCATGCGGGCGACGGTCGACGTGCTGACGATGACCGCCACGCCGATCCCGCGGACGCTGCACATGTCGCTGCTGGGGCTGCGGGACATCTCCAACCTCCAGACCCCGCCGCTGGATCGGCGGGCCATCCACACCGAGGTCGCCCGCTTCGACGAGGGGCTCATCCGCGGCGCCATCCAGCGCGAACTGGCGCGCGAGGGCCAGGTGTTCTTCCTGCACAACCGGGTGGGGAGCATCCAGGCGATCGCCGACAAGATCCAGCAGCTCGTCCCCGACGCCCGGATCGCCATCGGCCACGGGCAGATGCCCCCGCGGCAACTGGAGCGGGTGATGCTGGGCTTCGTCCACCGGGCCTACGACGTGCTGGTGTGCACGACGATCATCGAGAGCGGGCTGGACATCCCCACGGTCAACACCATCATCATCGACAACGGCGACCGGTTCGGCCTGGCCGAACTGCACCAGCTCCGCGGGCGGGTGGGGCGGTACAAGCACCGCGCCTACTGCTACATCCTGCTGCCGGAGGACCGGACCCTCACGCCGGTGGCGGCCAGGCGGCTCAAGGCCATCGAGGAGTTCAGCGACCTGGGCGCCGGCTTCCAGATCGCCATGCGGGACCTGGAGATCCGCGGGGCCGGCAACATCCTCGGCCCCGAGCAGAGCGGGCACATCGCCACCGTCGGCTACGAGCTGTACTGCCAGTTGCTCGACGACGCCGTCCGCAACCTGCGGGGCGAGGCGCCGCCCCTGCGCAGGGACGTCAGCGTCGATCTGGGCATCCGGGCGTACATCCCGCGACGGTACATCCCCTCCGACCGCCAGCGGATGGAGGTCTACCGCCGCATCGCCCGCTGCGCCGACGAGAAGGAACTGACCCAGCTCCGCCGCGACCTGCTGGACGCGTACGGCAAACTGCCGCCCGCCCTGGAAACGCTGCTGGACCTGGCTGAGATCCGCGTGATGGCCGCCGTGCTGGGCATCGGCAGCATCGTGCTGATGCGGCCGGACATCATCTTCACCATCCGCGAGTGGGCGGCGGCCAAGAACGCCTTCGAGGGCGCCGCCGGCACCGTCCGGATGCCCGACGACCGCACCGTCCACTGGCGCCTGCCGCCCAACTACCTGGAGGGCGACACGTTGCTGGCCGTCGTGCGAAACCAGTTGAAGCGAGGCCTTCCGCGACGGTAGGATAGGCTGGACCCGTGGCCGCGGAGCGGCGTGAGGAGAATGCAGGATGGGCAGCAGTCGCATGGGCGGATGGATGGCGGCGGCGATCGCGGCGCTCGTGGCCGGCTGCGCCGGCGCCGAGGCCCCCCGGCCTGTCGCGGCCGGCGCGGCGCAGACGACGACGGCGACGGCTGCCGCCGAGGCGTATCCGCTGCCGGAAGACGGCCAGATCGTCGACGCCGTGGCGGTGACCGTCAATGGCGAGGTGATCACACTCAACGACGTGTTCTTCCCGATCCGCCGCCAACTGCGGGACGCCGCCGGCGCCGCCTCGAGGGAACAGTACATCGCCGAGGCCTCCAAGCTCGTCTCGGACGAGCTGAAGCTGCGGATCCGGGAGGCCCTGGTGCTCCAGGAGGCCGAGCGGGTCTTCTCCGACGCCCAGAAGGCCTACATCGACCAGGTGGTGGAGGACCACATCCGCCGCAAGGTGCTCGCCGAAGGCGGCTCCCGCCAGCAGATGGACGCCCGCCTCCGCGCCGAGGGCAGCTCGCTCGAGCAGGCGACGCGGACGCTTCGCCGGGGGTACCTGCAGGACTTCTACGTCCACGGCCAGGGCGTCGCCGACCCGAACATCGGCCGTCGCGAGCTGTGGCAGTACTACCAGTCGCACCGCGGCGACTTCACCTCGGCGCCGAAGATCACCATGCAGATCCTCGCGATGCCCTTCAACGCCTTCGAGGCCGAGGCCGACCCGCAGCGCGCCCGCCAGGCGGCCATTGACGCGGCCGCGGCGGCTCTGGAGCGGATCCGCGCGGGCGAGGACTTCGGCGACGTTGTGCGCGATGCCGCCGTCTCGACCGCTTACCGGTCGGCCCAGGGCGGGCTGTGGGAGGCCATGGCGCCCGGCAGCTTCCGCGAGGCCGCCGTGGAGGAGGCCGCCCTCAAGGGCGAGCCCGGCCAGGTCAGCGACGTCATCATCGGCGAGACCGGCGCCTTCGTCGTGAAGACCCTGGCGGTCGTCCAGAGCCGGACGGTGCCGTTCGAGCAGGCCCAGAGGGAGATCCGCGAGATCCTCCGCGACCAGGCCTCCGGGCGGCTGGCGGCGCAGCACATCCAGGACCTCTACTCCCGGGCCGTCATCATCCCCAACCCGGCGCTGGACCGCCTGATCCGGCAGCGGGCGATGCAGGTCTACGAGCAGGAGTCGTAGCCCTGCCCCCCTGTGCCGCCGCGGCTGTCCGATGGGAATTCCCCGGCATGCGCCGGCAGAACCCCGCTATCCGACCCCCAGTAGACGCCGCTCTGTTGGGGAGGGGTCTTGCAATCAGGGACGACTGTTCGGGTGTTGTCCGAGAGGGTTAATCCGAGGGCTTGGCATCGCCCTGTCGATCCGAGGGGGCCTGCCTGTCCTTCGGGGCGGCCGACCGATCCGGGACGGGTGACACTTCTTCCATCTCATGCCTGGAGGTCTCAGCGGTGAAAACAATGCGAAACCTGATGCTGACCGCCGTGGGGGCGCTCGTGTGCGCCGGTGCCGTGCACGCCCAGAGGGTGCTGGTCGACGACTTCGTCATCCTGAGGAACAACTTCGGCAAGTGAGCGTTCCGCGTCGCGGGCGCTGTGCCGCGGCGGGCCGGGCTGCTTGCGGGACCGGCGCGGCCATGATCCCCGGACAGCGGAGGCGGCCGCCCGCGTGGCCACGGGGAGCGACGGCGCAGAAAGAGGCCCCGGCCCGTCGGGGGACTCTTAATAATCGGTTGGGGTCTTGCCTTGTGTAGCCGATGGAGGCGGGGATGGCCCCGCGGCGAGAATCGCGATTCGGGCGATGCTGTGTCTTCTGAATACGACGGCGCATACGCGATGTGACCCCCACAAGACCGGGCTGGTCCCCCGGGCCGAGCACGGGCACAGCACCCACCGACAGCGGGTGAAGGGACCATCGGCCGATTATCGATGATGAACACGGTGTCCCTAGAGGATGCCAGCCTGCCCTGAGCGCAACCGAAGGGGCCTGCCGTCAGGCCCGTTGCCGCACCTCCCGCCTGCGGGTCAGCCTTCGCCGAGCACGCCGAGTCCGACGCGGCCGGTGGCGGGGTCGCCGTCCCAGGGGTGGGTCTTGATCGTCTCGGTGATCCGCTGGGCCAGGTGGACCGCCGCCAGGCCCGCGGCGGCGGAGATGTCGGGGGTGCGGCCTTCCTCGATGCTGGCGACGAAGGCCTCGGCCTGCAGCCGCAGCGGCTCGGCGGTGTCGTCCACGACGAGCTGCTCGACGTTCACCAGCTTGCGGTAGTCGCCCGTGGCGGCCAGGTGGGCCAGGTCCTCGGCGTTCATCCTGCGGCCCATCTGAAGCAGGTTCAGGTTGGCGTTCTTCTTGATCACCACGCCGCTGCGGGCATGGTAGTTCACCGACAGGTACGCCTCCTCGCTGAACACGTGCACCTTCCGCTCGGTCTTGATCGACAGGCGGCTGGCGGTGATGTTGGCGATGCACCCGTTGGCGAAGCGGACGCGGGCGTTGGCGATGTCTTCGGTGGCGCCGATGACGTTCACGCCGACGGCGTCGACCGACACGACCCGCTCGCCGCCGGCGAGCATCAGGACGATGTCGATGTCGTGGATCATCATGTCCAGCACGACGCCCACGTCGGTCGAGCGGAACGTGTAGGGGCTGATGCGGAGGCAGTCGATGAACTTCGGCCGGATCGCGTGCTTGCGCATGGCGATGACCGCCGGGTTGAACCGCTCGGCGTGGCCGACCTGGACGATGGCGCCGTGGGCGCGGGCCAGCTCGATGAAGGCCTCCCCGGCGGCCAGGTCGTCGGTCAGGGGCTTCTCGATCAGCAGGTGCTTGCCCGCCGCCGCCAGGTCGCGCGCAATGTCCATGTGGTGGACCGTCGGCGTCGCGATGACGGCCGCGTCGATCCGGTCGGCCAGCTCCCGCCAGTCCGTCGTCCACGCGCAGCGGCGCTGGGCGGCGACGGCTTCGGCGGCGGCTGCGTGGGTGTCGGCCACGCCGACCAGCTCGGCAGCGTCCATCTCCGAAAGGACCCGGGCGTGCAGCTTGCCCATCCGGCCACATCCGATCACGGCGAACTTCACAGGCACGGTGCGTTCTCCTTCCTGATCGCCGCGACCAGCTCCGACGATAGGTACTGCTCGGCCTCGGGGGGCACCTGGTTGCGGAACCGCTCGCGGTAGCGGCCGTACGTGCCGTCCAGGCCTTCGCGGCAGAACTGGCACAGGTGGGCCACTTCCGGATCGAGCGGGGCGTCCGCTTCCAGTGCGTGGATCTTGATCGCCATGGCCGCCGGATCGCCGAACAGCTCTTCCAGGGCCGTCCGCAGCCGCTGGGCCTGCCGGGCCGGCAGGGCGGCGGCGGCGATACCTTCGTCGTGGAGGCCCCGGACCATCGGCGGGTCCCAGTAGTAGTCGTGGCTGTAGTAGTGCACGTAGGGCGGAACATCCCGCCGCACGGGGGTGCGCGTGCCGATGCGGCAGTAGCGGCCGATGCGGACGAAGTGGTGGATGCCGGTCATCGACTCGACGACCGCCCCGGGCTCGATGACGATGTGGCCGGCCAGCAGCACCTTGCGGTGGAGCTGCACGTGGTGGGTGATGTAGCAATCGTGGGCGACGTGGGCGGCGTCGTCGATGACGTTGTCGTCGCCGATGTACGTCACGCGCCCGCCCAGTTCGGTTCCCACGTTGATCGTCACGTTGCGGCCGATGCGGTTGCGGTCGCCGATGACCAGCCAGGCGGCGCCGCCGCGGTACTTCTTGTCCTGCGGCTCCCCGCCGATCACGCTGCCGGGGGCGATGGCGTTGTCGCGCCCGATCGTCGTGCGCCCCAGCACGGTCACGTGGCTGGTCAGGCGGGTGCCCGGGCCGATGCGCACCTCCGGGCCGATGACGCACCAGCGCCCGACGCAGGCGCTGTCGTCCACCTGGGCCCCGGGGGCGATCTCGGACACCACGTCAATGTGGGCCATGGCTCACGCCTCCTGGGCGGGCGCCGCGTTGCCGTTGCGCTCCATGAGATAGCTGACGAGGTACCGCTCGTGCTCGTCCAGGTCGGTCCGGGCGGCCAGGGCGTGCAGCACCGAGCGGACGGGCGCGTCGGTGTCCTCGTAGAGGTCGCGGAAGACGGCCTTGAGGCGGTTGATCTGCTCCTCGTCGATCTGCCAGCGGCGGAGGTTCAGCGTGTTGACCCCGCGGACGCGGAAGGGGAAACCCTGCAGCACGGCGTAGGGGGGGGCGTCGCGGTGGATGCCGGCGTAGCCGCTGGTGAAGCTGTAGCGCCCGACGGTCACGCCGGCGCTGACGCCGGTGAAGGCGGCGGCCCAGACGCGGTCTTCGATCACGGCGCCGCTCTCCAACTGGCTGTAGTTGCCCAGCACCGTGTTGCAGCCCACCTGCACATGTTCGCCGATGTAGCAGCCGGTCATGACCAGGTTGTCGGTCCCCAGCGCCGTCGGCTTGCCGGCGGCGACGTCGCCGCCGCGGATGACCGCGTGCTCGCGGATGTTGCAGCGGTCGCCGACGCGGACCTGGCCGCCGGAGCGGCCGTCCTCGTCGGCGTGGCCGACGACGGCGAACGGGTAGATGTGGCATGCGGCGCCGATGCGGACGTCGCCCACGAGGGTGACATTGCCCTCCACGCGGGTTCCCGCACCGATGTGCACGTCGGGACCGATGTGCGCGAACGGCCCGACGACAACACCCTCGGCGAGGTTGGCCGGACACTCCACAACGGCATGAGGCGATACAATAGGCATGGATCCTACTCTTGGTCTTGGTCTGGTTGCGTGGGTTCCTGGGTGTAATCCTCGTCGATCAGCATGAACTTGATCTCCGCCTCGGCGGCGACACGGCCGTCGATCAGGGCCCGGCAGCGGCAATGCCCGGTGCGGCGGCGGACGTGCAGGCTCTCGGCCTCCAGGATGAGCTGATCGCCCGGGCGGGCCGACCGGCGGATCTTCACCCGGTCCATGCTGATCAGCATGGCCACCTTGCCGGTGTTGTCCAGCCGCCGGCTCAGCAGGATGCCCGACAACTGCGCCAGCGCCTCGAGGATCAGGACGCCGGGCATCACCGGCTGGCCGGGGTAGTGGCCCTGGAAGAAGGGCTCGTTGATCGTCACGTTCTTCAGCGCCACCGCCCGGCGGTCCCCGTCCACCTCGATCACCCGGTCGATCATCAAAAACGGGTAGCGGTGGGGCAGGATGTGCTGCACCTGGCGGATGTCCATCAGCGGGCGGGCCTGGACGATCTGCGGCGGCGGGGAGCCCTGCTGGAGGATCGCCCGGACGAGCCGGTGGTTCAGCGCGTGGCCCGACCGCGACGCGACCACCCGCCCGACCAGCGGCCTGCCCAGCAGGCGCAGGTCCCCCAGCAGGTCGCACATCTTGTGGCGGACGCACTCGTTGTCGAACCGCAGGGCGTTGTCGACCGGGCCGTCCTCGCCGATCACCAGTAGCTCGCGGGGCGTCAGGTGCCCCCCGACGCCCTGGGCCAGAAGCTGCTCGACCTCGCTCCTGAGCACGAACGTCCGCGCCGGCGCCAGGACCGTCGCGTAATCGTCGACGCCCAGGCGGAACGCGAACGTCTGGCGGCCGATGGCCGGGTGGGCGGCGTAGTCCATGTCGTAGACGAGGTCCAGCGTGTCGTCGCCGCCGGGCAGGACGGTCGCGAAGGCGTCGCCGTCGCGGACCGTGATCGGCTCGGCCACCGTCATCGGTGCGATGGGCGATTCCAGGTGGACGACCTGGGCCTCCTGCAGGGCCGCGACGAACGGGGCGGCCGACCCGTCGCCGGCGGGGATTTCCGCGGCCGACAGCTCGACGCGGACGTTGTCGACGCCCAGCCCCGTCAGGGCCGACAGCACGTGCTCGACCGTCTCCACGACCGCCTGGCCCTGCTGGAGCGTCGAGCGGCGGGGGCGGTCCACGACGTGGGCCACCTGGGCGCGGACCGACGCCACGGGCGCCAGGTCCGTCCGCACGAACAGCACGCCCGTGTCCGCCCGCGCGGGGCAGAACCTCAGCGTGCACGGCCGGCCGCTGAACAGCCCCGGGCCGCTGATCTCAACGGTCTGCCGGATCGTCGTCTGTGCGCGATTCGAGGGCATCGAGCCTCGCCTGAAGTTCCTTGACCTGCTTGCGCAACTGCGGGACCGACTGGCAGGCCGTCAGGGTCCGCATGTGTTGATAGATCGGCTGGGTGAGGTAGATTCCGCAGATCGCCTCGCCGCCGGCGGCGCTTTGCGTGACCGCCGAGTAGGCGCCCACCTGGGTGTCCTTGCCGATCGTGATGTTGTCGCCGACGCCCACGTGGCCGGCCAGCACCACGTTGTCGCCGATGACGGTGCTGCCGGCGACGCCCACCAGCGCGGCGGCCCGGACCTCGCGCCCGAGCTGCACGTTGTGGGCGATCTGCACGAGGTTGTCCAGCTTCGTGCCGTCGGCGATGCGGGTGGCGCCGAACTTGGCCCGGTCCACGCAGGAGCAGGCGCCGATCTCCACGTCGTCGCCGATCTGGACGGTGCCGATGTGCGGCACGCGGCGCCACTGCCCGTCGCGGCGGTAGAAGCCGAAGCCCTGCCCGCCGATCACGGCGTTGGGTCCCAGGCGGCAGCGGCGGCCGAGGCGGCAGTGGTGGCCCACGACGGCGCCCTGGAGCAGCACGCTGTCGTCGCCGACCGCCGCCTCGCGGCCGATCGACACGCCGGCGGCCAGCACGACGCGGTCGCCGACCGTCGCGCCGGGGCCGACCAGCACGTAGGGGCCGATGGCCACATCCTCGCCCACGGACGCCCCCGGGTCGATGATCGCGGTGGGGTGGATGCCCGCCGGCGGAAGGTCCTCTTCCTCGGCCAGCAGACCCAGCACCGTCGCCAGGGCGGCCTCGGGATGATCCGCCGGCAGCGCGACCATGCCCTCCGGGACGCTCGCGCCCCGCGGGACGATGGCAGCCGCGGCGCGGGAGCCGCACAGCAGGGCCAGCCGCCGCTCATCGACGGCGAACGTCACGTCCGTGGGCCCGGCCGCCTCGATCGAGGCCACCGTCGAGATCACGGCCTGCGGATCGCCCTGGCAGGCGATTCCCAGCGCGTCGGCGATCTGTTGCAGGGTCAGCGTTTTTGCCATGGTGACGGTCCGCTCGCCGGCGGTTACTCCTGGCCGGACTGCTGCTTGCCGTACTGCTCGTTCAGCCGGGCCACGACGGCGTCGGTGATGTCCACGGCGTTGGCCGCGTACAGCACGTGCGTCGCCATGAACTCCTTGGCGGGGTCCTCGGTGAGGTTGATCTTGCCGCGGTGAAGCACGACCGCGTATCCCTGTTCGGCCGCGACCGCCGCGACGGTCTGCTCGACGCTCCGCATCATCTCGGCGGTGGCCTGCTGATGGATCCGCTTGAGGCGGGCCTGGGCCGTGTCGACCTCCGCACGCGACTGGATGGCGTACGCATCGATGGCGTTCACCTGGTCGATGTACGCCTGCGAGCCGGCGCGGAGGTCCCTGAGATCCTGCTGCATCTGCTGGTACTGCTTCTCGTGCTGCTCCTGCCGGGTGACGATCGACGCCTGCTCGGCTTCCATTTCCTTGTAGAGATCCGACGTCCTCCGGTAGTCTCGGAACGTGCGGATGAGGTCGCATACGGCCACGGTCCCGGCCGGCGCCGCGGGCTGGGGATCCGCGATGCCGCGGCCAAGACCCACCGCCAGGGCCACCAGGCCCACAATCACCACCCAGTAGAGTCGGCTGACTTTCATGGTATCTCCTCGTCCGGCTTTCACTGTCGATCTTCCTTCGTCGTCGGCCGCCCGAGGCGCGCCCCGGCGGCCCCTACGGTATCACCCCGCGCCCGTGGATTCAACGGAAGGCCGGGAACGGCCGCCGTCCGCCGTCCGGTCCGGCGGGGTCAGTACCACCAGCCCAGTGTGAAGTTGAAGGTTCTCCGGTCGTCCTGGTCGTCCTTGACCAGCGGGAACCCGAAGTCCAGCATCACGGGGATATCCCCCATGGCGGGGATGAGCAGGCGGACGCCGACGCCGGTGCTGACCCGCCAGGTGTCGATCTCGACGCTCTCTTCGACGGTGCCGGTGTCGACGAACACGACGCCCCGCAGCACCTGGCCGGCCAGGGGGAAGCTGTACTCCGCCCCGGCGTAGGCCAGGAACTTTCCGCCGATCGGGTCGTCCTTGCCGGGGTCTTTCGTGCGCGGGCTGATGCCCCGGTACTCGAAGCCCCGGATGCTGGTCAGGCCGCCGCCGTACAGGCGCTCGGCGACGGGGGCGTCGCCGATGATGAAATCGGCCGCCGTCCGGGTGGCCAGGATGTGCCTGCGGTCCACCGGATCGGTCCACAGCGTCCAGTAGTGCTTGTATTCGGCGCCGAGGCGGGTGAAGTCGTAGTCGCCGACGAACGGCTCGGCGCTCAGCCGCAGTCGCCCGCCGGTGCTGGGGTTCAGGCGGTTATCGGTGCGGTCCCGGATGAGGGTGCCCTCGATGCCCGTGAGGAAGGTGTTGCCCTCCTCATCGCGGATCTCGGTGGCGACGTCGCTGTCGAGGTCCGTCAGCTTGAGATTCTCAGGCGCCAGGGCCACCTGGCCGTACCAGCGGTTGGGGAACAGTTTGCCCAGGCTCACCCGTCCGCCGGTGCGGACTTCGTCGTAGTTCTCTCGCTGCCACTGGAGGTGATGGGCCTCCACGCCCAGGGAGACGGGGCGGTCCAGGAGGAAGGGCTCGCGCCACTGGATCGAGCCGTAGCTCATTTCATCGCCGGTCTGCAGCCTCACCTTGAGGCTCTGGCCGTCGCCCTTGAACCCGCGGCCGTGGATGAGGTCGTTCATGGACGTCGGCCACTGGGTCCAACTGAAGTTCCGCTGGAGGAAGTCGACGCCGAACACCAGGCCCGCGTCGGAGCCGTAGCCGGCGACGAAATTCACGCCGGTCGTCATGCCTTCCTCGATCGTCACCAGCGCGTTGCGCACGCCCGGCTCCTCGCCGTAGGGGACGATCTCCGCGTTGGCGAACAGGCCGCTGTTCTGCAGGCGGCGCTGGCTCTCCTTCACGGCCGTCAGGTCGAACCACTGGCCGGGAAAGAGCGTCAGCTCGCGCCGGACGACGCGGTCCTTCGTCCGGGTGTTGCCGCGGATCGTGACCTCGCCCAGGCGGTAGGGTTCGCCCTCGCGGATGGTGTAGCTCAGGGCCACCCACGGCCCGGCGGCCCCCTGGGGCACGCCGGCCGGGGCCGGTGCGTCGGGCGCCAGGTAGGCCAGTTCCTCGTCCACGGCGGCGTTGATGTACCCGATTCGGCCGTAAGCGTCCCGCAGGGCCGCCAGGTTGCCGGCGCGGGCCGCGGCCGTCGCATTGTCGCCCGCCGTCATCCCCAGCCGATCGATCAGCTCGGCGTCCGTGAAGACCTCGTTGCCGGCGATGCGGATGTCGCCCACCTGGTAGCGGGGGCCCTCGTCGATGATGAACGCCACGTCCGCCCCGGTCTTGTCCACGCTGAAGCGGACGTCGGAGGCGACCTGCGCGTCGAAGAACCCTTCGCTGGCGTAGAACGTTTCCAGGGCCGTCACGTCCCGCTGGAGCTGCTGCTCGTCCAGGCGCCCGCGGCTGAAGATCCAGAAGCCCTTGGAGGTCTTGATCTGCTTGCGGAGCTTCCGGTCGCTGAAGGACGGCTCGCCCTCGAAGCGGAAGTCCAGGGAGCGGACACGCACGCGCGGGCCTTCGACGATGGTGTAGACGACCCGGCGGTTCTGGCGGAGGGCCTGCTCGTCCAGCGTGACGTTGACCAGGACGAACCCCTTGTCCTCGTACAGGTCTTCGATGGCCAGACGGCCCAGGGCGGCCTGGCCGTAGTCGAGGGCGTCACGGGCGCCGAATCCGAGGGATTTCCGCAACCTCTCGTCGCTGAAGAACTTGTTGCCGCGGAACTCGATGGACCCCACCGGCTGGCGTTCGTCGACGACGAAGGTGACGACGACGCCCTGCTCGCCGGGCGTCCGGACGACCGCCACATCCTCGAACAGGCCGGTCTCCAGGAGCCGCCGCTGATCGTCCCTGGCGACCTGCTCGTCGAAGGGCTGGCCGGGGCGGGTCCTGACCTCGGCGAGGATGCGCTGCGTGCTGATCCGCTCATTGCCCGCCACGGTGACGTCCACGACGATCCCGGCGGGGCCGGTCGTCTGGGCGGCCGCCGTCGGCAAGGTCGCCGGCATCAGCACGATCAGCAGAGCGAGAAGGCGTCTGGTTGTGATCACGGGGTCTCCAAGCGATGCCGATCACAGCTCACCTCGGACGCCCCGGCCTCCCTCTTTGCCCGGCGTCTGACGTACGTCCGGCGGATCATAACACCGCTGGCAGCGATGTCAAAGGGCATTTCGGGGCCCCGCCGGTCCGCCCGCCGGGCACGGCGGCGCCGGGGCGGGTGTTGCCTTCGGCGCCCCGATCGCCTAGCATAACCCGCCTGATGTTCACCGGGATCATCCAGTACGTGGGACGGCTGGAACGGACGACGAGCACGTCGGCGGGGCGGCGGCTGCGCGTGGAGGTCGGGCCGCTGGCCGCGCGGGTCGCCCATGGGGCCAGCATCGCCGTCAACGGGGTCTGCCAGACGGTCGCGGCGATCGACGGTGCGTCGGTGGAGTTCGACGCCGTCGCCGAGACGCTCCGGCGGACCACGCTGGGGACCTTGGCGGCGGGGGGGCGGGTGAACCTCGAAGCGGCCCTGCGGGTCGGCGACGGGCTGGACGGCCACATCGTCCAGGGCCACGTGGACGGCATCGCGCGGGTCGACCGGATCGACCGTGGCGGCGGACAGCATGTGATGGGCTTCGCCGCCGAGCGAATACTGACTGAGGAGATGGTCGCCAAGGGCTCCGTCGCGATCGACGGGGTCAGCCTGACGCTCGTGGACGTCGCCGACGGGCGGTTCGGTGTGACGCTGATCCCCACGACGGCGGCCGCGACGACGCTGGGGTCGCTGGGCGTCGGCGACGCCGTCAACGTGGAAACGGATATCCTGGGCAAGTATGTCCGCCGGATGCTCACCCCGCACGGGGGCGCCTCCGGCGGCGTGACCCTGGAACAGCTTCGAAAGGCGGGGTTTGCGTAACCGATGAGCGAGTCGATTCGACCCACGATCGGGATTACGATGGGCGACCCCGCCGGCGTCGGCGCGGAGATCATCGTCAAGGCCCTGTCCGACCCTGACCTGCGGGCAAGAGCGCGGTTCGTCATCTTCGGGTCCAACGAACTGCTGGACTACGAGGCGGACCTGGCGGAGATCGAGTGCTTCTGGCACCGCGACCACCACGAGAACCTCCGCCGGTACGCCCAGTCGTGCGTCGTGCTGGACTACGACGAGTTCGCCCGCCCGGGACCCTCCGAGCGGGGGCCGTCCAAGGCCGGCGGGATCGCGTCGATGACGTTCTGCGAGGACGCCATCGGCGCCGCCAGGGCCGGCCTGATCGACGCGATCGTCACGGCGCCGATCTCGAAGG
>JAAYZK010000438.1 GCA_012514895.1 Planctomycetota bacterium | reverse complement strand
CCATCGGGTCGTCCGGGGCCAACGTTCCGTCGGGAAGCCGCCAGCCCGGCTCCAGGGCCTCCGGAATGACCAGGGGGTCGATGAAGGGATTGACGATGAACGGGCTGGTGGGCATGATCTCCAACGGCTCTTCGGACAGGATGATGACGCTGGCCGCCAGCAGGACGCGGTCCTCGAGCCCTTCCACCTGCGGGCAGCGGGCCCGCGCCTTCCTGCTGCGACCGTCCTGGAGCGGTTCCCATGGGGGCAGCGGCGACGGGTCGCGCTGAGTCCCAAGGGTGGGGCGGCTGGGGGCAGGGTCTGTCCGCTTCTTCGAGTGTGTGCGGCGTGTTTTCATCGTCTGTTCCTCATGGAGGCAGTGGACTGTTCGGCGTCCCGCGCAGAAGGCGTGGTCGGCAACAGTGCACTATAGGACTCTGTCGCCCATGGAAACAATGCGTGGATGAGCCAATTCAGCCATGGTGCCGTCGCGTAGGTCGTATGGGAGTCCCGCGAAGATACAGGTCGAGTCGTCTGCCGGCCGGCCGTCGTGGCGAGGGGTGCGCCAGTGCGGCGGAGTCGTCAATACCACCGCTGCTCCATGGCGCAGCGCACCGGGCGGCTGTCCCGCTGTGCGTGGCGGCAGAACGATGCCGGCTCCTGGGGGGCCGGCATCGTCCGTCGCCGCCGCGAGTCCGAGCGCCGAAGCGCTCAGGCCGGCCTTGCGCGCCATCGCTTGAGCAGCAGTCCCGCGCCGCCCAGGCCCAGGAGGGCCAGGGACACCGGTTCGGGCACGACGTTCACGATGGCCGTGCCGAACGACAACTGCGCGTCCAGGAGAGTGCCGCTCCAGTCGACGAAGTTGGCGAACGTCGGCGACGCCGAGTAGCGGCCGAGGGACAGCGCGTAGGAATCCCCCAGCAGCGCCAGGTTGGCGATCTCGATCGTCGCCAGCAGCGTGCCGCCGTAGCCTTCGGTGGCTGTGAAGACGTTCACGGACCCGAAGGCCCTTGCCTGGCCGGGCGCGACCTCCAGCAGCGGGGGGCTGCCGGCGCCGTCGCTCTGCAACTCCAACGGCAGCGCGATCTTCGACGTGTCGGCCACCTCGGCTTTCGTGCTGTCGAAGCTCACCGTGATGCCCATGCTCAGCAGGCCGCCGGGGGTGGGCTGATCGCCGGCCGCAAGGGTGTCGGCGTCCAGGAGGACCTGGACCGACACGGCGGCGCCCGGAAGCACGTTGTAGGCGGGCTGGTCGAAGTGCGCGATGAAGTCCGCCTGTGCCGCGCCCGCCACCGCGAGCAACACGATGGCCACTACACTGAATCGAATCGTTGACTGCATGAGACTGATCTCCTCTATCGGTGACAGCATGGATCTATCCTCTCCAACTGGAGCCTGACTTCGCAGATCAGCTTCCGGCGATGCAGGCCGGCCGATCTGCGACGGTGCCAACGCGATCACGCCTTCCTGGCCGCCCGCAGCGCACTCTCGATCGGGCGGAGCATCACGTCCTGCCACGCCGGCGCACCGGCGTCGGCCAGAGTCTCGGGCCGCACGCGGTTCCGCAGGGAAAGGGCCTGCGGCGTGGGCCTGCGGGTGCGGCGGCGAACCGCCTTTCTGGCCTGGGCCCGGGCGGGAGCCTCGGCCACCACGTCCAGCACGTCCACGTCGGCCGCCACGGCGAGCCGCCCGGCGGCCGTCGAGGGGGCCGCCGGATCCGTCAGGGACACCTGCAGCGCGGCCAGGGCGGGCGGCAGCGTGCCGAGGTAGTTCTGGCGGAACCGGAACAGGTCCAGCGGGTCCACGTCGCCGTCGCTGTCGGAATCGGACCGCCCGTCGAACAGCGGATCGCCCGCGCTTCTCAGGTACGTGCCCCTGAAGCGGAACAGGTCCAGCGGGTCCACGTCGCGGTCGCCGTCCGAGTCGCCGAAGAAGCGGAAGAAGTCCAGCGTGAAGTCGGCGGCCATCGTGTTGCCCGCGGCGTCGGCCACGCTGGCGGCCGGCAGTGTCGCCGTGTAGTTCCCGTCGGCCAGGGTTCCGCCGGGCAGGCCCGGGAAGGTCCACACGGCGGTGTTGGTGGCGGCGTTGTAGGCCAGGGCCATGCTCGCCGGGCTGACAGCCACGGCGGTGTCCAGGTTGACCAGGGACAGGTCACCGACCGTCAGGCTGGCCGAGACGTCCTCGTTGAACTGCAGTGCCAGCTGCGTCACCACCGACCGCTGGGGCGTCCCGTCGCCGATGATGCTGGCGATGACCGCCGGCGAGTCGTCGACGGCCGTCGTGGGCCCCGAGCGGACGATTTCCAGCGTGCCGCCGCCGTCGGTGTAGATGCCCTCGACGCGTAGTCTCAGCCCCGCCAGGTTCGGCGTCACGGTAAAGGAAGCCCCGCGGACGTGCTCGAAGCCGACGCCGGTCTCGATCAGGATGTCTTCGAAGATGCCCGTGCCGGGATTGGGTTCGAACTGCCAGGTGAAGTTGATCGGCCCCAGGCCGTCCGCGTCGGTGATGGCCGCCGCCGAAACGGTGAGCAGTTGCCCGACGGCTGGGGTGGCGTCGCTGATGGCCAACTGGCCCTGGGGCTGGGCGTTCGCGCCGGGGTCGAGGATGACGACCTGGTCGGCGAACTGCAGCCGTTCGACGTTGGTCAGGCGGTCGATGCCGTCGAACCGGAAACCGAAGCCGCCGCCCCCGCCGCCGATGACGCCACCGAGGTGGGTCACGGTGACCACGCCGCCGATGAGGACGACGTCGTAGTTGGCCCGCACGTCGAAGAACACGGCCGTGTCGAAGCCGTCATCGCCGGTGAGGATCTCGCGGACGATGACGAGCTGGCCGGGGTTGTAGGTCCCGTCGAGCATGAGCGGGACCAGCGGGACCATGCTGTCGTAGCTGTCGATCTCGGCCCCGGTGCCGTCATTGTTTTCGCGGACGGAGATGCGGACGTTGAGCCACAGGTCGCCGTCGATCAGGTCGTTGCCATCGCGGCCCATGATGATGTCGCTGCCGCTGCCGCCGAGGAGGATGTTGCCTTCCCCGAAGGAGGTGACGCCGGCGCCGAGGAACTCCTGCAGGCCGTCGATCAGGCCGATGTTGGTCAGGACGCTGCCCTGCAGGCCTGCCGTCGGAATGGTCAGCGCGGTGGCGTTGTCGCCGATGAGGATGTCGTTGTGGGGCGACCCGGAGAGACCCTCGACGGCCGAGAAGCGGGCCAGGATGCCGGCGGCCGAAGGCACCGGGCCGGCGTCCAGGGCATCGAGGGCCAGGTCGATGGTGACGCCGAACAGGTCATCCTTGAAGGTGGCCCAGTCGAAGCCCGACGCGCCGAGGTACTTGTCGGCGGGCCCGGAGCTGCCGACCATGATGTCGTCGCCGCCCTCGCCGTTCATGACGTCGGGCTGGCCGCTGCCGACATAGACGTCGTTGCCGATGATCAGGTCGCGGCCGAGCGGGTCGAAGTTGTCGCCGGGGCTGCCGTCCAGCAGCCCGCCCTGCAGCCAGTCGTCGCCCTCGTTGCCGAGGTCCTGTTCGTTGTTGTCGCTGCCCAGGATGAAGTCGTCGCCGGGGCCGCCGAAGGCTTCGGAGGCATCTTCGCCGGTGACGATGAAGTCCTTGCCGAACCCGCCGAGGATGAGGTTGGCGCCGTTGCCGCCGTGGATGACGTCGTTGCCGGCTTCGCCGTGGATGACGTCGTCGCCGCCGGCGTCGGTGATGATGTCGTCGCCCTCGCCGCCGCGGATGGTGTCGGCGCCGTTTCCGCCATCGAGGCGGTCGTTGCCGGCGTCGCCATAGATCGTGTCATCGTCGGAGTCGCCGGCAATGAGCGTGTCGTCCCCGTCCGTGCCGCCCAGCACTACCGTCTCGACGCCCGTATACCGGAGGTAATTCGCGTCGGGTCCTGGCGTGGCGGGGTCGTCGCGCAGGACGTCGCCGGCGGGATCGGAGTTGCCGGAGATGCCGTCGGGGCCGCTCACGTCGTCCGCGGTGCCCTGGATGCCGTCCGGGCCGGCCTCATCCAGGCCGGTGAACTGCAGCGCGGGATCCACCTCGAGACTGAAGGTGGACGTCCGGAAGACGAGTCCCGGCAGATGCGTCGCGCCGGTATTCGCCATGATCAGCTTGGCGAACGAGTTGTTCTCCAGTTCGGTGACGAAGTTCAGACCGGCGGTGCGTTCGAGGTAGTAGAACCGGTCGCCGTTCTGCAGGGCCTCGAGCTGGGTTTCGAAGACGAAGTTGAACGTCGAGCCGAGCAGGCCCCCAAAGGGCATGACGCGTTCGGCCAGGCCGCCGATCCAGAAGTCCACGTCGTCCAGCCCGGTGGTCGTCACGCCGTCGGGGAGGTTGGCCCAGGCGCCGGTGCTGTTGAGGAAATCCAGGCGGTCGGCCGGTTCGCCGGGCCCGCCGAGGACCAGCAGGGCCGCCGCGGCCCGTTTGCCGGCCTGCGTCGCCGCGCCGGCGATGCTGGGATGCGTGCCGTACGCCGCAATGAAGTTCACCAGCGATTCGGCGTGCTTGAGGTTGCCGACGAAGTCCGCCCAACTGGTGTAGGGCGCCAACTGACTGTCGCCGGTCATGGCATAGAACTGTCGGCGGGCGGCCTGCAGGGGTGGAATGCCGGTGTCGCGCCCGCGGGCGATGTTGATGGCCGGCAGGTCCAGGGGCAGGCCCAGGAGGTTGTTGCGCAGGGCTTCGGTGACGAACTCGTCGATCTCGTTGCCCACCTGGCGGGTCAGGCCGCGCACCAGGGCCCCGGCCGCCTCGTCGGGCGTCACGCCGCCGGCGGCGAACTCCAGGGGATTGAGGGCGTCCGGAAGACGAGGCCCGGCAGGTGGGGAATGTCGGTGTTGGCCGTGATCAGCTCGGCGAAGGAGTTGTTCTCCAGTTCGGCGAGGAAGTTCAGTCCGGCCGTCCGGTGGAGGTAGTAGAGCCGGTCGCCGTTCTGCAGGGCTTCGAGCTGAGTCTCGAAGACGAAGTTGAAGGTCGAGCCCAGCAGGCCCCCAAAGGGCATGACGCGTTCCGCCAGGCCGCCGATCCAGAAGTCCACGTCGTCCAGGCCGGTGATGATCAGGCCGCCGGGGAGGTTGGCCCAGGCGCCGGTGCTGTTGAGGAAGTCCAGCCGGTCGGCCGGCTCGCCGGGCCCGCCGAGGACCAGCAGCGTCGCGGCGGCCCGCTTGTCGGCCAGTGTCGTCGCGGCGGTGACGCTCGGGTGCGTGCCGTACGCGGCGATGAAGTTCACCAGCGATTCGGCGTGCTTGAGATTGCCGGCGAAGTCGGCCCAACTCGTGTAGGGCACCAGTTGGGTGTCGCCGGTTGCCTCGAAGAACGCGCGCCTCGCGGCGTTCAGCGGCGGGATGCCGGCGTCGCGCCCGCGTGCGATGTTGATGGCCGGCAGGTCCAGCGGCAGGCCCAGCAGGTTGTTGCGCAGGGCCTCTGTGACGAACTCGTCGATCTCGTTGCCCACCTGGCGGGTCAGGCCGCGCACGAGGGCGCCGGCCGCCTCATCGGGCGTCGCCCCGCTGGCGGCGAACTCGAGGGGATTGAGGAAGGCCTGGATCAGGCCGATCTCGCTGGAGACGAAGTTCGGGTCCATGCGATCGACGGTCTCGTTGAGCATCGAGTGGCCGAAGCGGTAGACCGTGTGGGCGAACTCGGCGACGATCGACCGGTCGACCGTGTCGTCGAAATCGAGGAAAAGGTCGACATTCGGCTGGACGGTCCGCGCGAACTCCTCGAAGACCAGGTGCTGGTACTGCATCTCGGTGCCGAACCGGCCGACCTGGAAGAGCCGCTGGCCGTTCCAGACCAGCGTGGACAGATCGGCCGGCACCGATGCGACGGGCACGAGCAGCCATTGGTTGAGGAAGGTCACATCGCCGCCGGCCGCCGTCGCGAGGATGATGTCCTTGGCGTGGGCCACCAGGCGGTTGTGCTCGGAGTGGAACACGTGGTGAACGGCGGTCAGGGCGATGTTCTCGTTGGCACGGCCGTCGCCGGCCATGTAGTGGGCGTCGAGCAGTTCATCGTCATACTCGCCGGCAGCGGGCACGTTTCCGGCGACGGTGTCGGCGTCGGCTACCAGGCCGACGGTCGGCGTGGCGGTGTGGGCGATGTCGACGATGAATCCGTGCCCGGTGCGGACGGCGTCGGCCAGGCTGATGCCCAGTCCGCCGTTGGCCGTCGGGTCGCCCTCGACCATCACGTCGTCGGCGGTGCCGCCCAGGCCGTCCGGGCCGAGCATGACCACCTGCGGGAAGCCGTTGGGCCCGGGGATGAAGTTGCCGTACGGGTCGGTCGCCAGCAGGGGTACGGAAGTGAGTGTCGGGTGACTCTGGAGGGTGGCGAACACATCGGCGTCGGTCAACTGGATGCCCAGCAGGTCCCGCGCCTGGGCCTTGACGACCGCCCAGGTGGCCATGCCGCCGATGATCGTGTCATCGGCCGTGCCGAACTCGCCGTCCGGTCCCAGATCGCGGTTGACGATCAACTCGCCGGTGTCCATCGGCTCGCCGTCGCCGTTGAACGCGTAGGCCCTCAGGAAGACCTGGTGGGACGGATGCGAGGTATAGGTCTGGTTCTGGTCGACGAAGGGCGTGGTCTGGTTGATGTGTTCGTGGATGTCGTCGGCGGTGCCGATGACCCCGTCGGGTCCGGGCAGGTTGGTGGCCCGGTCGAGGATCATGAAGTTGGGCCCGTCGTCGCCGTTGCCGGGGATGCCGTCGGGCCCGGCGTCGAACAGCGGGTCATCCGGCAGCAGGGGCATGAAGATGATGCCGCTTTCGCCCTTGTTGACCAGGTCCAAACCGTGATCGAAGAACTGGCCGAAGAAGGTCATCCAGGCGTTGAAGGGCACGGTGAGGCCGGCGTCCGGGGTGACGTTGGGGATGAAGAAGACTTCAAAGGGCGTGCCGTCCGTGCGGACGCCGTCGACGAGGAATCCGCCCTCGGCGGCGGCGGCGACGGCGGCGGGGTTGCCGGCGGTCTGGTCGACGATCAGGTTGGAGATGAGCCGCGGGTCGAAGTCGAGGACCGTCCCGCTGATCTGCGTATAGGACGTGCCGCCGTCGGCGCCGCGGAAGACCGGATCGAGCATCCGCGGGAACGTCATGTCGGCGGCCCCGAAGTCGGTGCGGCCGTCGATGAGGTTATTGAACGTCCCGTCCACCGTGCGCAGGCCCAGGGCCAGTTCGGTGTTGGCAATCAGCAGGGTCAGATCGCCCCCGGCGGCGTGGGCCTCCGAGATGAGGATCTGGTCCAGGACAAACCGCAGGTCCGACTCGATGAACGAGACGGCCAGCAGTTGCCGCTGCTCGAGCGGCTCCCAGGTGGGAAGCAACGATGCACCTTGCTGAGTCGGCTGAATGGGGAGTGTGCGGCGGCCATGGGCACGGCGTGCCCGTCTGTGCGAGCGTCTGCGGCGTTTCTTCATCGTTGTCCCTCTGTGTGAGATGCACAACCGGTTCGGCCGGTGTGACGGCCGGCAACCACCGCTGATCGCGCGGCTCCCAGGCAGGGAGAACCGGCGCTGGCGCGTCCATGTCCCCAGGACCATGGACGGGAGCGTTTGCGGCGTCTCTATGTCAACTCCGCCTCCGTGCTGAACACGCACGGCTTGCCGTGTTGACCGAACTCCATGCACCTGCTTCAGGCGAACCCGCCGGCCGGCTCGAAGCAAAGCCCGCAATCACGCGCAAGACGCCAGGCAGTGACGGAACTCTAGTAAGCTGACACAAACGCGGACAATGGGACGATCCTGCAATTTCCCATTGGCACCGGCGCGTACGGCCCATAGGGTTCTCAGGGTGGCCCGCGTTGGCAGGAACATCCGGCCTTGCCTCTGCCGCCTGCCAATGCCTGTCCTGCGCTGGCGGCACGGACAGGCGATAGGCCCTCTTGCCGGGGCGGCAACCTGCGGTGCTTCAACGTGAAAGGAACCGGGGACGACCAATCACGCCCGGGAGGGCTCGAACCTCCAACCTGCGGTTTAGAAGACCGTAGGGATAGAATCGTAAGCGACTGCAAAAACGAGACTTGCGATTTATCGGCGAAGTGTCTTGGCCGTTTGCTTGGCGCTTT
>JAAYZK010000437.1 GCA_012514895.1 Planctomycetota bacterium | reverse complement strand
CCATCGGGTCGTCCGGGGCCAACGTTCCGTCGGGAAGCCGCCAGCCCGGCTCCAGGGCCTCCGGAATGACCAGGGGGTCGATGAAGGGATTGACGATGAACGGGCTGGTGGGCATGATCTCCAACGGTTCGTCGGAGAGGACGAGGACATCCGCCACCACGGCGGCCAGCAGTATGCGGGGCTCGAGGCCTTCCACTTGGGGCCAGCAGATGGGAACCTGCATTCCACGGGTGGCCTGCAGAGAGTTGCGGCCAAGCCCGGAATGTCCGCTTTCAAACAGATTGCCAGACACAGTGCGTCCCCTTCATCCAATGAGGAAGGACTGACGGGGTGCCTGCCCGCTCAGTCCTATCCTCTCCATCCCGAGCCCAGCTTCGGCACTGCCCGGATCGGCCTATCTGCGAAAGTGTCAACGCGATCGTGCCCTCCTGGCCGCCCGTGGAGCACTCTCCATCAGACGGAGCATTCCGCCCCGCCACGCCGACATCCGATCGGCGCGGCGGCAAGATTCAGCGATCGCTGGCGCCGAGGTCGGTGACCCAGTCGCAGTTGCCCAAGAACCAGTCGGCGCCCAGGCCGCCAGACAAGGTGTTGGCCAGTCCGTCGTCGAGCACGCTCTCGCCGAGGCGGAGGAAAGGCGTGCCGCTTCGTCCCAGTCCTCTGGTCAACGCGTTGACCTTGGCGTTGATCGACCCGCCGCGTGCCCACGCCCGGGCGATCGCCAGCAGGTCCACCTCGCTGTCGTCGTAAGCGGTCTGGCCGCCGATGAGCAGGTCGTGGCCGGCAGCGCCGTCGAGATCGTCGGTTCCCTGTCCGCCGATCAGCACGTTTCTGCCGGCGAGCGGCCGGAACACGTCGTTGCCATCGCCGCCAACCAGCACATTGTTTCCGGTGTCATCGAGGAAAGTGTCATCTCCAAGTTGGCCGAAGATAAGGTCGTTGCCGCGCTGACCGTTGATCACGTCATCGCCGGCCCCGCCGAAGATGCGGTTGGCCAACTGGCTGCCGGTGATGCTGTCGCCCAGCGAGGTGCCGATGACATTCTCGGCCGCCGCCGGAGTCGCCAGAGTCAGAGTGTTTGCCACGCCGGCGAAGACGTTCTGCGGCGCCCTGCTGCCGAGGTTGACCGTTACGCCGGTCGCGGCGGTGGAGAAGTCGAGCGTGTCGCGCCCCGCCGAAGCGGCGATGGCCGCGTTGGCCGGCAGGCTCGAAATCGCGTAGGTGTCGGCGCCGCCCAGGCCGTTGAGGCTCAGGTTCTCGATGCCGGCGAAGGAGATCGACATGTTGGCGACCGCCGAGGCGATCTCGACCGCGTTGGCCGAGACGGCCAGCGTGTCTTCGCCCCGGGTCCCACGGACGGCCAGGGTGTCGACGCCGGCTCCGCCCATCCCGTCGAAGCTGATCCCGCCGGGCAGGCTCAGGCCCAGGCCCGCGCCAGCGTTCACCGTCACCACATCGGACTTGCCGTCGACGCCAATGATCGTCAGCCCAAGGGCCTCGGCCAGCGGGACGTTTAACAGCCGTCGGCCGTTGTTGATGACACGCAGGGCGTTGCCCGCGCGGGTAACGACGGTTCTGTTGACGGCCCGCCCATTCGCGGGCAACTGCACCACATGCTGCGCCCCCGCCCGCACTGCGAACGTGGTTTCCGCGATGAGCCCTCCTGAATCCGTGGCCGTCACGATCACGAGGACCCCGCCGAACCCGTTGGCCTGGAGGGTCAGCAGATCGCCATCCACGCTGACGGTCACCACCGCCGGATTGCTGCTGATCGCCGAGAACGTCAGGGTGTCGCCGGGCATATCGACATCCGTGAACGCGTCGGCCAGATTGACCACCACCGGCGCATCGCCCGTGACCAACAGCATGTCAGGGATTGGCGTGACCAGGGTCGGCGCGTCGGCGACCGGCTGGACGGTCACCGAGAAGGTGTCGGTGACGGAAAGCCCGGCCAGGTCGGTTGCCGTCACGCTCACCTCGGCGGTGCCGTTGGCGTTTGGCACGAGGGTGAGCGTCAATTGATTGCCCGCCACGGCGGCCGAGACCAGTGCGGGGTTCGCGCTGACCGCGGCGAACGTCAGCACGTCGCCGTTGGCGCTGTCGGCATCGGCGAACACGCCGGTCAGGTCGATAACCACCGGGGCGGCGTCCTCGATCGTTTCAACGTCGGCGATCGGCTGGGCCACGGTCGGCGTCGTTGCGGCAACGGGCGCCGTCGGCGCCGAATTGACGATCTCCAGTGTGCCGTTGCCGTCCTGGTAGATGCCCTGGACGCGAATGGCCAGCCCGACCAGGTCGGGCGTGGGCCTGAAGGTCGGCCCCATGGCCCGTGAGACGCCCACACCCGTTGGCGTCAGGATATCTTCAAAGATGCCCGAGCCGGGGTTCCGTTCGACCTGCCAGACGTAGCTGATCGCTCCCAGCCCGTCGCCATCGCTTACGCCGGCCGCCGAAGCCGTGAGTGTCTGGAGCAGCGACGGCGTGGTGTCGCTGATCGTCAGGAGCCCTTCCGGCTCGGCGTTTGTGCCGGGATCGATGATGACGACCTGATCGGCGAATTGCAGCCGCTCGATGTTGGTCAGTCGGTCCGTGCCGTCCGACACGCCGCCGCCGCCCCCGCCGCCGACCTGGTGGCTGACGGTGACCACGCCGTCGGTAACGGTGATGTCGTAGTTGGCCCGCACGTCGGAGAACACGGCCGTGTCGAAGCCGTCGTCGCCGGCGAGGATCTCGCGGACGATGACGAGCTGCCCGGGGTTGTAGGTCCCGTCGAGCATGAGCGGGACGAGCGGGACCATGCTGTCGTAGCTGTCGATCTCGTCGCCCGTGCCGTCGGCGTTCTGGCGGACGGAGATGCGGACATTGAGCCACAGGTCGCCGTCGATCAGGTCGTCGCCGCCGCGGCCGACGAGGATGTCGCTGCCGCTGCCGCCCAGGATGATGTTGCCGGCGCCGAACGAGGTCACGCCGGCGCCGAGGAACTCCTGGAGCCCGCTGATCAGGGTGATGTTGGTCAGGACGCTGCCCTGCAGGCCGGCGGTCGGGAGGGTCGTCGCGTCGGCGTCGTCTCCGAAGAGGATGTCGTTGTGCGACGACCCGGAGAGGCCTTCGACGGCCGAGAAGCGTGCGAGGATGCCGGCCGCGGCCGGGACCGGCCCGGCGTCCAGGGCGTCGATGGCCAGGTCGATGGTGACGCCGAACAGATCGTCCTTGAAGGTGGCCCAGTCGAAGCCGGAGGCCCCGAGGTACTTGTCGCCGGGTCCGGCGCTGCCGACCATGATGTCGTCGCCGCCTTCGGCGTTCATGATGTCGGCCAGGCCGCTGCCGATGTAGACGTCGTTGCCGATGATCAGGTCGCGGCCGAGCGGGTCGAAGTTGTCGCCGGGGCTGCCGTCCAGCAGGCCGCCCTGGAGCCAGTCGTCGCCCTCGTTGCCGAGGTCCTGCTCGTTGTTGTCGCTGCCCAGGATGAAGTCGTTGCCCGGGCCGCCGAAGGCTTCGGAAGCGTCCTCGCCGGTGACGATGAAGTCCTGGCCGAACCCGCCGAGGATGAGGTTCAGGCCGTTGCCGCCGTGGAGGACGTCGTTGCCGTCGTCGCCCTGGAGGTTGTCGTCGCCGCCGGTGTCGGTGATGATGTCGTCGCCGGGCCCGCCGCGGAGTTGGTCGTTGCCGTCCCCGCCGTCGATGCGGTCGTTGCCTCCGTCGCCCCAGATCGTGTCGTCGCCGATGGAGCCGATGATCGTGTCGGCGTCGTCGGTGCCGCCCATAACGACGTGCTCATCGCCGGTGTACTGGAGGTAGTTGGTATCGGCGCCCGGCGTGGCGGGATCGTCGCGGATGACGTCCCCGTCGGGGTCGGCGTTGCCCAGGCCATCGTTGAACTGCCGCGTCGGGTCCACCTCCAAGGTGAGACCGACGGTCTGGAAGATCAGGCCCGGCAGGTGGATCGCGTCGGTGGTGTTCATCACCATCTTGGCGAACGAGTTGTTCTCCAGTTCGGTGACGAAGTTCAGACCGGCGGTGCGTTCGAGGTAGTAGAACCGGTCGCCGTTCTGCAGGGCCTCGAGCTGGGTCTCGAAGACGAAGTTGAACGTCGAGCCGAGCATGCCGCCGAAGGGCATGATCCGCTCGGCCAGGCCGCCGATCCAGAAGTCCACGTCGTCCAGGCCGGTGGTCGTCACGCCTTCCGGTCCGCTGACCCACGCCCCGGTGCTGTCCAGGAAGTCCAGCCGGTCGGCCGGCTCGCCGGGCCCGCCGAGGACCAGCAGGGCCGCGGCGGCGCGCTTGCCGGCCAGTGTGGCCTCTGCGGTGATCCTCGGGTGCGTGCCGTACGCGGCGATGAAGTTCACCAGCGACTCGGGGTGCTTGAGGTTGCCCGCGAAGTCGGCCCAACTGGTGTAGGGGGCCAACTGGTTGTCGCCGGTCATGGCATAGAACTGGCGCCGGGCGGCCTGCAGCGGCGGGACGCCCGTGTCGCGTCCGCGTGCGATGTTGATGGCCGCCAGGTCCAGGGGCAGGCCGAGCAGGTTGTTGCGCAGGGCCTCGGTGACGAACTCGTCGATGGCGTTGCCGACCTGGCGGGTCAGGCCGCGGACGAGCGCCCCGGCGGCTTCGTCGGGCGTCAGGCCGCCGGCGACGAACTCCAGCGGGTTGAGGAACGCCTGGATCAGGCCGATGTCGCTGGAGGCGAAGTCCGGGTCCAGCCGGTTGACGGTTTCGTTGAGCATCGAGTGGCCGAAGCGGTAGACCGTGTGGGCGAACTCGGCCACGATGGACGGGTCGATCTCCGTCTGGTAGTTCTGGAGGTTGGGGATGAACACGTCGATGTTGGGCTGGATCGTCCGGGCGAATTCCTCGAAGACCAGGTGCTGGTACTGCATTTCGGTGCCGAACCGGGCGGCCTGGAAGAGCCGTTGGCCCTTCCAGACCAGCGTGGACAGGTCCGCCGGCACTGCAGCGACGGGCACGAGCAGCCACTCGTTGAGGAAGGACACATCTCCGCCGGCCGCCGTCGCCAGGATGATGTCCTTGGCGTGGGCCACCAGGCGGTTGTG
>JAAYZK010000058.1 GCA_012514895.1 Planctomycetota bacterium | reverse complement strand
CTTCCGCTTCTGTGCAACGTGCCGTTCACGCTGGTGCTGATCGTGGCGCGGGTGGCCTTGCCGACGCACGACGTGGCGGCGCTGCTGACGGGCGTGCTGGGCGGCGGGGCGGTGCTGGCTGTGACGTACTGGCTGTGGGCGCTGCCGTCGTCGGTCAAGACCAGGATCCTTCGCCGCCTGGGCCGCCGCGGGTCGATCGGCGAACCGGCCGTGGATGCAAGAGTGACCTGCGAGTCGGCTTGACCGCCTGACGCAAGGGCGTGAAAGAGTCCACAGCATGCTGAAGCAGGATATCCTGAGAACGTACCATCGCGCCAAGGGGGGGCGCTTCCGCAGAATCCTGCACTGTGTTCGCTCTCCGGGCGTGCACGCCGTCGTCGATCTGCGCTTCGCCCAGTGGCTGCGCCGGCGGCCCCTCGTTGTCAGGCTGATCCTCAAGCCGTGGCGTTGGCTACTGCACCACTGGGTCCTGACACGGTGGGGGATCTGCATCGCGCCAGATGCCGAGATCGGCGAAGGCTGCTACATCGGGCATTTCGGCGGCATCGTTGTCGGCGGCAACGTCCGGATAGGCAGGAACGTCAACCTATCGCAGGGTGTCACGATCGGCGTGGCCGGCCAAGGCGACCGCCGCGGCAGCCCCAGCATTGGCGATAACGTCTACATCGCCCCCGGCGCGAAGATCTTCGGCAGAATCCGCGTCGGCAGCAACGTCAAGATCGGCGCCAACGCCGTCATACACAAGGACGTCCCGGACAACGCCGTGGCTGTGCTTTCGCCCGGATTCACGCTGCTGGACCGCGACCCGCGTGATCCCGTGTGTCAGAAGGAACCATGAGCGGCACCGCGTCCGAACGCACTCCCGTCACCGGCGCTGAGTTCATCGGCCGCTATGTTGTCGGGAAGCCCGTCGCCGGTTCGTTCGGCGTGGACGAGATCGTATGGGGCTGTGGCGCGGTGCTGCACCTGGCGATGATCGGCATTCACCACTTCTGCACGGCCGCGGCCGCCTGCGTGAACGCCGACACAATCGGCACGCTGACCCTCTTGTGGACCCAGTCCCGCGCGGTTTGGCATGCGAGGCGCGGCGGGAGCCGCGATGTGAAGGTCCCCAGAAGGAAGGAAGACTGAGTTGATGGCAGGCAAGCCCAGCATCTGCTTTGTTGCACACAATGCCTATGGTGCAGTCGCTAGACGTGATACCGGGCATGTGGGGGGGATCGAGCGACAGCAGGCGCTCATGGCGCGGTGGATGGCGAGTCGTGGGTACTCCGTCACTGTGATTACCTGGGCGGAAGGAGCGGACGGCGACGAGCACTACGACGGCGTCAGAGTGGTCAAAGCGTGTGCAAGAGATGCAGGTGTGCCCGTGTTGAGATTCGTGCACCCGAGATGGAGCAGTCTCTGCCGGGCCATGAAGCGTGCCGATGCCGATGTCTATTACTACAACTGCGGGGACATGGGGTTGGGCCAGGTGGTTCTGTGGTGCCGCAGGAACAACCGCTCGTCAGTCTACTCCGTGGCGAGTGAGCCTGACTGCCAACGCGATCTGCCGGTACTCAAGCCTTGGCGCGAACGGATGCTCTACCGCTACGGTCTGCTTAACGTCGATCATGTTGTGGTCCAGACGCGCAGGCAGGCGGCCCTGTTGGAAGAAGGATTCGGCCTCGACGCCGAGGTGCTGCCCATGCCATGCGATCTGTCGGCAGCCCTGAGGATGGCCCCAGCCCAGTTGAGGACTGACCGAAGCCCTCACGTGCTCTGGGTCGGCAGAATCGACCAGGTGAAGAGATTCGATTGGCTTGTCAGGCTTGCCGAGAAACTGCCCGAATGCATCTTCGACGTGGTCGGCGACGCCAATGTTGATTCCGAATACGTCGACGCCTGCAAGAAAACGGCCGGCCGCCTGGCCAACGTCAGGATGCACGGTCGTGTCCACCATGATCAGATGGCGAAGTACTACGGCGAGGCCCAGGTTCTATGCTCAACTTCGGCCTATGAAGGCTTTCCGAACACTTTTCTCGAGGCCTGGAGTCACGGGTTGCCTGTTGTGGCAACGTTCGATCCCGACGGCCTGATCAGGCGCGAGCGCCTTGGGCGTGTGGTGGATGACATTGAGCAGGCCGAGCAGGCCATCAGAGACGTTCTGGGCAGTCCACCGGAATGGGAGGCGGCTTCGGCGGCTGCACGACAGTATGTTCTTCAGCATCATGAGATCGATGCCGCGATGTCGAAGTTCGAGGAGATGTTTCTGCGAGTGCACAGCGGACACGAATTGGCTGTGTCCTCTGTTGAACAACCAAGGGCGGCTGTGACCGCGTCATCCAGAACGTAGGATCATGGGAACGAGGCCGACTCGCGTTAAGAACGACCTTCTCGTACGGACGATGCCTCTCCGCGTGGTGATGATCAGCCGTTACCCTGCCGATCCCGACCGCCCCAGAGGAGGTGTCGAGTCGGTGACGGTGGTGCTTGCCCGGGGGCTGGCGCAGCGGGATGACATCGACCTGCACGTCCTGACGCTGGAGGGCGGCCGCCGCGGGACGACCGTGCAGTCCGATGGAAAGGTCACCATCCACCGCCTGGGCGGCTCGCGGTGGATGCAGATCCTTGACATCCTCGTCGGCCCCGGCCGGCGGCGCCTGTTGCGCCACCTGGACGACCTCAGGCCCGATCTGCTGCATTGCCACGAGACATACGGCCTGGCCATGGGGGGGCGGAAGCTGCCGCACGTGTTCACGGTGCACGGGTTCGACCACGCCAACGTGGTGGCCGACATGGCGCCGCATTGGCGGGTCCGCTCGTGGCTGTGGCGGTGCGTGGAGCGGTGGGGGCTCAAGCGCCAGCAGCACGTGATCTCCATCACGCCCTACGTCCGCCGCATGATCGAGGGGCGGACGCGGGCGGAGATCCACGACATCGAGAACCCCATCGACCCGTGCTTCTTCGACGTCCGACCCCGTCCGCGGCCGGGACGGATCCTCTGCGTGGGCTGGATCAACGAGCGCAAGAACACGCTCGGCTCGGTCAAGGCCCTGGCGGCGGTGGCTCCATCGATCCCGCAGGCCCACCTGGTCCTGGCCGGCGTCGAGCAGGACCCGGCCTACCGCCGGCGGGTCGAGGAGGCCATCGACGAGGCGGGACTGGCCGGCCGCGTCGAGTTTCTCGGCCACATCGGCCACGCGGCCCTGCCCGCCGAACTGGCGCAGGCCGAGGCGTTCCTGCTGCCCAGCCGCCAGGAGAACTCGCCGATGGCCATCGCCGAGGCGATGGCGGTCGGTGTCCCCGTGATCGCGGCCAATCGCTGCGGGATGCCCTACATGGTCGAGGAAGGCAGCACGGGATTTCTGGTGGATCCCGAAGACACCGCCATGATCGCCGACCGCCTGACGCGTTTGCTGACCGATGGCGGTCTGCGTTCAGACATGGCCGCCGCCGGCCGTCAGGCCGCCCGGCAGCGTTTCCACCCTGACCTGATCGCCCAGCGCACCGTTGAAGTCTACCGGCGTGCGGTCGGTCGATGAACACGATGATGAGTATCTCCAATGTCCTCTTCGCCGGTGACGTCGCCGCGTGTTCCGCCTTCGGATCACGGGGCAAGACGCTGGAGCGGCATCCTTCGTCTTCTGCATAGCCAATTCCGGCCAGCGACATGAAGGATTCGTTGTCATCGCGGTCGGATGCCGTCTGGTCATGATCGGATGCACTGATTGAAAGGCGAGAGGGCATTCGCCTGACCGGGTTTTCATCGGACGCTCCGAGGACCATTGTAGCGGCAGTGCGGCGGTCGATAGACAGGATGTAGTACGTGCACAGCTTGTCAGACCAGGGGGGAGATCATGGAACGCAGCGTGAAGCCGGTTGACGCACTGAACGCCGGTGACGTGGCGGTGTCGTCCGGTCACGCGGGGTATTGCGACCAACCACCGTATGATCCGTCGGAGGCGTATCCGGAGTATGCTTTTGCCAATGCGACCGTGAGGGACCCCAACGCGGCCTACCAGGCCGTGCGGGAGGTGCTGCATCTGCTGGGGCTGGATGCGTTGCGATACGGCACGCCGCACTGGAACCCCCTGGGCGAATTGGTCTCTCCGGGGCAGACGATTGTCGTCAAGCCGAACTTTGTCCGCGACTTCCGCGAGACGCACGCCGGCCACGACGATTGCCTGATCACGCACGGTGCCATCATCCGCGCCGTGGTGGACTACGCCCACCTTGCCTTGGCGGGGCGGGGGCGCATCGTCATTGCCGATGCGCCGCAGAACGATGCGGACTTCGCGCACGTGGCGCGGATTGCCGCCCTCGGTGAATTGCAGGCCTTCTATCGGCGCGAGGCCGGTTTTTCGATCGAGGTGGTGGACCTGCGGCCGGAGACGGCCCGCAAGATTGACGGCGTGATCGTCGGCCACGAACCGCAGCCGGGCGACCCGGCGGGATTCGTCAAGGTTGATCTGGACGGAGCATCGTCATTCGCCGAGGTGGAGCATCTGTGCCACTTGCTCTACGGGGCCGAGTACGACAAGGATGAGCTGCGCAGCCACCATACTGAAGGCAGGCATGAGTACCTGGTGAGCCGTACCGTCATGGAAGCGGATCTTGTCATCAACCTGCCCAAGCTCAAAACGCACAAGAAGACCGGCCTGACGGCGTGCCTGAAGAACCTGGTCGGCATCAACGGAAACAAGAATTGGCTGCCGCACCACCGGGAGGGCTCGCCGGCCGAGGGCGGTGACGAGTTTCCCGGCATGACGCTGACGCGAAGGCTCGAACGCCGGGCCGTGGGGTGTTTCAAGCGGGTGTTCCCCAGGCTGGGGCCGTTGCGGTCGCTGCTGGCCGGGCCGCTCAAGTCCGTCGGGAAGAAGGCCTTCGGCGACACCAACGCCGGCACGATTCGCTCGGGCAACTGGCGCGGCAACGACACGACGTGGCGGATGGTGCACGATCTGAACAGGATACTGATCTACGCGGACGCGGAGGGATGTCTCCATCGGCATCCCGTGCGCCGCGTGCTGCACCTGGTGGACGCCATCGTTGCCGGCGAAGGCAACGGGCCGCTGGACGCCACGCCGAAGGTCTGCGGAGCCGTGCTGGCGGGACGGAACCCCGTGGCCGTCGATCTGGTCTGCGCGGCCATGATGGGCTTCCGTCCGCCCTACCCGCCGGTCGTGAGCAGGGCGTTTGGGAAGCATCCCCTCCCCCTGGTCGATTTCGCGCTGGATGACGTGACCGTTGTCTCGGAGGACTCTGGCCTGAATGGCCCCCTCACTCGCCGCCAGTTCGCCGACCGTTTCCGCCTGCATTTCGGCTGGGAGGATCATGCCCGATAGGGCCACTGTCACCGCCGGCTCCCAGGCACGCCATGCACTCGCCGGGGTCGCCCGCCGGCTGGGCGGCTGCGCGGTGTGCCTGGCGGGGTTCCTGATCTACGCCGCCGCGCTGATCTACCTGGCGATGGGGCGCAACGGTCGCCTGTCGGGGAGGCGGACCGGTGGCGGACGCAGACTGAAGGTCCTGATCACCGGTCGGTTCGATAGCCGCAACTGGGCCGCTTCGCACGTGGCGCCGCTCCTGAAGGCGCCTTGTGTCGGATCGATCCATGCGGTGATCGACGGTCCAGTAATGGAAGGGGCCACGATGCACCGTGTGCCCATACCGGCCATCCTCCGGCACCTGTTCGGCCGGGCGATCAGCCGATCCCTCTGGACGCTGTGGGTCGCCAGGAAGATCCGTCCGGACATCATCATGGGCTATCACTTCTTCCCGGCGGGTTTGACGGCGGTTGTGGGGGGGCGGATGGTGGGGGCGGCCTCGGTGTACCAGATGACCGGCGGGCCGGTAGAGATTGTCGGGGCGGGGCTGGCCATGAAGAACCCCCTCCTGCCGTGCACTACACGGCTGTCCGATATGCTCGAGCGGTTGGCCAAGCGGATCAGCAGGCATTTTGACCTGGTGGTGGTGCGCGGGAGCAAGGCGCAGCAATACCTGCAGACGCAGACGTCCGTCGGGCGCGTGGCCATTGTCGCCGGAAGCGTCAACATGTCCCGGTTCGAGGCGAAGACGGGGCCCAGAGCCTATGACATGGTGTATGTCGGCCGCCTTGAGCCGGTGAAGCAGCCGCACCTGTTCCTGGAAGTGGTTCACGTTTTGAAGACGTCGGGCCGGCGCATGCGTGCGGCGGTCGTCGGCGATGGTTCGTTGATGGGCGAACTGAAGCGGCTTGTCGAGGTGTTGGATCTTCGCGATTCGGTGGATCTGCTCGGTCATCGAGAGGATGTGAACCGCGTCCTGGCCGAGGCAAAGGTGTTTACGCTGACCTCCCGCTCCGAAGGCTTGTCCATCGCGATGGCCGAGGCGATGGCTGCCGGTGCAGTTCCCGTCGTGGCCGACGTGGGGGACCTGGGCGACCTGGTCGTCAATGGCGTGACCGGCTGGCTGGTGCCGTCGACCTATGTCGAGGGCTACGCACGACGGATCGGCCAGTTGCTCGATGATGAGCCGTACCGTCAGAGGCTGGCGGCGGCGGCACGGCGGCGTGCGATCGACAACAATGCGCTGGAGTCGGTGATCGGCCGGTGGAACCACTGGCTGTCGGCCGTGGCGCCGCGGCCGCGGGGGTCGCTGCGCCCGTTGCGGGCGCTGACCGACCTGAACAGCGCCGGCGGCGCTTCGCGCCGCATGATGAGCGGACGGGCCTATATCCGCTGGCGGGACGCGATGTCTCCGCGGCTGACGGCACTGGCGTCCCGGGCCATCGAGGCGGTTCCCACGCGTTACGCGCTGGGCTACCGGTTCGCGGCCATCGAACGCTTCCTCGCCGATGCCCAGAACGAGCCGGCCTGGGCGCAGCGGCTGCGGCAGTGGGAGTACCTCCGCGAGTTGTGCAAGATGGCTGTCGAGCGGTCACCGTATTACCGGCGGCTGTTCCGCGAGGCGGGGCTCGATCCTGCGAGCCTGGACGAAGAGGCGTTCCGGACGCTGCCCTGCCTGGGCCGTCAGGACGTGGTTGAACACGGGCAGGACATGCGAGTGGCGGGGGTGGACGAACGCGCCGTCGAGCGGGTCTCCACCAGCGGCCGGTCGGGTATGCCACTGTTTTTCCACATCAACGCCGATCGGGCTGCCTTTGAGTATGCTCACCTGACGGCCTCCTGGTCCCGCGTTGGCTACCGTCTCGGCATGGCCATGGCGGTGCTTCGTGGCAAGCCGGTGGGGCGCGACGCCGACGGCATGTATCACCAGTACGATCCGCTGCTGCGACACCATTACTACAGCAGTTTCCACATGAACGACGAGAGCATGAGGCGGTATCTCGAGCACATCGCAGAGATCGGCCCGTGTTTCCTCCACGTATATCCATCCACCGTCTTCATGCTTGCACGGTTTATCCGCCGCAGTGGCGCGCTGGTGCCCGGCAACATTCGGGGCATCGTCGCGGAGTCGGAGATCGTCTACCCCCAGCAGCGGCAGATGGTGGAGGAGGTGTTCGGCTGCCGCTTGTTCTCCTGCTACGGTCAGTCGGAGAAGGTCGTGCTGGCTTGCGGGTGCGAGCACAGCGACGACTACCATGTCTGGCCCACGTACGGCTGGTTCGAACTGCTTGACGAGCACGGACGTCCCGTGACCGAACCTGGCCAGCGCGGCGAGATCGTCGGCACCAGTTTCATCAACACTGTCATGCCGTTCATCCGCTACCGAACCGGCGACTACGCCACGTACGTGGCCGACCGCTGCGACAAGTGCGGACGGCCGGGCCCGATCCTCCGGGACATTCGCGGGCATCGTGTCCAGGAGACCGTCATTGCCGCCGATGGGACGGAAGTGCCCTGGACCGCCCTGAACATGCACGACAGCACCTTCGACCATGTCCGTCAGTTCCAGTTTCACCAGGTCGTGCCCGGCCGCGCGGTGCTGCGCGTGGTGCCCGCCGCCGGCTACTGCCAGGACGATGCCGCCCGGATCCTGCGGAACCTGGACCAAAAACTGGACGGGCAACTGAAGCTCGAGATCGAGTGTGTGGCGCAGATACCGTTGTCCGCACGTGGCAAGTCTGTTTTCGTTGACCGCTCAGCCATGGCGGACGACGGCCAGGCCGTTCAGTCCGCAGTCATGCCAGGAGTACCATGATGGCTCATTGGAACTCGATCGCTGAACGCAAGCTGTCCAAGCTTACCGGGAAACTCCGCAAGGCCAGGGTGGATGCTTTTGTCAATCGCCTCCAATTGGGACCCCACGACGTCGTGCTCGATCTGGGCAGCGAAGACGGATCCTACCTGGCGTCCCATTATCCCTATCCCGGGAACATCGTACTGGCCGACGTTCGGGAGGAGCCGATGAAGCGGGGGGTCGAGCGGTACGGTCTGAAGGACTACATACTCCTCAGTGTGGATGGCGAAATCCCCGCCGAGAATGGCCAGTTCGATGCCGTATGGTGCAACTCATGCATTGAGCACGTCACGGTGCCGCGGGAGCGCCTGCCGCACCTGTCCAGCAGGTCGTTTCGCGCGGAGGCTGATGCTCACCAGCGCCGATTCGCCGAGGAGATCTGCAGGGTCAGCAAGAGCTACTTTGTGCAGACGCCGTACCTGCACTTCCCCGTCGAAGCCCATTCCTGGCTGCCGGGAATCCAGTATGTTCCCTTAGGGGGGCGGTTGGTCTTCAGCAGGTACTGCCGTACGTTCTGGTTCAAGCAGTGGACGCCTGATTTTCTCCTCTACGGGATGCAGCGATTCAAGGCCCATTTCCCCGATGCCTCCGAAGTGCGGATCGAGTGGGCGTTCGGCCTGCCGAAAAGCCTGATCGCCGTCAGACGGCACGGTGAAGGTGTTCTCGGACGCGTGGCGAGCGAGGAACAGCGGCGGAAGACCGCGTTGGGGTAGACAGGGAAAGCGCGTGCAGTCTCTCCAATGGTACCTCCATCGCCTGCGGACCATGTCGGCAGGCGAGATCGCCTGGCGGGTCCACGCCTCGCTGCGCGATCGGGCCGACCGGCTGCTGCTGCCGCTGAGGCAGCGGCCGCGGCCGATGGCTGCGACGTGGGAGCCGGGCTTCCATGTGCCTGAGCCGTCCGTGGTGCCGCAGGAACTGCCGGCGCTGCTGGCCCGGGCCGACCGCCTCGCCGACAACCGCCTAAGCTTCTTCGACCTCGACGACCAGCCGCTCGGCGATCCGATCGACTGGAACCGCGATTTCGGCAACGGGGTCGACGCCCCGCGGGGGTTTGCCGGGCGAATCGACTACCGCGACATCCGCGTCGCCGGCGACTGCAAGTACGTCTGGGAACCCAGCCGCCACCTGCAGTTCGTCGTCCTCGCCCGCGCCTACCGGCTAAGCGGCCAGCGGCGCTATGCCGAGGCGGTTGTCCGCCAACTGGTCAGTTGGCTGGACCAGTGCCCGTACGGCACGGGCATGCAGTGGCGCAGCCCGCTTGAACTGGCCATCCGCCTGATCAACTGGACGTGGGCGCTGGACCTGATCGCCCCGACCGGCCTAGTGACCGGCGATCTGCGCACGCGCGTGCTGGACGCGGTCCAGCGCCACCTGTGGGAGATCTCCCGCAAGTACTCGCGCTACTCCTCCGCGAACAACCACACGATCGGCGAGGCCGCGGGCGTCTACGTGGCGGCCAGTTACTTCCGCGGTCTCAAAGGCGCCGCCCGCCGGCGCGACGAGGCCCGCGAGATCCTCTGCCGTGAGATCCTCGCCCAAACGTATCCCGACGGCGGCACGCGTGAGCAGGCGACGGGCTATCACCTGTTCGTCCTGCAGTTCTTCCTGCTGGCCGGCCTGGTGGGCCGCTGGACGGGCGACGACTTCCCCGAGGCGTACTGGCGGCGGCTGGAGACGATGTGCGACTGGCTCGCGGCCCTGCTGGGCGGCGGGGGCGTGCCGATGATCGGCGACGCGGACGACGGCTGCGTCGGGGACATGGGCGGCGACAAGCTCGACCCCCGCCAGTGGCTGGCCGTCGCGGCGGTGGTGTTCAACCGGGGCGACTTCAAGCCCCTCGCCGGCAACGCCGTCCAGGCCGTCGGGGGGCTGCTCGGCGAGGCCGGGCGCGAAGCTTTTGACGCCTTGGCCGTGCCGGGTGAGGCTGGGCCGCTCGTCAGCACGGCCTTGGCCGATTCGGGATACTACCTCCTCCAGAACGGCCGTGTCGGAGACGGGATCAGCGTCATGTTTGACTGCGGCCCGCTCGGCATGGACCCCCTGGCGGCGCACGGCCACGCCGACGCGCTGAGCTTCACCCTGCGGGCCTTCGGCGCCGACGTCCTGGTCGACCCCGGCACCTACGACTACTTCACCTACCGCCGCTGGCGGGATTACTTCCGCTCGACCAGCGGCCACAACACGATCGTCGTCGACGACGAGAACCAGTCCGAGATGCAGGGCCTGTTCCTGTGGGGCAGGCGCGCCAAAGCCGAATGCCTCGCCTGGCAGGCCGGCCCCGCCGGGGGCGTCGTCAGCGGGCGGCACGACGGGTACACCCGTCTGGCCGACCCCGTCGTCCACACGCGCACGCTGACACTGGACGGCGGCGTTCTGCGGATCGACGACACGCTGGAAGCCGCCGGCGAGCACCGCGTGCGGCTGCCGCTGCACGTCGCCGAGCACGCACGCGTCGAGCAGGTTGACCCCGCCGCCTGGCGGATCGACGTCGGGCCGGCGCGGGTTCTGGTCCGCATGGATCCCGCCCTCCAGACGCACTGCCTGCGGGGCAGCGAAGACCCGATAGGCGGGTGGATCTCCCGCGGCTACCACCGGAAAGCGGCCAGTTGTACGATTGTCGGCGAGGCCCGCACCGCCGGGCCGGCCGCCTTCACGTGCACGATTCACGTTGAACGGAGCACCGACGACCGATGAGCAAAACACCGAAATCCGAAAAACACGAAACTCCTATAAAACCGGTCCTGATTGCCCTCGCCCTGGGCACCTTTGTGATGGTTGCCAGCGGCGTGGGACACCGGGCGGCATTCGACTACCTCAACGGACAGGTGACGGCGCGGCCGCTGCCGCCGGGGACGCTGGCGAAGGTGCCCATGCGGATCGGCGACTGGCAGGGCGTCGACGTGCCGCTGGATGAGGCGGTCGTGAAGGCCACCGACGCCGACGACCACCTCAGCCGGAACTACACCGACGGAGCGACGGGCGAGCGCGTCTGGTTCTACGTCTCGTACGGCGTGCGAGCCCGCGACCTGATGCCCCACAGGCCGGATGTATGCTATCCTCTCAACGGGTGGATCCTCCAGACGCAGCAGACCGTGGACCTGCCGCCGGAGCAGACCGGTGCCGACGTGCTGCGCTGCCGCGTCTTGGAGTTCTCCAAAGGAGGGATGAACGCCGGGACCGCCGTGGTGGTGAACTACTACCTGGTGGATGGACGGAGTTGTCCCGACGAGTCGCTCCTGCGTTCCAGGGCTTGGCGGGGTTCGGGCTCCATCGACTACATGGCGCAGGTCCAGGTGGTGGCGTCGGCGCCCCAGGGGGACTCGGCGGCGAAGGCGCGTGAGGCGGCCGAGCGCTTCGCGGCAGCGTCGGTGGGCGACCTGCGGGAGATCCTGGCGGCCGCGGCCTCGCCTCAGAGTGAGTGAGCACATTGACGAAGCGGCATCACAGTCCGTCGCACCGACCCAGGCGCCGCGGGAGGAGTGTTGCAGTGGCGGAAACATCACGGTCGTCGCTGATGCCGGCAGTGCCGGGAGCCGTCGCCCTGTTGGCGGGGGCCTTCGCCTGGTCGTACTGGCCGGTGCTGGCGCACCTGTGGCGCGAATGGATGAACAACGAGGACTACTCCGTCGGCGTCCTCGTGCCCCCGGTGGCGCTGGTGATCATCCTGCTGAGATGGTCCCGGCTGCGGCAGTGCCGCGTCGAGCCGTGCTGGTGGGGCCTGGTGCTGATCGCGCTGGGCCTGGCGGCGCGGGCGTTCGGCCTGCTGTTCATCTATGAATCCGCCGAACGGTACTCGATCGTGCTGGTCGTCGCCGGCCTGGTGCTGCTGGCGGCGGGGCGTCAGGTGACCCGATCGCTGGGGTGGGTGCTTGCCTTTCTGCTGCTGATGGTACCCTTGCCCGGGGTCGCCCACAACCTCGTCAGCGCCCCGCTCCAGACGATCGCGACCCGGGGCGCCGTCTTCGGCCTGGAAATGATCGCCGTCTCGGCGACACGCGAGGGCAACACCATCATGCTGGGCGGCAGCGTGCCGATGGGGATCGCCGAGGCCTGCAACGGCCTTCGCATGCTCACGGCCTTCGTGGTGGTGGCGGCGGCAATGGCCTTCCTCATCCCCCGGCCGCCCTGGAAGCGGGTCTTCCTCGTGCTGTCCTGCGTGCCCATCGCCGTGGCGTGCAACCTGGTGCGGCTGGTGATCACGGGCGTGCTGTTCCTGCACCTCAGCAGCGAAGCGGCCGAGAAGTTCTTCCACAACTTCGCCGGCTGGGTGATGATGCCCTGCGCGGTCTTCCTGCTGATGGGGGAACTATGGCTGCTGGATCGGCTGGCCGACGACGGGGAGACTCCTTCCCAGACCGAAGCCGCTACCCACGCCCGCCCCGCGCAGCGCGCCTCCGCCGGCGCCCGCTGAGGCCGCACGGCCTGGTTCCAGGGACGGGGGGCTGGAACGCTTCAGTAAATCCGCTCGCCCCCCTGGGAATCCCTCTTGCCAGAAACGTCCTGATCGGAGATAATAATGTCGTTCGCCCGAAGGAGTGACGGCTATGAGCGTGTATTCCCATGTGTGGCGTAGGATCGTCCCGGTGCTGCTGATCGGCGCGGTGGCGCAGGCGGCGCTGGCGGACCTTTCCGGGGCGTTCGACGGCTTCGACGCGGTCTTCGAGGCGCGCGTCAGCGGTCTGACGTCCTCGTACTTCGACTACACCCGCGCCGG
>JAAYZK010000436.1 GCA_012514895.1 Planctomycetota bacterium | reverse complement strand
GGCGTGGATCGGCCGCCATGTCCGCCCGGCGTCGGTACTGACCAGCGAGCCGGTGCGCCGGCTGATGAAGTAGATCACCTTCGGATTGCCGCCGTGGGCAAACACGCCCTGCGTGTCGGCCGCCAGGCGGAGCGGCTCGAAATGCGTCCCGCCGTCGGCCGAGACGAACAGGCCGACGCCCAGGACGGCGGCGTAGAGACGGCCGGGGTCGGTCGGATGAAAGGCCAGGCCGCTGACCTCGCCGGCCGGCAGGTCGCCCAGGGGGCGCGGGTCGGCCCCGCGGTCGGTGCTGACCAGCAGCCCCTCCGACGTGGCGAGGTAGACGGTCCGGCCGTCCGTCGCGTGCGCGTAGACGCCGTACACGCGCTGGTGGGCGGCCAGGTCGGCCGTCTTCGTCCACGACCGCCCGCCGTCTTCGCTGGCGAACAGCCCGCCGGCCGGGAAGCCCGCGTACCACCGCGACGCCCCGGCCGGGCCGGTCGAGGCCGGGTCGTACGCCAGGCAGTGCTGGTGGAACCGCTGGTGTTCGGCGGGCGTCTTGAGGACGAGGTCCCAGGTTTCGCCCGCGTCGGTGGAGCGGTACACGCCCTCGTAGTCGCGGGCGAACCAGTCCCAGGCGCTGTCGACGATCATGAGGACCGTGTCGGCGTCGGCGGGGTCGGCCTCGACGGACTGGCCGCACTTGACGAACATGCCCGCCCCGAGCGTCTTGCGCCACGTGCGGCCGTTGTCGTCGCTGCGCCAGAGCTGGCCGACGTCGTGGGAGAGGTACAGGCGGTCGGGGTCGGATGCCGAGCGGGCGATGCCCTGGGGATGCTGCTCGGCCTCTCCGCCGGTCCGGCCCAGGCGGGCCTCCTCCTGCGAGCGGATGGGCAGCACCCGCCAGGGCGGGAGCGGCTGGGCTGCGGCCGTCGCGGCAAGGATCAGGATGGCTGCCAGCAGCGGCACGGCGGGGGCGGGGAGGCGTCGATCGGTGGACATGCCCGAAATGCTACTTCCGCCAAGCCTGTGCGGCAAGCCTCCCCCGCCGGCGGCGTCGGCTTGCGGGGGGGCGCGGCGGAACGGTACACTGCGGCCGTGACTGCCGGACGCACCTATCGCCGATTCGCCCACAAGGGGGCAAACTTCCGCATCTGCACGGAGCGATTCGAGGCCGCGACCGCCGAGATCGTCCGCCGGCGGGCGGTCCTCGAGGCGTACCTGGCGGGCCATCGGGCGTTCGGCGAGTCGCTGGCACCCGTCGCGGCGCGGGAGGGCACGCCGGAGGTGGCCCGCTGGATGGCCGAGGCGGCGGCGGCCGCGGGCGTCGGGCCGATGGCGGCGGTCGCCGGCGCCATGGCAGCGTATGCCGCCCGGGCCGCGATGGCCGCCGGGGCGACCGAGGCGGTCGTCGAGAACGGCGGCGACCTGGTCGCGATCACCCGCGCGCCGCTGGTGGTGGGCCTGTACACCGGGGCGGGCCCGCTGGCCGGCAGGCTGGCGCTGGCAATCGAGCCGAGGCCGGCGGGGCTGGCGATCTGCTCTTCGTCGGGGCGGATGGGCCACTCGCTGAGCCTGGGGGCGTGCGACCTGGCGACGGTCGTCGCGGCCGACGCGGCCCTGGCCGACGCGGCGGCCACGCGGGCGGGCAACCTCGTCAGGACCGCCGGCGACATCGACGGCGCCCTGCAGCGGATCATGGCCATCCCCGGGATCGACGGGGTCCTGCTGGTCAAGGATGACCGGATCGGCCTGGCCGGCCATCCGGGGCGCCTGGTGGCCCACCGCGACGCGGCGATCGAACTGAAGGTCACGCGGGACCCGCTGTCGCAGTGACTTACGAATCGAACCGGTCTTTGGCCTACAGCGTACTTGTTTACGGCCGCAAGATCCGTACAATGAGCCGTGCCGTGCTAGGCGGGGCGCTAGCGGTGCCCTGATCCCGGTTCGCCGGGTGACCCGCAATCCGCTATAGCGGGGCTGAATTCTCGGCCGAGGGTCTGCCGTCGGTGGACCATCCGACTTCATCGGATGTGTTGATCGCTGGGTCCTCTGCAATGGCGTGCCGTGAACCTGGTCAGGTCCGGAAGGAAGCAGCCATAAGCGAAGCGCGTCATGTGCCGGAGGGTCGCCTGGCGGGAGCATCCGGTCCCGTCGGACCCATGGGCGACGGCTCGACGCCGAGTGCACGGCCTTTTATTTTGGAGAGTGCCCCCATCGCGTCCGATGGGGGTTCACGATAGCATCAGCCTGGCGCCATGGCCGAGTATCTCGTTCTAGCCCGCAAGTACCGCAGCTCGACCTTCCAGGAGGTCGTCGGCCAGGGCCACATCGCCACCACGCTGGTCAACGCCGTCCGCACCGGCCGCATCGCCCAGGCGTACCTGTTCACCGGCACGCGGGGCGTCGGCAAGACGACCATGGCCCGCATCCTGGCCAAGGCCCTCAACTGCCAGGCGTCCGACGGGCCCACCGCCGAGCCCTGCAACACCTGCGACGCCTGCGCCGCCATCGGGCGCGGCGACGACATGGACGTCATCGAGATCGACGGGGCCAGCAACCGCGGCATCGACGAGATCCGCGAGCTGCGCAGCAACGCCTCCCTGCGCCCGGCCCGCTGCCGCTACAAGGTGTACTACATCGACGAAGTGCACATGCTCACCAAGGAGGCCTTCAACGCGCTGCTCAAGACGCTGGAGGAGCCCCCGCCGCACGTGAAGTTCATCTTCGCCACCACCGAGGCGGAGAAGATCCCCGCGACGATCCTCTCGCGCTGCCAGCGGTTCGACTTCCGCAACATCGCCACCGCCGACATCGCCGCCCACCTCAAGGCGATCTGCGCCGCCGAGGGGATCGGCATCAGCGACGACGCGATCTTCCGCGTGGCCAAGGCGGCGGCCGGGTCGATGCGCGACGGGGTGAGCCTGCTGGACCAGCTCATCAGCTCCAGCCAGGGCGCGCTGACCGAGTCGGACGTGCTGGCCGTACTGGGCACGCCCCCCGACGAGCAGATCGCCGCCCTGGTCGGCGCGATCGCCGAAAGCGACCCGGCGGCGGCGCTGGAGGCGCTCGATGCGATCCTGGCCGCCGGCTTCCCCCTCGAGGGGGTCGCCGCGGCGATGGCCGACCAGTTCCGCAACGTCATGCTGGCGCTGACCTGCGGCGCCGACAGCCGCCTGATCGAACTGAACGACAGCGCCCGCGGGTCGCTCAAGGCGGTCGTGTCGCGCTTCACGGTGCCCTCGTCGGTGTACGCCGTCAGCGTCTGCGAGAAGCTCATGGGCAGCCTGCGGGGCAGCAGCAGCGGAAGGGCGCTGGTCGAGGCGTCGATCGTGCGCCTGGCGGCGTCCGATCAGTTCGTCGACCCGATCAGCCTGACCCGGCGGCTGGAGCAGTTGGCCGGCGGCTCGCCGGCGCCGGCGCGAAAAAAAAAAGCCCTGAACCTTCCTGACCGCCCCGCCCCCGCGGCGGCGCCGGCGCCGCCGGCCGATCATCCCCTCGGCACCGTCCGCTGGGAGACGGCCTGGCTGGCCGAGCGATGGGAAGACCTGATGAACCGCCTGGCCCGCGGGGGGTTCGGTGCGGCGGTCGGGCTGCTGCGGGCGGCCCGCCCCCTGGAGGCGTCGGCCGGGCGGATCCGCCTGGGCTACGGCGACGACCAGGAGCCGATCCGCCGCCGGGCGGCCGGGCCGGAGATCGACAACATCACCCGCGCCCTGGCGGCGCTGGCCGGCGGCCAGGTGCAGTGCGAGTTCGCCACCACCGAGTCGGCCCGCCCCGCGCCCCCGCGGGTGGTCACCAGCGCCCAGCGCAAGACGGTGATGGACGATCCGGCGGTGCGGACCGTGATGGAGATGTTCGGCGGTGTCGTCGAGAATATCATCGTCAAGCCGATGACCGGCGACGGGCCGTCCGACGACCGGGAAGACAGCGAACCCTGACGCAGGAGCGGCGACGTATGTTTGGTGACCTGGGCAAGATCATGAAGATGGCGCGGGACGTCAAGGAGAAGATGCCCGCGATGCGTGCCGAGCTGGAGGCCAGCCAGTTCACCGCCGCCGCCGGGGGCGGGGCGGTGAGCGCCACGGTCGACGGCAAGGGCCTGCTGACCGGCCTGGCGATCAGCGCCGAGGCCGTCGCCGACGGCGACGCGGAGATGCTCGCCGACCTGGTCAAGGCCGCTGTCGCGGCCGCCCAGGCCAAGGCGCACCAGGCCGCCGCCGACATGATGAAGGAACTGACCGGCGGGGTGGATCTGCCCGGCATGAACGGGTTGAACGGCCTGTTCGGCTGAGCGCCCCGCCGCACGGAGAGAGATCCATGGCCGGCTACACCAAGTCCGTTGAACGCCTCCAGGCCGAGTTCCTCAAGCTGCCCGGCATCGGCGCGCGATCGGCCGAGCGGCTGGCGTTTCACATCCTCAAGGCCACCGAGGAGGAAGCCCTCGCCCTGGCCGAGGCGATCCGCGAGGTCAAGGCCAACGTCCGGCCCTGCGCGCGGTGCTTCAATCTGGCCGAGGGCGAGCTGTGCGCCGTCTGCAGCGATCCGCGGCGGGACACCGACGTGATCTGCGTCGTCGAACAGCCCAAGGATGTGTTGAGCCTGGAGGACACCGGGGCCTACAACGGCCTGTACCACGTGCTCATGGGGCAGATCGTCCCGCTGGAGGGCACCGGCCCGGAGGACCTGACCATCGACGCCCTGCTGCAGCGCGTCGGCAGCGGGCAGGTCCGCGAGGTCATCATGGCCACCAACCCCACCGTCGCCGGCGACGCGACGGCGCTGTACATCATCGACCAGCTCAAGCCCTTCACGAACGTCACCGTCACCCGCCTGGCCCGGGGCCTGCCGGCCGGCGGAAGCATCGAACTGGCCAGCAAGTCGATCCTCTCCGACGCCATCGCCGAGCGGCGCAAGCTGTAAGAGACCTCACGCCTCAAGCCTCACGTCGATCGCCTGACGAACGTCGCGACCCAGGGCGCCCAGTTCGTCCAGCAGGGCCGCCAGATCGGCGGTGGATCCCTCGCCGGCGGCGTGCTCCAGCGCGGCGGCCGCCTCGGCCAGCCGGTCGGCCCCCACCTGACGCGCAGCGCCCTTGAGGCTGTGAGCGGTGCGAGCGGCGGCGCCGCCGTCGCCGCCGGCGAGCGACGCCTCGATCGCTTCGAGCGTCGCCGGCAGGGAGGCGGCGAACTCCCGCAGCACCTCGTCCAGCAGGGCCTGGTCGCGGTCGAGCCGATCCAGGGCCCCCGCCAGGTCCAGCGTGCCGGCAGGGACGGCCGAGACCGCGGGGACGGCGACCCGGCGGAGCACAGCCGCGAGCTGGTCGCGCTGTACGGGCTTGGTGAGGTGGTCGTTCATACCGGCCCCCAGGCATCGCCGGCGGTCCTGGCTGAACGCGTGGGCCGTCAGGGCGACGATGGGCACGTCGTGGTCCAGCACGCCCGACTGCGGATCGCGCACCACCGCCGCGGCCTGCAGGCCGTCCATGACGGGCATCTGCACATCCATCAGCACCAGGCTGTAGCGGGCGGCGCTGAGGGCCTCCACCGCCTCGACGCCGTTGGCGACAATGTCGACGGCCGCCCCCATCTGCTGCAGGAAGCCCCGCACGACCGCCTGATTCACCGTGTTGTCCTCGGCGACCAGGACGCGCAGTCCCTCCGGACCCGCGACGCGCCACGCAACGCCGTCCTCCTGCGGCGCGGGCAGGGCATCCCGGCCCTCCGCCGCCGGGGCCGGCCCGGCCAGCGGGGCGGTGAACCAGAAGGTCGACCCGCAGGGCCGGGCGTCTTCCAGGCCGATCCGCCCTCCCATCGCCTCGACCAGTTGCCGGCAGATCGCCAGGCCCAGCCCCGTCCCCCCGTGGCGGCGGGTGCTGGAGCCATCGACCTGGCTGAACGCCTTGAAGATCGCGTCGCGCTTGTCGGACGGCACGCCGATGCCGGTGTCGGTCACCTCGAAGCGCACCAGGTCGCC
>JAAYZK010000057.1 GCA_012514895.1 Planctomycetota bacterium | reverse complement strand
GCGTCGTGGTTGCACTGGGCGCGCCAGTTGGCGTAGATGAGCTTGCTGCCGCGGACGCCGTCGCCCATGGGCAGCAGCTGCACCCGCGGGGCCGTCAGCGTCATCGTGGTCGTGCCGTCGGTCAGCACGACGGTCAGCTCGCCGGTGGTGCCGGCCTCGTGGATGGCCTCGGGGTTCCAGTCGGCCAGGGCCGCGGCCTCCGGGTCCAGCTCCACGACGTACCGCCGGCCGGCGCCGATCATGTAGTAGCCGATGCCCAGTGTGGCCGTGAGGTCCTCGCGGGGCTCGACCGGGTTGTTGGCGTTGAGGGTCAGCTTGGAGACCTTCAGCCCGCCGGCCGGGCCGATGTCGGCCAGTGTCAGCGTCATCGACTCGCTCCGCAGCGGCGGGGCGAGGTTCTGCGCGGGCACGGGCAGGGCCGCGGTCGCAAAGCCGGTGTACTTGCCGTTGAAATCGAACTGCAGCTCCACCGGCTTGCCGTACTCGGCCGTGAGCTGCCAGTTGCCCGCGGCGGCGTGCAGCCGCTTCATCAGGCCCCCGACGTAACGGTCGATCGTCAGCGTCTTCTGGTCGGCCTCGGCCGCGATCGTCAGGGCGCCCAGGGCGCTCTTCAGGCCGCACGCCTGCAGGCACGCCAGGATCCCGGCGTCCAGGGCGTGGCCGGCGGCGGCCGGCCGCAGGAAGGTCTTCAGCGTGGCCGTGCCGGTGGCCGGTCCGGGCAGGAAATCGTCCGGTCCCCCCAGCCCCGTCGCGGCGTCCTCGACCTGGATGGCGTTGTCGTCTCGCTTCACTTCCGGGCCATAGCACCACAGTTCCGTCGCGCCGGCCAGGGCCGTGCCCTTGACGGCCTCGAGGGAAACCCGCACCAGTTGCACGCGTCCGTTCAGCATGACTGCTCTCCTTCTCTCGGCCTCGCCGGGCCGTCAGATCCGGTTCTCGTAGGTATCATCGGGGGCCGTGGCGTAGTCGATCTCCAGCTCGATCACGACGCCCTCGAACCCCCGGCTGTCGGCGTAGTAGGTCTGGCGGCCCACGGTCGTGTGCATCGCCAGGCCGCCCCAGCTCCCATCGGCCATGGTCGCGGCGATCACGTCGCCCTTGACGATGGACAGCACCTGATCCATGGGGCGCAGATCCCGCTCGCTCAGCCGCACGCAGACATCCAGCCCCAGCACCATCCGCCGCCAGGCCGCCGGCGGCTGGGGCTGGCCCATCTCGCCCTCGCCGGTCGGATCGTCCGACAGCACCCGCACCGCCACGCCCATATCCCGCGGGGCGAATCCCTCGCCCGTCCGCCGCGGGCGGAACACCTCGGCGATGTCCGTCGCGAAGCCGTTGTCCGTGGAGATCTCGGCCAGGGCGGCCGCCACCGCCTGCACGATCCGCTCGTCGATCGGGTAGAGCTCAGCCATCGGCAGCCGCGCCTCCATGGCGGGCCAGCACCAGCCCCACCTGCGTGTGGATTTCCTCGTCGAGCTGGTCGCCGAGGTGCCGCTCGTAGGCGGCCTCGGCGAACTCCGGCAGGTCCTCGACCAGGGCCGGCACGCTGGGCCCGTACAGCTCATCCAGCGGCAGCCGCGGCGCCCGCCCGGCCGTGGCCGGGTCCTGGCCCCAGCGGCCCTGCCAGCGCTTCCTGCGCGTCGTGCGCGTCCACTGCCCCGGCCGGCGGTGGAACGCCCCGGTGTGCCCGCTGGGCATGACGGCCGTGAACCCCGCCGGGTCCAGCTTGAGCCCCTCGCCGCGGCGGATCCGGTACCGCAGCCCCCGGGGCGTCCGCGTGGCCCCGAACCGCGCCAGGGGGACCCGCGCGCCGGTGATGAGGATCCGCGCCACGAGCACGCGGAAGTTTGCCCGGCGGAGCTCGACGTTGCGGCGGCGGAGCTCCGTCTGCGTCAGCGTGATCTCGCCGGCGACGCGCCGCACGATCTCCGTCCGGGCGGACACGGCGACCTTGTTGATCGATCGCGTCATGACCCGCTCGGCCCCCTGGGGGATCCCCGCCAGCTCGGCCTGGAGGGCCGCCAGTTGCGTGGCGGTGGACTTGACCTCGATGGTGGGCATCTAGCCAATCCTCCCGACGACCGTCACGCTGCCGGTGGACACCGTCGCGACCTTCCCGGCCGCCGTGGCCACCTCGAGCTGGTAGACGTGATTCAGCAGGGCATCCGGCGGCGCCGTCGCCAGGGCGGCCGTCTGGGCGGCCGTCAGCTCGAAGGTGAACACCGCGTCGGCACCGTCCATCGCCGCCGACGTCGCCATGGCCTCGAGGTCCGCCTCGGCGCCGCCGGCGTTGTAGGCCGCTTCCTCGCAGATCCTCAGCGTCGCCGTCGCCCCCTCGAGGTTGGGGCCGGCGTAGCCGGCGATCGTCAGCGTCAGCGCCGTCCCCGCCGCCGCGTCGTAGTCGTCCCCGGCCGTCAGCGTGATCTCGCCGGTGTCCGCGACGGGGCTGACCGCCAGGACCTGCCCGGCCGTCAGCGTGTCCGTCCGGGCCTTGATTGCATCGACGACCGTGTCCACGACCGCCAGGGCAGCCGCCGTCGCCAGTTCGCTGGTCAGCGTGCGTGTCGCGTGGTTCCAGATGGCTTCGGCCGTCAGGCTGGAGGCCTCGCCCTGGAACCCCGAATAGTCGCTCAGCGTGATCGTCGCCGCCTCCCCGCCGTGGGCGGCGTCCGCCAGAACGACCGTCCGCGTCGCATAGGTCCACACCTGCTCGGCCGTCAGGCCCGCACCCTCGCCCTGGAAGTCCGAGTAGTCGCTCAACACCAGCGTCGCGCCAGGGCCGCCGTGGGGACCGTTGGCGAGCGTCACGGCGCCCGTGATCGTCCGCGTCTCGACGCTCCACACATCGGCCGCCGAGTGCGTACTGAAGCCCGTCGCGGTCCTCCACTCGCCCGCACCATGAGCAAGAGTCAACACGCTGTCTACCTCGGCGGCGACATCCCCGGCCGTCGGCAATTGCCCGATCTCAATCGACAGGCCGGAGAACTCGCCCTGCACGTCCAGCCACTTCGCCAGGCCGCTCTGGAGGGCCGCGATGGCCGTCGCGTTGGGGGCGTTGACCAGATCCATCTGCGACCCGACGGCCGCGGGGGCCGCGGGGAGGTTGTCCGTCTTCGCCTTGATGGCATCGACGACGGTATCGACCGTGACCACCTTTCCGTCTACCGTCGCCAGGGCCGTCGCCAGGCCGTCCAGGTCCAGGCTGCCCG
>JAAYZK010000435.1 GCA_012514895.1 Planctomycetota bacterium | reverse complement strand
GTGCTCTTGCCGCTGCCGCTCGCACCCATGATCGCGACGAACTCTCCGCCTTCGATCGTCAGATCCACGCCGCACAGGGCCTGGACTGGCCGGGCAGGGTGCGGGTACGTTTTCGTTACGCCCGCCAGCGTCACCACCGGCTGGGCCGCCTTGGTCGTGGGGCTCATACTGTGTACTATAGAGATCGCTTTGGGCGAATGGGTGAATAATTGGACCGTAACAAGCTGACGATTTTAGCCACTGCCGACCTCCACTACAATATCGGTCGCTCGCGGGAGCCCACCGAGGCCCTCGCCCGACGCGTATGCGCCACCCGCGCCGACGCCCTCGTGCTCGCCGGAGACACCGCCGGAGCCGACTGGGAAGCCCTGCGAGATTGCCTGACGCTGTTCGCCCCCTTCCGCGGCAGAAAACTCCTGGTCCCCGGAAACCACTGCCTCTGGTGCCAGGGCCAGGAAGACTCCATGACACGCTATCGCCAAACCCTGCCGGCTGTGGCGGCCGAAGCCGACTTCTCCGTCCTCGACCACGAACCGGTAACGATCGGCCGAGTCGGCCTGGCCGGATCCGTCGGCTGGTACGACTACAGCTTTCGCCAACGGAGCCTGGGAATTCCCCTGGAGTTCTACCGCGCCAAGGTGGCCCCCGGAGCCGCAGCCTATTACAGCGAACACCGCACCCTCGTCGCCCGCCATGCCGAACAACTGACAGACGCCCATTACGATATCACCGCTCGATGGATGGACGGCCAACACATCCGACTGCCCATCACCGACGAGCAGTTCGTCGCCCAGTTGGCCGACAGCCTCGCCGACCAGTTGTCCGACCTGGCCGCCCGCGTGGACCGCATCGCCGTGTTCATGCATCACCTGCCATTCGAACAACTGGTCCCCCGCGCCCGCCCGGCAAAGTTCCAATTCGCCGCCGCCTACATGGGCAGCGCCAAGCTGGGACAAGTTCTGTCGGCCGAGCCGAAGGTCCGCTACGTCGTCTGCGGGCATTCCCACTGGCCAGCGCGACAACGCGTGGGCCATATCCACGCAATCAACATCGGAAGCACCTATACGGAGAAACACCTTGAAATCCTCGAAATGGATGCATGAAACGGTAGCCGTCGGCTTGGCCGCGGCATTTGTTCTAACCGTGTCAGCCGCCCCGGCTGCGGCCCAGCGAATCAAGCCCCTCCAAAACCCCCGCCGAACAGCCGTCGTCGAAGTCTTCGAGCGGGCGCGGGACGCCGTCGTCAATATCTCCAGCACCCGAATGGCACAGACCGGCGTCAGAATGTTCGGCTTCGGCGACCCCCTCGACGACATCTTCCAGAGCCCATTCCGCCGCGACGTCCCCGTGCAAAGCCTCGGCAGCGGCTTCATCGTCCATAGCCGAGGGTACGTCGTCACAAACGAGCACGTGGTCCGAAAGGCCATGAAGATCGCCGTCTCCCTCGCCGACGGACAGTCCTACGAGGCCCACGTGATCGCCACCGACGCCGTGCATGACCTGGCCGTGCTCAAACTCGACCTGCCCGAGGGCGTCACCCTGCCGTCGCTTCCCCTCGGGCGAAGCGACAACCTCATGATCGGCGAAACCGCCATCGCCATCGGCAACCCCATGGGCTACCACCACTCCCTCGCTACCGGCGTAATCAGCGCGCTCAACCGCGAGCTCAAGTTCGACACCCGCGCGGAGTACAAGGGGCTCATCCAGACCGACACCAGCATCAACCCCGGAAACAGCGGCGGACCCCTGCTCAACGTCAACGCCGAGGTGATCGGAATCAACACCGCCATTCGCCCCGACGCCCAGGGCATCGGCTTCGCCATCGCCATTGACAGCTTCGCCGGCGAACTGCCAAACCTGCTCGACTTCAGCC
>JAAYZK010000434.1 GCA_012514895.1 Planctomycetota bacterium | reverse complement strand
TGACCGAAACAACACCCATCCAAGGCGCACCCCCTGTACTCCGCATGAGATACGCGGCGGAAATCCGAAGCACGAAATTCGAAATCCGAAACAAATCCCAAACGGCAGAACGGAACGGAGAAGCACCAAACCCCGTTTACGTTTATATGTTTGGCAGTTTTGAAGTTTTGGATTTGTGTCGGATTTCGTGCTTCGGATTTCGGATTTCTCGCTCGTACCGGAGATCCCCAACCGGGCAGATGACTCGGCGAGACCACGCGCATTCCTGCCCGGGGGGGGCCAAAAAACCACTACCCCCTCACCCTAAGGGCGCGTTTGGCAGGTATCGCGCCATGATCCTTGCGGGGCCTGTTCCGGAGGCTGACGCCTCCGGCCGCTAAAGGCTGCCGTCCCGGGACCTTGGATGACGACTTGAGACCGAACAAACACCCCTCCACGGCGGCCCGCCGAGGCCGCGTCCGAGGCCCCGTGTCCGCCCCGTGCGGATGTGCTCTTGGGAACTCCGCCGGCCGGGGGGGGGTCCTGAGACCGCCTCTTAACCCTTTTTTGTCGGGATGGTTATCCGCCCTTCATCCGCCGCGGCTACCCTCCGCTCCGTGTATTTGGCCGCCGCGGCGCGCGCCGTGGTGACATGGTGGACGGTGTCTGACGATTCCCTGAGGAAGGAGAGGCCGGTATGAATGGAAGGTTCGCCGTTTTGACACATCTCGCAGTCGCCGCCGCCGTCGGGTTGTCGCTGACCGCTTCGGCGCCGGCCCAGCCGACGGACGGTGACGCCATGGAAACGCACCTCCAGGACATCGAGCTGCGCCTGCGGCTGCAGCAGGAGCAGATCGAAGCCCTGAAGGACCGTCTGGCCGAGCGGCAGGAGGCGGCCGCGTCGCCGCCGCAGGCCCAGCCCCTGCCCGAGTGGTTCGCCCAGGCGGGCAAGTGGCTGGAAGACCTGGACTTCTTCGCCGACCTGCGCCTCCGCTACGAAGGCCGGTTCACCGAGGGCGGCAAGGACCGCCACCGCGGCCGCTACCGGCTGCGGTTCGGCCTGGGCCACACCTGGCTGGATGACCAGGTGGAGGCGGTCTTCCGCCTGGCCTCCGGCGACCCGGACGACCCGGCCAGCACCAACCAGACCTTCGGGGGCCACTTCGATCGCGACCCCATCGCCATCGACTGGGCCTTCGCCCGCTTCACCCCCCATGCGGTCGAGGGCCTGACGCTGATGGGCGGCAAGATGGAAAACCCCCTGGTCCACACCGACATGATCTGGGACAGCGACGTCAGCCCCGAAGGGGTCTGGGGCCAGTACCGCCTCGAGGGCGACCGCTTCTCGCCGTTCGTCAACGTCGGGTACTGGATCCTCGACGAGGAATCCTCCGGCCACGACGTCACGATGACCTCCTGCCAGGCGGGACTGAACGCCGACTTCGACGGCGCCGTCTGGACGATCGCGGGAACCTATTACGACTACGACGATTACGCCGGCAACTTCGCCGACGCCGGCGGCAACCCCGTCTCCGGCGGGATGCTGGCGGCCGGCCAGTTCCACTTGGTGAACCTCACCAGCAAGGTCCGCTTCAACGTCGGCGACCTGCCGGTGGCGGCCTGGGCCGACGTCGTCTACAACTGCGGCGACACCGACAGCACCCCCGGCTTCGAAGGCGAGGACACCGGCTACGCCGCCGGCGTCGTCCTGGGCAGCCGCAAGGCCAGGGGCGACTGGAGCGTGAGCTACAAGTACGCCTGGATCGAAGCCAATGCCACCGTCAGCGCGTTCAGCGACTCGGATTTCGGCGGCACCAACCGGCACGGCCACGTCCTCGGCGCGACGCACATGCTGACCGATCACCTCACGCTGGCCGCCCAACTGTTCCGCACCAGCCCGATCGTCGCCGACGACGACGACGCCCAGTACACCGTGCAGGTGGACCTGGCCTGGAAATTCTAGGCCGTCACCTCGCAGGTCATCCATTCGACGGCGGCAAGGTTCTCCGCGCGGGCCTTGCCGCCCGTCGTCGGGTCCAGGCCGAAGACGTGGCGCATCAGCGCGACCACCGGCGTGCCCGCCCAGCCGTGGCAGCGGCTGCCCCGGCCGCTGAACGCCTCCCAGGTCGTGTCGCTGCCGGCGGCGACCATCGGGCCCCAGCCGGCGAGGATCTCCCGCACAATCGCCTCGGTCCGCCCCAGCTTGCCGAGGGCTTCGAACGTCTGGTACCTGCCGAAGGGCGAGGCGGGGATCACCGTGTCCGGCCGCTCCCGGCGATGGGCCTCGAAGCGGTCCCACATCGCCTCGACATCCAGCCCCGCCGGCTCGGCCAGCACGGCCAGGGCGTGGGCCATCTCGCTGTAGGTGACGGCGATGTCCTCGACGGCGCAGTCCCGCAGCAGGCCCGCGGCGCGGTCCAGGAAGTTCGGGGCGATCAGTTCGGCCACGCGGCAGCGCTCGCGCTGGGCCTGGTGGGCGGCGGCGTCGCGTCCGGCCTCGAACAGGCACGCCGCCACGTCGTCCAGGAACAGCAGGTACCGCAGGTTCATCGTCGCGAAGGAGGTGCGGAACTGGTTCTGGCGGATCGTCCCGCTGGGCGTGAGCACCGAGCCGTACGGGTTGTCCATCCAGTTCATCACCTGCGGCGCATCGATGAACAGCAGCCCGCGGTCGTCGCGGCAGCGGAGGAACCAGCGGTGGACCCACTCGATGTTGTCGATCAACTCGGCCGCCAGCGTGGCGTCGCCGGTGTACTGCTGGTACTCGCGGACGGCCCGCAGCCACTCCATGGTCTGAGTGGGGTACTCCTCGTAGATGGGCAGGCACACGAAGATCCGCCCGGAGGGGTCCTGCAGTTGCACGAACTGGCGGAGGACCCCGCGGACCAGGGCGCGGTCGCCGAAGGCGTAGTGGTTGATCAGGGCGATCCGCTGGGCGTCGCCGATCCACTGCCGCCGCTCCCGCCAGGGGCAGTCCATGATGTTGTCGTGCATGCACGCCGCCGCGCCGTTCAGGCAGATCTGCCAGATCCGCTTGAGCGTCGCGTCGGAGCTGTCGAAGACGGCCTTCGCCCGCAGCGGGTAGTGGAGCTGCTCCCACCGCAGGTTGGCGATCCGCAGCGGCGCCGTCACGTTGCGGAAGGTGAGCTGCAGGTGGCGGCCGCACTTCCATTCCTCCGGCACGATCGCGTCGGTGCGCCCCGAGAGGATGAAGCGGTCGGTCGTGTAGACCTTGGAGACGGCGGTGGTGGGATCCGCCCCCTGCAGGTACTCGTACCAGGACACGTCGATCATCGTCCCGGCGGCGCCGGTCGCCTCGAAGGCGGGCAGGCCCTTTTCGTAGCCGCCCAGGTCCAGGATCATCGTCGCGGCCCGCCCGGGGGCGGTCGGCGGGACGGTGAAGTCGCGGGTGTCGCCGACGGTCCAGCCGCCGTCCTCGATCGCTTCGGCCGTGACGGCCTCGGCGGGCCGCTCGCACCCGGCGCCGCGGTCGGCCGCGGTGCCGGCCCGCAGGACGGGCAGGCCCGTCAGCGTTCCGCCGGCCGGCTTGGGGAAGGGGCGCTTCTCGATCCGCACGTACCGCACCGCGTGCGAGCCCCGCACCTCGGCCGCATCGAAGCCCGACAGGTCCTCGACCGTCGGGAAGTCGGCGGGCAGGCGGCGGAAGTCGACGATCTCGATCAGGTCGAGGTTCAGCCAGTGCGAGCGGCGGTGCTGCCCCTGCCACGCGTCGAGCACCTTGACCCGCCACGTCGCGTCGGTGGCCGCCAGCGGTCTGCCGTCGCCGGCGACGATCTCGGCGCGGAGCCCCGGGTCCTTCGGGCACGAGGCCCCGGACGGGACGCCGATCCACCAGGCGAGGATCGCGATGCGGTTGGTCCCCGGCTTCAGGGCCGCCGCCACGTCGGCCGTCTCGTAGTAGTGCTGGCCGGGGTAGCTCAGCGAGCTGGTCCGCAGGACCTCGCGGCCGTTGATGAACACGCGGCAGAAGCTCTCGGCGGCGACGGCCAGCTCGGCCGTCTGGGGGACCGCGTCGAGCTGAATGTCGGTGCGGAACAGCAGGTGATCGTTCACCACGCGCCGCTCGCCGGCCCAGATCCACGTTGCACGCCACTGTCGCATCATGTCAGTCTCCACAGTCCGCCTTACGGAAGGTCAGCGTGTACCGCCCCGCCGGCCCTTGGGGCCTGGCCGTCACCGTCAGGCGGGTGATCGTCCGGCCCCACGCGCCGGCCAGCCGCGCATCGTCGACGGGCCACGGCTGGACGTCGACCTCGGCCGCCTCGCAGCGCAGGATCACGGATCGTCCGCCGTTGGAAAGCCTCACCTGCCCGCCGGCCTCCACGACGGCCTCGCCGGGCGTGAACAGGTGGACCTGGACGGCGCCGGCGTCCGTCTCGTACGCGTCGGTCACCTGGACGGCCGGGTCCCCGCCGCGGGTCAGTTGGATCGTCCGGCGCAGCGACCTGAGCTTCGCCTCCGGGGGGTACGCGCCGGCCAGCTCCATCGACAGCGCCGCGGCGTCCGGCGAGGCCTCGAAGGCCGCGTCCCGGGCCGCGAAGGCCCGCCCGGCGGCCTGCTCGACGCCGCCGACGACCGGGGCGTTGTGGCCGGCCCCCCGGATGTACCAGAGCCTGTAGCGGTTGGGGCCGAAGGTCTCGCGGGTGTACTCGCCGACGCCGACGTCGATGATCATGGGCACGCCGTCGGCCAGCAGGATGAACTGCCCGACGTCGTTGTGGTTGTGGTGCTCCTGGTTGTGCCCGCCCTTGGCGGCGACGACGAGGCCCTCGCCCGACCTGGGCGACTGGCGGGCGACCATGACCTGCAGGTGGGGCAGCCACGTGTCCGTCGGCCGGTCGGCCCCGCCGGCCTTCGCGTCGGGGTCCATCCAGAACAGCTCGCGGAGCATGCTCGTGACCGCATCGCCGGTCCCGCCCGCCTGGATCGGCGGGGCGACCTCGCCGTCGCCGTCCCAGCCGCGCATGTGGAGCAGGGCGAGGTCGACCATGGCCCGCTCGCCGATCCGCTCGCCGTAGCGGACGACGGCCCCCCGCCGCACGCCCACCAGCGGCGGGCAGTCGGCGAACGTGGCGAACCAGGGCCCATCCAGGTGCACGCGGGGCAGGTAGAGCCCCAGGTTGCGGATGAGCGGCTCGTCGTAGACGTCGATCTTCCCGCCGGTGCGGGAGTGCAGCAGTTCCAGCAGGATGACCAGCGCCCCGGGGGCCACGCCCCAGTAGTTGGGCCCTTCCGAGCAGCCGCCGTCGGGACGCTGGCCGGCGAGGAACTTGTCGGTCGAGCCCATGAGCTTCCACGTCAGCGCCGCCGTGCGGTCGGGATCGTCCAGGAGATAGTACCCGGCCCCCAGCACGTTGGAGCTGCACCAGGTGTTCCAGTTCATGGGCGCCTCCAGCCAGTGGAAGTCGCCCTGGTCGAGTACAGGGTCGATCACGCGCGTCACGACCTCGCGCCGGATCCGCTCGCGGATCAGCGGGGAGAAGGCGTCCAGTTCGTCGGCCAGCAGGTAGGCGGTCTCGGCGAGCACCATGGCGGTCTGGGCGGCGAACAGGTCGACGATGTGCCGGTCGATCCGCCCCAGCGGGTCAAGGAAGCCGTTGGGGTCGGACCGGTGGTGGATGTGGGCCGGCACGCACCAGGCCGTCTCCTCGCAGATCGCCCACATCCGGTCGGCGATCGCCCCGACGAACCGCCCGCGGTGCTCGAAGCATTCGGCCATCACCAGCGTGCCCAGGTCGGCGCGGCGCTGGAAGTAAGGGTTCTCGAAGGGCTTTCGGGGCCCTTCCAGGCGGTAGTTCATGTACAGCGACGCCGTCAGCGCCGGGATCGGACGGCCGATCAGTTCCTCGGCCCGCCCCACCAGGTAGGCGGCGCGGCGGCGGTTCAGGTCCGCCCGCTGCAGCGCCTCCCACGCCTGCCGGTCGGCCGCGGGGGCGAAGGGTTTCCATTGCTCGCGGGGAAGCAGCCAGCGGCGCACGTCATCGAACGAATAGCGTTCCTGCAGCATCGTGACGCTCCTTTGCATGGCCGGAGGGGGCGACCGCCCACCATAGCCCCCGGCGCGTGCTTGTCAATGGATCGGTCGGCGACAGGGCCCCGCCGCGAGGGTATACTGGGGGCCGCACCGTTGCGGAAAGGAACGCCGCCCATGAACAGCCTGCTGGCCGTCGACGCCGACATCCCCGCCGGCAACATCATCGTGGAGAGCATCGACGGGGACACCGTCCGCATGCGGCCCGACCTGCGGGACACGGAGGGCCACTGGTTCTACTGGCACTGCCGCCTGAGGGGCGGGGCGGGGCGGACGGTCCGCGTCGAGATGACCAGCCCCAACACTCTCACCACCCGCGGGGCGGCCGCGAGCTTCGACGGCGGGGCGACCTGGCAGTGGCTGGCCCCGACGGGTCCGGCCGACTGGTCGTTCCTCTGCCCGGTGCCCGCCGGCGCCGATGACGTCCGCCTGGCCATGACGCCCCCCTACGCGGGCGAGCACCTGCGGCGGTACCTCGAAGCGCGCGGGCACCTGGAGGTCTCCATGCTGTGCACCTCCCGCAAGGGCCGTCCCGTCGTGTGCCTCCGCGCGGGCGGCCTGGCGGGCGATCCGCCCCACCGCGTCGTCGTCACGGCCCGCCACCACTGCTGCGAGATGATGGCCTCGTGGGCCCTGGAGGGGCTGCTGGACGCCTTCGCGGCGGCCGATGACGCGGGGGCGTGGCTGCGCGGGAACGTGGAGCTCCTGGCGGTCCCCTTCGTCGACACCGACGGCGTCCTCGACGGCGACCAGGGCAAGAACCGCCGTCCGCGGGACCACAACCGCGACTACCTCGGCGAGTCGATCTATCCCGAGACCGCCGCGATCCGCCAGCGGGTCCCCTGCTGGAGCCAGGGGCGCCTCCGGGCGGCGCTCGATCTGCACTGCCCGTGGATCCGGGGCGTCGAAACCAACGAACGCATCTACATCGTCGGCTCGCCCGATCCGGGCATGTGGGCCGAGCAACAGCGATTCGGCGAGATGATCGAACGCCACCGCCGCGGGCCGCTGCCCTACCTGGCCGCCGACAACCTGCCGTTCGGGGTGGCGTGGAACGTCGGGGGCAACGAGAACACCGGCCGCAGCTTCGGCCGCTGGGCTTCGACGCTGGACGGCGTCGTCCTGGCGGCGTCGATCGAGCTGCCCTACGCGATCGCGCGGGAGACCGACGTCACGCCCGCCTCGGCCCGCGCGTTCGGGGCGGACCTGGCCGAGGCGCTGCGGCAGTACCTGATGACACTGTGATCGAGGAGAGACGCATGATGGACATCGTCGGCCGTTTCAGCCACCTTGCCGCCCCGGCCGCCCTGGCCGTCGCGGCCGCCGCCTGCATGGTCCTGGCGCTGGCCGATCGGACCGTCGGGGCCGCATGGACGCCGCCGTCGGTCACCACGGTCGAACCGGGCTCCGGGCCGAACCTGGCCGCCACGCCGGAGGAGCTGGCGCGCCTCCGCGCCGCCTGGCAGGCCGGCGGACCCGCCCGCGACGCCCTGGCGGCCGTTTTCGCCCGAGCCGACGCCGCCATGGCCGAGGGCGTCCGGATCCCGCCCGAGGGGGGCCAGCACAACCAGTGGTACCAGTGCGACGACTGCCAGATGGGCCTGGAGACCGTCGACGAACACCGCCACCGCTGCCCCAAGTGCCGCGCGGTCTACAGCGGCTACCCCTACGACAACGTGCTGTACAAGGACCGCCACTACAAGCTGGGCTACCGCATCAACGAGGCCGGCTGGGCCTATGCCGTCACCGGCGAGCAGCGCTACGCCCGCTTCGCGGCCGACCTGCTGCTGGCGTACGCCGCCGTCTACCGCCAGTGGCCCATCCAGTCGGCCAGCGTCGGCGCCAAGGGCGCCCCGCTCCCGGAAGGTCAGCAGCGCCGCGGCGGGCACATCCTGCCCCAGACGCTCGATGAGGCCATGTGGGTGACGTGGACGGCCCCGGCCTACGCCCTCATCCGCGACAGCGGGGTCCTCACCGACGACCAGCGCCGCACGATCGAGCAGGACCTCTTCGCCCCCATGGCCGAGCAGATCGGCGGCCACCGTGCCGGCCAGAGCAACTGGCAGACCTGGCACAACGCCGCCCTCCTGGCCGCCGGGGCCGTCCTCGGCGACGCCGACATGGTCAACCGGGCCGTCAGCGACGCGGCCAACGGCTTCGCCTACCAGATGGAGGTCTCGGTCGGGCCCGAGGGCATGTGGTACGAGAACAGTTGGGGCTACCACTACTACACCCTGCAGGGCATGATCCAGCTCACCGAGGGCGCCCGCCGGCTCGGGATCGACCTGTACAGCCATCCGCGCCTCCGGCGGATGTTCCTGGTGGGGTTCGACTACCGCCTCTCCAACGGACAGCTTCCCCGCTTCGGCGACGACACCGGCAGCTCCCCCGACCGCGACGCAATCAACGAGGTCGCCTACCACGCCTACGGCGACGACCGGCTGCTGTCGACGCTGCCCGCCGAGCCGACCTTCCAGAGCGTCCTGTACGGCCGCGACACCGCCCGCAAGGCCGACGCGCCGGCGATGGCCAGCACGCTGTTCCCGGGCGCCGGCCACGCCGTCCTGCACACCGCCGGCGATGCCCGCCTCTCGGCGGCCGTGACGTTCGGGCCCTACGGCGGGTTCCACGGCCACCTGGACAAGCTGAGCTTCGTCTTCACCGGCCTGGGGACCGAACTGGGCGTCGATCCCGGCCGCGCCGCCAGCCAGGCCTACCGCCTGCCCATCCACAGCCAGTGGTACAAGTCCACGATCGGCCACAACGCCGTCCTCGTCGACAGCCGCGATCAGCAGCCGGCCACCGGCGTGCTCCGCGGGTACGCCGCCGGCGATCACTTCGCCGCCGTCGCCGCCGGCGCCGGCGAGGCCTTCCCCCAGGCCGCGCACGAGCGGTTCTGGCTGCTGACCGATCGCTGGCTGCTGGTCGTGGACGAACTGGCCGCCGCCGACGGGCAGCCTCACGACTACGCGTGGCTGTACCACAACCGCTCGGACCGCTTCGTGCCCTTCGGCCTGACGGCATTCCGCGCGGTGGGCGGGGTGCTCGACCACCCGGGCACGGCCTACTTCGGCGAGATGCGCGCCTGGGATGCCCCCCCGGGCGAGATGGTGCGCGGCTGCTTCATCGGCGCCGACACGATGGTCCACCTGTTCAGCGCCGTCGAAGGCCAGCGCGTCGCCAACTGGTTCGGCGACGGCCCCCTGGGCAGCGTGACCGACCGTGTGCCGCTGGTGGTGCTGGCCGCCCGCGGGCCCCAGGTCCGCTATGCGACGATCCTCGAACCGACGGCGCCCGGCGCCAAACCCACGACGCGGTCCGTGCGTATGACCGTGGAGGACGGGGTTCTGACCGTCGAAGTGACCGGCGACGAGACTCCTCTGCGGGCCGTCTTCCCCGAGGGCCGCGTCGGAGCGCCGTTTGCCGTCCGGGTGCGCGGCCAGGATGGCACCTGGAAGACAGTCCTGGAAACCGACGGAGTGTCCCCCTCGCGCTCGAACCCGTAAGTCGGGTCGTGGGATGCGGTTGGATGGGATGAAGCGACGCGGGTTGCCTCGGGCCGCCGCAATGTCGAATAATCTCGCAGAGTGAGGTAGCAGGGCCTACCAGAGCCCGAGATTTGCCAAGGCTCTCCTCTGCCCGCCAAGTGGGACCAATGCGGCCACGCGGGGAGCTCCTCCGTCTTGGCGCCTTCGGGCGCGAGAGATCGCTCCGAAGGCTTTTGGCGCGGTGCGGCGGACGTCTGACAATGAGCGTTTTGCAATCACCAGGTGAGGGTTTCTCCTCCTTTCCCCTCACCTCTTGAGTGCAACGCGGCGCGACGGAGGGACCCGCTCGCGCCGCTCTTTTTTTCTCAGCATGAAGCGTGAGGCTTCGCGCCTCAAGCCCCCCGTTGACCTCCTCCCCCCGCCGGCACACAATGGCGCCGAGAACCGGCCACCCCCAGACAAGGAGCAACAGCCCATGAGCGAGAAACCCGAATCGACGGTCCCCTTTGCCGATGTCCGCATGGAGCTGATGAGTTCGCGGGACATCCAGCAGTACCAGCGCCGCAGCGACCTGGTCGTGCTGCCGGTCGGCTGCTTCGAGATGCACGGCCCGCTGGTGCCGCTGGGCTGCGACTCGTTCATCGACTGGGCGATGGGGCTGCTGCTGGCGCGGCAGTGGGAGTGCCCCTGCCTGCCGCCGATCTACTACACCTTCCCCGGCGCCTCGGGCCCCTGGCCGGGCACGGTGGACATCCCCAACCGCGCGACCATCGACTACGTCCAGGCCGTCGTGGGGGCCCTGCTGAAGAACGGCTTCAAGCGCGTCGTGGTCGTGGGCAGCCACGGGCCCCTGGCGGCGATGATGCAGTGCGTCATCCGCGATGTCTTCCAGGCCACCGGCCAGGCCGTGCTCCACGTGCAGCCGTACGGCAAGCTCCTGGAGAAGATGGCGGCCGCCGGCGTGCCCTACGGCGAGCCGGGCGTTGTGCTGGGGTCGATGAAGCTGCTGGGCCTGTCGGGCCTCTTCGACCCGGCGGCGTCGGTCGACCGTCCGGTGGAGTACCCGTTGCCGTCGATCGGCCCCCTGCGGAAGTGCCAGGCCCAGATGCCGTGGATCTTCGCCAAGGACTACCAGCACACGGGCATGAACAAGGAGCTCACCGCCGCCCACGCCGACAGGATCGCCGAAGCGATGGCCGAGGCCGCCGCGGAGATGAAGGACCTCCCGGAACACTTCACCCGCTACCAGCGCGAGATGGCCGACCTCTACCGCGACAGGCCCTGGGCCCGCGACGACGTCTGGACCGAGACCCGCTGAGCGGCCGGCGACCAGGACGGCCGACGGAAGAAACGGCCGAGCTTCCTCGTCTGAGGCTATGCCATTCTTTCGTCTGCCGTTCTGGCCGTCCGGGAGCTGTCTGGCATTTGGGGCCTCGGCTTTCCCGGGTTGGGGCCGTCGCCGCCCCCTACCCTCCCCACTTTCTGGCCGCCTTGTGCATCTGCGCCTTGACGGCCTGGTAGGCCAGCTTCGGCTTGCGGTACTCGTCGACGGTGCCCTTGTTGTTGTGCGTGCGCGGGCGGCTGATGGCGTGGCTGTCGCTGACGCGGCAGTCATTGAACTGCCAGATCGCCGCGGCGACGATGTCGGGGTGATTCAGATACACCTCGAGCATCGCCTCGAGCGCCTCGGCCTGGTAGTCCTCGGTCCACTTGCTTCGCTGCATGTTGTGGTAGCCTGGAATCGCCCCCGCGCCGAACTCCGACAGGATGACCGGCTTGCCACGCCCGCCCGACCCGTTGCCCGGCGCATGCAGCCACTGGAGCATCTGCTTGAGGTCCGGCACGACGTTGTCCGGGCCGCCCCCGTACCACGCGCTGTAGAGATTCCAGCTCACGATGTCCACCAGGTCGTGGCAGATGTCGTTGCGTCGCTTGTGGCACGGCGGCGGTGACGCCGTCCACCTTCACCCTCATCCGCAACTCCCTTTCCTCCCGCCCGCCCCTGCATCGGCCGGGGAGACTACAGGTGATGGTACACATCCTCCAGCGTCAGCCCGCACGCGATCAGCATCACCTGGACATGATAGAGCAGTTGGGAGGCCTCCACGGCCGTCTGCTCGGGGCCCTGGAACTGGGCGGCCATGGCCGTCTCGTGGGCCTCTTCGACGAGTTTCTTGCCGATGGCGTGCGTGCCGGCCTCCAGCTCCCGCACCGTGCCGGACCGGGGATCGCGCGCCGCCGCCTTCCGCTGCAGCTCGGCGAACAGTTCCTCGAACGTCTTCATCCGTGATCCTCTTCCCGCGGCCCGGCCTCAGCGGCCCAGCGGGCCGGTCCGCATCGTCGCCAGAAGATCGACGGCCGCCGTCGCGTCGCGGCGCCGGGCCCGATGGCGGCGGAGCGTCCGGCTGTCGCGGGTCGGCCGGACCGTCGCATCCGCCAGCAGGGTGTCGCCCTGGCCCGCGACCGCCGGCGCCGGCGCAGCGGTGCCGAAGGTCTGCTTGAGGATGACGAAGTCGTCCAGGTCCACGTTGCGGTCGCCGGTGGCGTCGCCCTGGGCCAGGGTGGCGGTTCCGGTCAGGCCGAAGTTCTGCTTGAGGATGACGAAGTCGTCCAGGTCCACGTCGCCGTCGAAGTCGAAGTCGGCCGACACGCCCGCCGAGCCGGGGCTGGGCGTGCGGGCGGCCCAGCTCAGCCCGTCGCGGCCCCAGGAGGCGACGCGGTCCAGCGCGTCGCCCAGCCCGTCGGCCGAGGCCGGCCACGGGGCGTCCGGGCCGTAGGCGACGTCGTCCTCGATCGTGTGGGGCGTGTAGTCCGGGTCGTCGGCCGGCGGCTCGCCGGGCCGCTGCAGTTCGATCCGCTCCCCGGCGTTGTTGAGCCGTCCGGCCCACCCGCCGACCAGCGGCGCCGAGTCGCCCAGGCCGTACACGCTGCGGAAGAAGGCCGCGCGGACGGCGTTGTCCGGCTTCTCCGGGTCGAACGGCAGCACCACCAGCCGTCCGCCGGCCGGCAGGATCGTCCCGTCGTCGAAGTCGTAGTCGATCCCCTCGCGCAGCCGCCAGCCGGTCAGGTCGATCGGTGCGGCGGTGGGGTTGTAGATCTCCACGTACTCCAGGTCGTTGCGGTCCAGCGGCCCGGTGACGGTGACGTTGTCGAACGCGGCGGTGACGAACTCCTGGACCTCCGACGGCACGTTGTTGTAGGCCGCGAGCGTCAGCGTGTGGTCGCCGGCTTCGAGCGTCACGGGCACGCTGAGGGTAACCCAGCCGGTGTCGACGTCGGCCCCGCCGGCGCCGTCGCCGTCGACGTGGATGAGGCTGAAGTCGTCGGCCGGACCGTACCGCACGCCGTCAATGGCCAGGACCGCCTCGCCGCTGTCGCCCAGGCCGTACTGGCCGGACATCCGCAGGCGGACATCCAGGGTGACCGTCACGGTGGCGGCCTGGGACAGGCTGAACGTCGCCGACCAGCCGCCGGAGGTCGCCTCGGGCGCCCCGCGCCCGACGGTCACCTCGAGCCAGCCGCCCGCAGCGCGGGTCCCGTCGGCGAAGATGGGATTGCCGGTGCCGAAGACGTCGTCGGCGTAGATGAAGCCGCCGGCGTCGGCGGCGAAGTCCTCGTCAAGGATCGCCGCGATCGGCATCACGATCAGCCCGTCGGGGTTGTACATGACTTCCGAGACGATCACCGGCCCGACCCGCGGAGCGGCGTTGGCGCTGCCCAGCGTGGGCTGGACCATCGGCACCAGGTCGCCCGAGCCGTTGGGAGTGCGGCCGAAGGATTCGCCGTTGAGGGCGGCGCCGAATTCGGCGTGGTCGACGAACCGCACCAGGCGGCCGGCGGCGTCGGTGGCCAGCAGCCAGACGTCGTCGCCGCGGTCGCCGTCCAAGGCGAAGGCGCTCGGATCGCCCGGCAGGTTGAAGTCCTGCTCGTCGAAGACGACGTACTGGCCCGGCTGCAGCACCGTCCCGGCCGGGATGGCGAACTTCGCGTAGTTGCCGCTCGAATCGCTGATCACCCACCCGCCCAGGTCGACGGCGTGGTCGGAGACGTTGAGCAGTTCGACGGCATCGTACTGCGGCTCGTCGGTGTGCGTGAGCACCTCGTTGATGACGACGTCGGGCTCGAACGCCACGGACGGCGCGCCGGGCGTGCCGCCGTAGACCTCGCTGGAGCGCCAGGCGTCCCCGTCGTCGTAGTCGCCGGCGGTGTCGATGATCTCGAGGGTCGAGCCCTTCCCGTCGGCGCGGCCGGGCCAGTTGCCGACGTCGGCGTAGGCGAAGTCGTGGACGATCGCGCCGGTGTCGTCAGCCAGCGTGATGCGCTCGCCGGCGTTGTTGAGCGAGCCGCTGAACGTCCCGGCGATCCGCGGGGTCGAGCCGTAGCGGAGGGTGAAGGCCGCCGGATCGGCGACGACGACGACGTACTGGCCGGGGTTGAGCGTCGTGATGGACGAGGCCGAGAAATCGAAGTCGATCCCGTTGGTGAACTTCACGCCGCTCAGGCCGATCGGGGCGGTGCCGACGTTGGCCAGCTCGATGAACTCGAAGTCGTTGTCGTCCAGGTCCGGATCGACCGCCAGCTCGGCGGCCGTGGGGTCGTGCGGGTGATAGTTGATCTCGGTGATCCGCAGGTCGGCCGAGGCGTCGACGGTGAAGACGGCCTCGGTCAGGGCGCTCCACGTCGCGCCGTCGTAGGCCCGGGCCTTGACGGTCGTGGTCCTGTCCAACTCGAACGACCCGTTGTACGCGACGGCCGTCGGCGACACGCCGCCGGGCGTCCCGCTGGAGCCGCCGGCGGTCAGCGACGCCGACAGGAGGAAGTCGCTGCTGCCCATCCCGGCGTTGAGGCCGTGAATGGCCAGGACGTTGTCGCCCTCCTGCAGGGCGCCCAGGAAGGCGTTGACGTTCCAGGTGCGCAGGGTGACCGAGTCGCCCTCGTCGGTGTACTCCACGGCCCCGTTGTTCCACAGGGGGACGCCGGGCGCGGCGTCGGGCTGGTTGTTGTCCTCGGCGATCTTGACGCCGTTGAGGTAGGCGACGAACCCGTCGTCGCAGCGGACGCCCAGGGTCATCCAGTCCAGGTCGCCCAGGTCGTCGGCGCTGACGGTGAAGGGAATGCGGATGAACGCCGAGGTGTTCACGTTGTACATCGCCGATTCGACGTCGATGGCGAAGTACGGGTCGTAGTTCGTGCCCCCGCGGTCGTAGCCGACGCCGCCGGTGCCGGCGGTCCAGCCGCTGTCGTTGAACACGCCCATCAACCACGACGTGCCCAGCAGGTCGCCGCCGTTGGCCGTCGTCGGGATCAGCACGCGCTTGGCGGCGTTCTCGGCCACGAGCGTCACGTTGACGCCCGGCTCGCCCGGCGCGCCGGGGTCGCGCGGGTCGGACCCGTCCAGCGTATAGTAGATCGTCCTCCCATCCGGGCCGGTCATGCTGACGGGGTCCCCGGCGTGGATCAGGCCGCCGTGCTGGCTGAACTGGGGCGCATTGAACGCAGGGTAGAGGCCGATCGAGCGGAACTGCTCCAGCACGGTGTTGGCTCGGACCGGGAAATAGCTGTTCATCAGCCAGTCGTACTCGGCGAGCCACTGGACGTCCCGCAGCAGCGGGTCGTCGTTGTAGGGGGTGGAGAAATCCCCCCACCGCGCCGATTCGCCCATCAGGGCCGTCCAGATCTCGTCGACCCGCGCCTGGTACAGTTCGGACGCCGCCTCGGGCGTCATCGCCCCGCCGTTGAAGAAGTGCTTCTGCAGGCG
>JAAYZK010000433.1 GCA_012514895.1 Planctomycetota bacterium | reverse complement strand
GCTGTGGAGGTTGAAGCCGTCCGCCTGCGTCTGGGCCAGATTCTGTCGCCTGACCCAGTTGAGGTAGAGCACGCAGGGTTGTCCTCCGACCAGGTTCTGTGAAGGGGAGGAGTTGTAGTGGAGGTTGTAGTCGATCTGGAGATCGGCGACCGTCTGGCCGAGGTTGATCGGGCAGGGATACGTGCCGGTGGAAACGATGACGTTGTTCATGATGTGGACGTGGCCGGCGGGATTGTTGCTCTTCTTGGAGGCCACGATGGGGGCATTGCCCGCCACGATCATGTTGTTGTAGATGAGCCAGGTGGCCTCGTTCGCGGCGGCCAGCCCGTCGCCGTTGAGGTGGATCCCGCCCTGGATGATGTTGTTGTAGATCAAGGCCGTGCCGTTGACCCCGTTCCACCCTGCGGCGGGGAAGACGACCGGCGCCCCTGCCGCCAGAACATCGTGGACCCAGTTACCGACGAAGTCGGTGTTACCGAACAGGTACACGCCGTTGGCGTGGCGGCCATTGGGCGGGGTCAGGACGTTGGTGCCCGAATCGTAGCTGGTGTAGATGTGATGGATGTTGCAGTTGCGGATCGTCCCGCCGCCCAGCAGGCCGTTGGGGACGTCGTAGATCTCGCAGTTGAGCGTGGTGCCGCCGTTGCGGATGCCGGTGCCGCTGTACTTGCCGGTGATCGGCTCGACCTGCCCGTGGATGACGCACCCGTCGACGACCGTGCCCGGGCTGGCTTTGGACCAGATGCCGCCGAACTCGTGGTCGGCGGTGACCGTAGGCTCGGCCACGATCCAGTCGTGGATGTAGCAGTTCGAGACGGTGATGTTCTCGCTGGTATCGATGGAGACGCCGCCCCAACCGTACGCCTTGGGACCCCAGATCCGCTGGTTACGGATCTCGAAGCCGTTAAAGACCACATTGGAGGCGAACAGGAAGCTGACGGGCTTGTTGCCGACGATGACCTGGTTCTGCATGTCGAAGACCGGTCGGCTCCACGCCTCGCCGTCGAACCAGGTTTCATCGACGGTGTAGACGTGCGGCTGCTCGGCCGACCCGCCCTGCTGGATGATCAGGCCGAAGCACTCGCCCGGCCAGACGACCCCGCCCTTGAAGATGAAGCGGTCCCCGTCGGCGGGTGCGTAGGAGCCGGCGAAGCCCTGCATGTATGGGTGCCGCTGCCAGGGCGCCTCCTTCGAACCGACCTGGGTGTCATCCCCGCCGGCGTAATCGATGTAATAATCGGCCGCCAACGCCGTCGTGCCCGCCAGCCAGATCGCCACGACGACGACCATCGCGGCACCCCACAACGATCCGCATCGTCTGAACCGGAACGCGTTCATCGCTCACCTCCAGGAGAACAGGATTCTGTCACAAGCAACACTAAGGATTCTGTACAGCGCCCCGCCGATTCCGTCAAGGCGAAATCTGCGTTAAATCATTGGTATCGCGCGGCTTATGGTACGTAAACCCATTGATCAAACGCCTGATTGCCCGTCACGGCGCCAAGTGGTTTTCCTGGGGCTGTTGCGAAGGCCGGCGCCCCGGCCGAAGTCTTTCGTCCGGGACCGGCGATGACGAGTTGCGACGAGGAGACACGCGGGAGCGAGAGATCATGTCGCGGTCCTGTGGAAGACAGACCGACGGAGGCGGGGTCGGCGAACGTCCCGACGCAGAAGGCCGGCCCCCGGATGGGAGGCCGGCCTTCGGGAGGATGCCGGTGGGGTGGTTCGTCGACGGCGGGCTGTTTCACGCCCGGTCCGCAAGCGAACCGCCGGGTTCTGGAGCCGTCCGTTACCGCCGGCGGCGGAAGATCAGGCCCGCGGTGGCCGGTTCGGGCACGGGCACGGCGGAGGCGGCGAAGAGGTTCACGCCGGTCGGACGGTTCACGCCGTCGGTGCTGACTGAGAACCGCAGCGCTTCCAGCGTCCGCGAGCCG
>JAAYZK010000432.1 GCA_012514895.1 Planctomycetota bacterium | reverse complement strand
CTTCGCATCGCAAACGGACGCTGGCGCGATTGCACGCACTCGGCCTATACCTGAAAGACTTGATCAAGTGTCAATGGAAGCCGTTGTAGCGTTGTAGTACTAAGATCTCGCCGCTAATGTGGCCCTCTGACACTTTCTACACTCGGCACACTAGGCCCGCCACCAGGATCACCCTCTTCGCGACTCATCTCCCGCGTGTGGATGGCGTTTCTTGACACGCCGCCTGCACTTGCCCCGGCGGGCTACACGAAGCCAGTGACGGCTGGTCGGCCTAACGCTCAGCAATCTTCTCCATGTCCGGAGCGAGTCGGCATCCACACCCGTCTTCCCAGATTCGCTCGCAGATCACACACGTTACGGCCCGCACATTTTCAGTCCAGCCATACCGGGCCTCTTCCCGCGGGGCCTCGCCCAACCGTCTCCCCCACCGCCTGCTCCACAGCTACCCCGCACACCATCAACTCGCTGGGCATATCTTGAACCTGCAAGACGTCACCACCGTCACTGAGAGCGCGACCGCAACCCTCAAGCCAAGAACAGCAACACTTCGCACGATCTGCTCCAGGCACTCAGTTCTCATCAACGTCGCCGCAACGACTTAACCGCAATCACACAAGTGTATACTACAAGCGAAGCCAACGGGACCATAGCGATTGAGAGACTTATTCCCACGAACACATGGCCCATACCAGCTACTGCCGCACTCGGTGATATCAGATTCACCAAGAAGCACACCGCCGCAATCCCTATGCCAACGCCGGCACCTGCCACAACTACATTTATCGGCTTGATTTTTCTCACGGCATCGTTCCTACAGAGGACTCCGCGTATCCACATCTCACCTTGACTGCAGCAACCTTCAGCGCCCTCCCTCAGACGATCCCGATGTCACTATCTTATGTATTGTATACGCACTACCGGTGTCAATGGCGGCATCGAGCCCGTAAATCATGATCTGGTTCCAGTTGACCCCGACTCTCGTAAACGCTCCCGTAGACAAGTCAAGCACCCCCTTGGCAGTGTACTGCTGCCCCGTCAGCCACTGCCACGTCGTCAGTGGCCCAACCGGTGGAACTGCAGAGAACGCTGCCTCGCCAGCGGCGGGAATCCGGACGGCTGCTCCATAACCACTTGGAGCGAGGCCTGTCCGCGCTGTTATGCCCAGACCGCTCCGGCCTGCATTGGACAGTGGCCCGGCGTAAATATTCCCTCTCAGCACCCCGGACTCATTAATGAGCGCACCGGCCTCCCTGTTAGTCAGGTGTACAAGCGGAGAACTGCTCGCTAGACCATCTAACGCCAACACTCCCCTGGTGAACCAGCCTGCCAAAAGGAATATGGGCGTCAGGTCCGACTTCAGCCCCTCATCTCGGATTATGAACTCTCCGTAATACGGGGATCTTCCCCGCAAGCTATCATACGCTGTCCCAATGGCATCGTAACGGCTAAGAGACATCTCACGGTCCATCATGTCCTGCAGCCCTGGGCTGCTGCGATACATGTGCCCCAGCGCCCCTGCGAGTGCCCCGATGCGCTCATTCCGGGCAACTCGTGCTCTTTCTGCACGGTCGTCGAGCACCTGTGCCTGTGGTCCCCTTAGCGTACGAAAATACCGAAACTCGGCTTCTGGCCCCCCAGCGCTCGGATACGGATTCCGGGCCTCGAAGTCCTCTCGGTCCCTGGCAATACCGGCCATCTCACGTTCGTACGGAGACTGCCAGTCCCTCACGACCCACTCGTAATTGCTGTCGAAGTCGCCGCCAAACAGTTCTGGCCTCCTTCCCTCGGGCCCGGGTCCCCTCTCGTACATCAATGCGGCACTTCGGGGGACATGCATGGAATTCGGTCCGGGGTGAGCGGCCATGGCTGCCGCGAACGGGCCACCCTTGGACGATGGGAGGCCAGACGAGTGTATGGCCCCTTAAACGAACACAAGTTGAGAACACTTGCCGAAGTCATCCAAGGGTGTGCCTTACTTCCATGACCCCAGGTACATCGGCAGGAGTCGCCAATCGCGTGTATGTGCCCCGAACTCAGGAACGGCCCCCCCGTCAGTTACTGTCGCTTCTCCCCCGAACCTTCGGCGCAACGAAACCGGCTCGGGCGCCGCTGGTCCATCCAACGGCGCCCGAGCCGGAAGTTACAGGCTCGTGCGGATCCGTCCTGCTACACGGTCTTCTTGCGCATCCACGCGCCGACCATGCCCAGGCCGAGCATGCCCAGCGCGACGGCGCCCGGGGCGGGAGTCACCACGGTCGCGCCGAGGATGTCGTTGCAGCCGACGTCGATGCCCGTCCAGTGCACGTTCGTCCCATCGAGGACGACGGTGCCGTCCCAGTACATCAGGTACCCGTCGTTGCGGAGCAGCCCGACGTACGGTCCGTGGTTGACCAAGGCCTCGTACTGGTTGCCGGTGGGTCTGTTGCCTTCGTCGTACTTGGGCTGCCGCACCCCATCGACCACCACGGTTCCGTCTGACCAGGGGTCGAGGTTCGCTACGGCCGTGCACATCGCAGTCAGCGGATCGACGGTTGCCAGCATGAAGCGGGCCTCGCCTTCCTGGAAAGTGTCGTACGCACGCACCGTCGCGTACAAGGTGTCGTTCCAGTACCACAGGTCACCGACGGACGTAATCTTGTAGTTATTGCCGAACAGGGCAGCGGAGACCGGATCGGTGGTGTTCGGGTTGTACCCGCCCCGGTCATGCCCGCTCAACGTCGTCCCGTCCCAGAATAACTCGTACAGGTGGCCGTTGTCGATGGCGCCGGTGATGCCCCCACCGTCCATGGCGGCGAAGAAGCGGCCGAGGCCGGCGTTGGCCAGTGCGTTGATCTTATCTCCTATGTCGTGCTGGCTGCTGGTGGCCAAGTCCAGGAAACTGGAACTGATGTACGTCACCTGCGCCGTGGCCCGGTCGATCGCCCAGAACGATCCGTCCTGGGCGCTGCTGACGCCGTACATCTTCCCGTCCGCATCGACGGCGATGTCCTGGAATCCGGCTTGATTGGTGGTGCGGTTCGGGTTGCTTGGGCTGGGGTTGGGATACCAGAACTTGCCGATTTCCACCTTGTTGCCGTTGCCGTACTCAGGCCGCCATTCCAGCAGCTTGCCGGCGTAGTTGAAGTAGATGATGTTGCCTCCCATGTCCGCCAATGCGGATCCGCTGGCCAGCAACAGGCCTGATACGAGGGTCCATACCACAGTACGATACATACATGCCTCCGTTTGGTTCCATGCGTCCATCGCGCACAACAACAGTGGAGCACAATCAAATGGCGAAGGTGGATTGCAGACACCCAGCCGCGCTCGTGCCCCCGCACGTTCCTCCGATACCCATAGAGCTCCGCCTGGCTCAACCGCCGGGCAGTAACGGTTTACATTATACCGTCGCCTGCGCCCGCGACCAGGCTGTATCTGAAACAGACTAAGTCTTTACTCTGAGGTCCGTGATCGGATAATGTGGGCAAGATAGGGGGAATTCCGGTTCTGTGAGGCGTGGTGTTTCGGGGAACTCGGGTCTTGTGGTCTCCCGCGGGCGGGTCGTCGCGAGGAATCATTCGATAGGCCGTCCCACCGGAAGCGCCCCACCCGAAGGCCTCGTTTCGTGGGCGCAGCGCTGAACCGGGGGCAAGAGACGGCGAGGCGTCGCGGCCGATGAGAACGCGAAATACACGCGTATCGCAAGTCTCGGAGACCAAGAGGCCAGGCAAGGAAAAAGAAATTGTTTTTATTTCCCTGAAAAGGGGCAACCCCTTGTCTTGAAAAGGGTTGATAACATCACTGTTCCGAGGGCCCCTTGAGGGTGGATAGAAAAGGCTAATAATGGAGTGGCAAGGAAATCCTCCCAGTCCTGTTCGCCGGATGGCGGGCGGGCCGGGCGGTGCGGGGCGTGTGACCGCCCGGAGGGGTGGGCGCTTCCCGGAGGGGAGGCGGCTCTACACGCTCAGCAGTCCTGCGCCGGCGACGGGGGTGCAGACGTAGGCGGTCATGGCCAGTTCCCGCGGGGTGTAGAACTGGTCCCGCAGCCGGTCGAGCAGGCCCGTCAGGCCGTCGCGGCGGATGAGGATCATCATGCAGCCGCCCAGGCCCGCGCCGGCCAGTTGGGCGCCGATGACCCCGTCGGTGGCGCCGGCGATATCGACAAGATGGTCGATGGCCTCGGTGCTGCAGGCGTAACGGCCGCATTGGGTCGCGAGGTCCGCCTCCGTCTCGGCCAGGCGGCGCAGTGCCGTGTCGTGCGTGTGGACGACGTGGCGATGCCGCTTGCCGGCGGCGTCGTAGCGGAAGCAGCGGTCCCCGTCGTGGCTGAGGCGGATGAGTTGGGCGACCCGCTCGAGATCCCCCGCGCCGATGACGGCGGCGAACTGCTCGCTGCGGCCGATCTCCGACAGGCCGTACAGGGCCACGCCCCGCAGGTCGTGGCGGCCCGACGAGCCGTGCGTGGCCAGGATGCGGTCGAGGCGCTCGTCGTCGGCGCGGGGCATGAGCTGGCGGAACTCGGCCACGGAGGGTCTTTCCGGAAGCTGGGCCAGGGCGCGGTAGAGTTCGGCGACGCCGACGCCGAGCCGTTCGGGCGTCATGTCGCGCAGGTGTTTCGTGTCGGCGGCGGCGGGCCAGTAGCGGCGGAGGAACAGCTCGGCCAGCTCGTAGCAGAGCACCCGCTGGTTGAAGATGTCGCGCGCCCCCGCGCTCTTGTTGGCGGTGGCGCCGCTGTAGGCGACGACGACCTTCAGGTCGGCCGGGAAGGTTTCCTCGCCGGCCAGGTGGAAGGGAAAGAACCCGATCCGGGAGATCTGGCCGATCTTGCTGGTGCGGATGGCGGCGTGGTCGGCCGAGCCGCCGCGGGTGCCGACGAACCACTCGCCCTCGCCGCAGATGTCGATGAAATCGTTGATCGCCACGTCCAGTCCGTTCAGCGCCAGGGCCGCCTCGGCGAACGCGACGACCAGGGCCGAGCTGCTGGACAGCCCCGCCCCGGTGGGGATGTTGCCGGTGACGACGCAGTCCATGCCCCGCAGCCTGACGTCGCGGCACTCGTGCTGCAGCCGCAGCAGCGGGGCGCGGGCGTAGTGGCTCCAGTCGCCCAGGGCCTGGGCGAGGAAGTGGCGGACGGCCTGGGAGTTGACGAAGTCGATCCAGTCGGTCCAGGACGCCTCGTGCAGCAGGTCGTAGATGCGGAACTCGCGGGGTCCGAAGCGTTTGGGGTCGACGTTGGTGAGCGTCACCACGTCGTCGGTGCGCGGGGCGGCGGCCAGGAGCACCTCGCGGCTGATGGCCATGACGTTGACGTACCCGCCTCGATGGTCGACGTGGCGGCCCATCAGGTTCAGCCGTCCGGGGGCGCGGACGAGCACCATGGGCCGGTCGGGTCCGTGGCGTTTGATGAACGCCCGGACGACCTCGGTCAGCGCCTTGCGGCGCTCGGCCGTCAGGTCGGCGTCGTCGCCGTACGCCTCGCGCAGGGCGCCGCGCCAGGCGGGCGCATCGCCCGTGACGATCGCCAGCCAGTCGGCGGCCGGCTTGAGGCTGGCGGCGGTCAGGGCCTCGCCGGAGCGGGCCGAGACCCGCACGGGCGTCTCGCTGGCGCGCCGGCGGACGACCTGCTCGATGGCCAGCAGCTCGGCCGGGGTGTTGAAGGCCATGAGGTCTTCGGGATCCTCGATGAAATGGGCCGCGGCCCGGCCGCCGGCGGCGACCATCTCGACGGTGTCGGTGAGGTACAGCTCGCCCTGGGCATTGGCGGCCCGCAGCCTGCCGAGGGCCTGGTGGAGCGGATCGAAGCGGAAGCAGTACATCGACCCGTTCACGCTGGTGCACAGGCGCGTCAGTTGCGCGGCGGTGTACTCGTCGCCGCCCAGCGGGACCTTCCTGCGGTTCTTCCGGGCGGCCTGGAGGTCGGGCATCTCGACGATGCCGAGCACCCGTCCGCGCGGGTCGGTGATGACGCGTCCCAGGTCGCTCTGTGAGTCGATGGGCTGGGTGGCCAGCAGCAGGTCGACCTGCTGGTCGCGGAAGCGGGTGACCAGGTCGCGGACGACCTGGGGGCGGGTCATCTTGTCGCCCATGACGATCAGGACGTCCCCGCGGTAGCCCTGGGCCGCCAGGGCGTCGACGGCGACCTTGGCGGCGTGGCCCGTGCCCCGGGGGTCGGCCTGGAAGACGAAGGTCGCCTCCGGGTGGGCGGCGCTGACCGTGGCGATGACCTGTTCGGCCATCTGCCCGACGACGACGAGGAAGTGCCGCAGGCCGGCGGCTTTATAGGTGTCGATGGCCCGGACGATTGCGGGCCGTCCGTCGATCGGAAAGCACACCTTGTGGCGATCCGCCGACGCCATCCGCTTGCCTCGCCCGCCGGCGAGGATGATGCAGGCTGTGTTGTCGAGCACGGTCATGGGCACTCCAGGGTCGGGCCGTTACGGGATGCTACGGCCGTCCATGATACCGCGCGGCGGCCGCGGCGCGAACCTCTGATCGCCTCAGCGGGACTCCGGCAGGTAGGCCTGGACGGTGGGGCGCCTGCGGGCGAAGGCGATCTGGCGGGTGAAGTGGACGTAGTATTCGCGGAGCAGGACCATCCACCACAGGTTGACGGCGACCCGCAGGACCAGCCAGACGGGGATGAGCACCGTGGCGTACAGGACGTTCGTCTCGGCCGCCGCGATCCTGCCGGTGACCGTTCCCAGGACCGCCAAGGCGACGGCCAGGAGGATGCCGAACAGGCCCAGGGCCCGCACGCCGACCAGCAGCCACAGGAGCTGCCGCGTACGGTCGGCCAGCACGAGGTCGGGGATGCGTCGGGCGAGGTGGACGAAGTAGGCGAACAGGGCGAAGGCCGCCGCCACCTGCACGGCGGCAGCGCCCAGGGCGAGGGCGGCCAGGACCTGGCGGCCCTTGAAGGCCACCCCGCCGTGATCGACGAAGATGGGCGCCATCGTCAGGGCCACGACACCCATCGCCGAGGCGCGGAGGAACCACCGCAGCCGCCCCCGCCGCAGGTCGCCCGGCAGGGAGCGGTCGGCGACGGTGAGCATCCAGGTGCCCGCCAGCGCCGTCAGGACGGGCAGGCTGGCGAAGCCGGCCGTGATGATCGCCGGGGCCTCGACCCGGGCGGCCAGGAGGTGCATGAAGAACGCCCCGATCTCCAGGAACACCGAGATCAGGATCGCCAGCGCCCCGCGCGACAGCGTCCGCACGTACGGGCGGGCCGACTGCCGCAGCAGGGGAGCCGACAACCTGGGCGCGGAGTAGTTCAGGACCTCAGTCACGCACTGCCCCCCCCCGGAGGACGGCGGCACCTCCCATGCACTGCTGTTGTCATTATTAGACTTCGGCGGCGATCTTCTCCAGGACGTCCAGCCCTTCCTGCAGGGCGTCTTCGGTGATGATCAGCGGCGGGTTGATCTTGATGGCGCAGCCGCCGACGCCGACGGGGGCGAAGAGCATGACGCCGGACTGGATGGCCCGCAGGACCATCTTCCAGGCCAGGTCGGAGTCGGGCGTGGTCGTGCCGGGCCTGGCGAACTGCAGGGCGCCGACCAGGCCGGTGACGTCCCAGCGGCCGACCTTCCCGCCGGCCGCCGCGGCGATCCGCCTGCAGCCGTCCACCAGGACGGGTTCGAGGGCGGCGGCGTGCTCGATGAGCCCTTCGTCGAGGATCACGCGGATGTTCGCCAGGGCCGCCGCCGAGCAGATCGGGTTGGCCGAGTGCGTCGAGGTCATCTCGCCCGGGCCGTACAGGTTCATCAGCTTCTCGGTGCCGGCGACGGCCGACAGGGGCATGCCGCCGGAAATGCCCTTGCCGCAGGCGATCAGGTCGGGGGTGATGCCGTAGTGCATGAAGCCGAAGGGCTTGCCGGTGCGGCCGAAGCCGGCCTGGACCTCGTCGAAGATCAGCACCGCGTTGTGCTTGTCGCACCACGCCCGCAGGGCCTGGGCGTACTCGGCGGGCATGAGTTTGGCGTTGCAGCCCTGGTACGTCTCGCTCATGACGCCGCACACGTCGGCGGGGTCGACGCCCTGCCGGGCGAGTGCGGCCTCGAAGACGTCGAAGGACACATCCTTCTGGCGGAAGCCGTCCGGGAAGGGCACCTGCACGAAGGCCGGGTCGAGGTCGCCGATCCACGTCTTGAGCCCCGGCGCCCCGCCGGCCAGTTGCGAGCCGAGCGTACGGCCGTGGAAGGCGTTGTCGAAGGTGACCAGGACCTTCTTGGACTTGCCGGCCACCTTCATGCCCCACGTGCGGGCCAGCTTGATGCAGCACTCGCAGGCCTCCGAGCCGGTCGTCAGCAGGAAGACCCGCTTGAGGGGGGCCGGCAGCAGGTCGGTGAGCGTCTCGACGAGCCGCAGGCGGACGTCGGTGGGGAAGCAGTAGGCGTGGTAGAGCCCTTGGGCGGCGGTGTCCTGGATGGCCTTGACGACCTCGGGGCGTCCGTGGCCGACGGAGGTCACCAGCACCCCGCTGGAGAAGTCCAGCCACCGGTTGCCGTACGGATCGCGGACGGTCGCCCCCTCGCCGCCGGCCCAGATCACCGGCGGCTGGCCGGCCATGGAACGCGGCTCGAGATCATGCAGCCGCTGGAGCTTCTCGATCGACTGGGGTACGGGAATCTTCGTGCGGATCGTGCGGTAGGCGGTCTGGACGGCCGGAACGGTCTGGGGGTCGAGGGGGAATTCCTTGGTTGCCATGACGGTACTGCTTCCTTCCTAGTGTTATTCGGGTTCGGCCGGGCGGCCCGGTGGCATCGGGGGACCCGACGGACACCTTTATGGCGCCAAGGCGCCAGGATTTCAAGGATAACTGTCCGGGCGCCGCCGGCGGGGACATCGGACACCGGCATCGGCGGTTCGCCCGCCTGCTTCATCTCCTCGTGCCCAAGCGAGGCGGCCTCCAACCTCTCCTGCCGGGGAGGGGTCGGAGGCCGTTGCTCGGGCCTGGCACCTCTGGTCAGTCGTACGTGCGGAACGCCACGCCCGGCTTGTCGCCGTAGGCGATGGCCACTTCGCGGCCGCCGGCGAGGATGCTCTTGCGGGCGGCTTCGACGACCAACTCGTTGTAGCTGCTGTTGGAGGGCGTGGCCATGATGCCCTCGTCGTCCAGGCGGCGGATGAAGGCGCGGCGGTCCTTGAGGTCCTGGATCGTCGCGGCCTGGCGGCACTGGCGGATGATGTACTCGACGCTGCGGTGGCCGTATCCGACGGGGGTCAGGCCCACGCCGCCCTGGTCGATGATCTGGAAATAGTCGGGGTTCGGCTCGGCGTACACCGTGTCGCCGGGATCGCTGCCGGCCTCCTCGTAGCTGCACTTGACGCCGCGGTACTGGTCGGAGTGGACCAGCAGCGTCGCGTCGGTCGAGCCCTGGCACCACATCGCCAGCCCCTGGGCGTTGCCGCCGGCGGCGCGGTTGGGGTAGCCGATCGCGTCGACGACGCTCAGCGACGCCCCGTTCTCCCAGATCACCCGCCCATCCGTCCACAGGAAGCCCTCGCGACCGTTGGGGTATCTGTCGCGGATGCCGTACACGCTCACGGAGACCGGCCGCAGACCCGTGATGAACGCCACCAGGTCGACGTAGTGGCAGCCGACATAGGTGAACATGTCGGAGTTCTCGCAGGTGCACCAGTTCTGGAAGTTGCTGTCGCGGTAGTAGTACGGCTCGATCATCTGGGCCTGGGCCAGGCGGAACTCGCCGAGGCGCCCCGCGCGGTAGTTGCGGCGGGCCATCAGGTTTCGGTAGTCGAACCGCTTGTGGTACTCAACGCCCACCACCAGCCCGCGCTCGGCGGCGAGCTGAGCGACCTCCTCGGCGTGGGCGTGCGTCAGGACGAGCGGCTTGACGATGCACACGTGCAGGTCGCAGCGGATCGCTTCTTTGAGGATCGGGTAGTGCATCTGGTCCGGCACGGCGATCAGGGCGATGGAGCCCTTCGGCGCCGCGGCCAGAACCTCCTTGTAGAGGTCCGGCAGCGCCTTGTCGGGGTCCACCCTGGCCGGGTCGGGGTGGGGGGTGAAGCTCTGGCCCGGGAAGCCCCTGGCGAGCGTCGGGTCGTCCTGGAGCGCCTTGAGCGGTGCGGCGTTGAGGGCGCAGATGTGGATGTCGCCGACGAGACCCTCCCGCTGGAGGTGGTAGATCGTCGGCAGCAACTGCACCTGCGTGATCATCCCCCCGCCGATGATGGTGACCTGTGGAGCGTTCGACACGTTCAAGTCCTTTCCAGAGAAAACCTTTCCGCCGGAATCGATCCAGGAAGGCGGTTGTCGATTCGGCCCGGGTATGCTACCATAAGTAGCGCCTGCATTGGTTGCAAGCGCTGTCAGGTTTCCCCCTTGTGCGATGGAGGAGGTTGTAACGGCATGGCGTGTATTAATCGATTCCCTGCGCTCGTCGCGATCCTCATCCTGGCCGCCGGCGCGGCGGCGTTTTCTGCCGCCCGGGCCGGCGCGGCGACGTACTACGTCGACTACGACGACGGCTCCGACGCCAACGCCGGCACGTCCCCCGCGGCGCCCTTCAAACGATGCCCCGGCGACAACGCGGCGACGGGCATCGCCGACACGACCGTCCTGGCCCCCGGCGACACCGTCATCTTCAAGGGCGGGGTCTATTACCGCTCCCTGGCCGACGCCGCCTACCTGCGCACCGTGAAGGTCGCCTGGTCCGGCGCCCCCGGCGCGCCCATCACCTATGACGGCAACACCGCCGGCACCTTCGGCACCGGCCGCGCCATCATCGACGGCTCGGTCCGCCTGACCGGCTGGACCGCCTGCGCATCGCCGGCCGACGCCGGGGGCAGCCCGCATTGGGCCAGCATCTACACGACGGTCATCCCCGGGCCCGTCGACCTGACGGCGGTGCAGATCTACGAGAACGACCGGCTGCTCACCATGGCCCAGGACCCCGACATCAACGACGCGTTCTTCCCCGACGACCTGGACACCTTCCGCAGGGTCGAGCACAACATCGGCGCCACCACGCTGACCGACGCGAGCTACTTCACCCACGACGACCCGAACCATTACGTCGGCGCCTACCTGCGGATGTGGGTGACCCCCAACGTCGTCACCCGCAGGCAGATCACCGCCTACGACCCGGCCACCTCCACCGTCACGTGGAGCGGCTCGGTGACCCCGTACGACTACGGGTACGGCCTGTACGCAATGGCCAATCACATCGACGCGCTGGATGGCCCCGGCGAGTTCGTCGTTGCAGCCGCGGCCGAGCCGGACGGCGGCCGCCGCATCTGGCTGTGGCCCGCCGACGGCGATCCGAATGCCGGCGAGGTGACCTTCAGCGTCCGCGAGACCGGCATCGACCTGGTCGGCAGGGACCACCTGGTCGTCCAGGGCTTCATCGTCCAGAAGCACGCCGCCGGAACCGCCCAGCACCGGGACGGCAACGCCATCCGCACGTTCTCCGGCGGCACCGACATCACGATCCGCGACAACGTCCTGCGGTGGAACTTCTCGGCCGAGAAGGCCAGCACGCTGCGGATGTACGGCACGGGCAGCGACGACTGCATCGACATCCTCATCGAGGATAACGAAATCTACGAGAACCCCCACAACTCCGGGATGAACATCGACGGCCTGCGGGTCGTCGTGCGCAACAACACCCTGCGGGCCAACGGCGGCACCGCCATCGACTTCTACGGCTGCCGCGACAGCCAGATGATCGGCAACACCGTCGCAGGCCACACCGGCGTCCACGCCAACGGCCTGACGCTGTACCTCAGTTGCAGCAACTGCCTGGTCGCCTACAACCACGTCACCGGCGGCATGGTGGCCCTCACCGTCAAGGAGTCGACCAACATCACCGCCGCCTACAACGTCCTGCATTCCGTCGACGGCAACTACGCCGTGGCCGACTGGGGCAAGTGCGACGGGCTGTACTACTACAACAACATCATGCTCACCGACAGCGACGACGGCAGCGCGCTGTCCGTCGGGTCGACCACCACCAACGTCGTCGCGAAGAACAACATCATGGACGGCTCGCCCGTCGCCTACCGCGGCGGCGTCAGCGAGAACAACATCTTCACCAGCCTGATGTGGATGCAGGACGCCGGCGACCTGGGGCCCGGGGAGTTCCAGGCGACCCGCGAGGCCCTGTTCGTCGATCCGGCCAACCTCGACTTCCGCCTCAGGGACTCCAGCCCCGCCATCGACGCGGGCGTAGCGATCCCCGGCCTGACGCGGGACTTCGCCGGCACCCCCGTGCCCCAGGGCGCGGCCCCGGACGCAGGCGCCTTCGAGTACGTCGATGAGCTCGCCGGCGACTGCGACGGCGACGGGGACGTGGACCTCGACGACTTCGTCGTCCTCAAGCACAACTTCGGCCGCACGGATGTGACGGCCGGACCCGCCCAAGGCGACTGCGATTCGGACGGCGACGTGGACCTCGACGACTTCGTGATCCTGAAGAGCAACTTCGGCACGGCAGGCTGAGATGGCGGACACGGGAGGTGAGACGGTGGGACGGACTGCAGCGATGCTGATCGTGGGCGTGCTGGCGGGAGTGTGTTTCGCGCAGCCGATGACGGTGCCGCTGGACATCGCAGGCGGGTTCAACATGGATGCCTGGTGCGGCCCGCTGGAGATGCAGGCGATCTACGACTACGCCTCCGGCCATGATCCCGACCTGGACCTGGCCGAACTGCAGGGCGGGCTCGGCGCCGGCGTGGGATTCGGCGTGCTCAACAGCGGCGCGCTGATGATCGGCGCCTCCACGCAGCACGCGTATTCCACGGCCTTCAACTGGTTCCACCCCCAGTGGATCGCCGACGGTGCGGGCACGCCCGAGGACGGGATCCTCGCCGGCGCCGACGAGCGCGAGTACCACATCGCCTCGGCCGGCGGCAACCCGACCTGCCCCGGCGACTGGCTGGAGGCCGCCGCCCCCGGCCTCGGCTGGCCGATCGTCCCCAACGTGATGGTCGCCGGCGCCGCCTGGCGGGTCGAGGACTGGCAGATCCCCTCGGCGACGGCCGAACTGCCCGAAAGCCAGAAGGGCGCTTACGCCGACGTCAACTTCGTCCTGGCGGCCATGGCCGCGTCCGACCGGGCGCGGAGCATGCGGATCCTCGCCCTGTACGGGCCCGACGGCGCCGACGCCGAGGTCCTCTACGCCTTCAGCGCCGCCGACGGCGGCAGCGGGCCGATGATGACCGACGCCGCCCCGGAGGCGGGCTTCGCGACGGTCTGCACCTTCACGAAGGCCTACGTCAACGCCACCGGCGCCACCGGGGCCGTGAGCAACCTCACCGGCCGCCTCTACGAGTTCGCCGCGCCGCTGCCGCTGGACGGCGAACGGGCGCTGTGGGGCTTCCGCATCGAGGACACGGCCCCCACGCTCCAGAACAACAGCCGCGGGCTGACGATCCTGGCCGCGACGGCCACGAGGGTGAGCCAGGGCACCAATCTCGCGCCGGCCGCCAATGCCGGCACGGACCAGAGCCTCACCGACGATGATGGCGACGGCGTGGAACGGGTGACGCTGGACGGCTCGGCCTCGTTCGATCCCGACGGCGCCGTCGTCGGCTGGACCTGGACCGAGAACGACCAGGTGATCGCCGACGGCGCCTCGGCGACGCTGGAGCTGGCCCTCGGCGTTCACACGATCCTCCTGACCGTCACCGACGACCAGGGCGCCTCCGACACCGACGCGGTGATCGTGACCGTCCACCACCCGCTCGGCTTCAACACCTATTACGTCGACTTCGACGGCGGCTCCGACGCCGACAGCGGCCTGTCGCCCCTGGCGGCCTGGAAGCACTGCCCCGGCGACCCCAACGCCGCGGGCACGCCGGCGAACACCGCCCTGTACTACGGCGACACCGTCGTCTTCAAGGGCGGGGTCGTCTACCGCGGGCAGATCACCTGCCACCGCTCCGGCCAGGCCGGCCGTCCCATCGTCTACGACGGAAACACCGCCGGGACGTTCGGCCAGGGGCGGGCCGTCATCGACGGGTCGACGTCCCTGACGGAGTGGACGCCCTGCAGCGGCCCGGAGGACGCCGACGGCAACCCCCACTGGGCCGAGATCCACTGGACCTGCGTCCCGGCGGGGACCACGGCGTTCAACCAGGCGTACTTCGAGGAGGACGGCCTGCTCCACCCGGCGCAGGACCCCAACATCGCCGACCCGTTCTACCACGACAACGTCAGCGAGTTCCTCACCCACGACGCCTGCACCGACACGTCGATCACCGATGCCGACTACTTCACCGATCCCGACCCGGCGACCTGGGACGGCTCGACCTACATGTACATCCACGGCGGCAACAACGCCGTCATCCGCAGGCGCGTCACCGGCTACGACCCCGCCGGCCGCACGATCTTCTTCGAGCCGCTGGGCGAGCCGTTCTACACGACGTACGCCATGGTCAACGCGCTGAAGATCCTCGACACCCCCGGCGAGTTCGTCATCCGGGAGGACCAGACCGACGCATCCGGGCGCCCGAGGATGTACCTGTGGTCGCTCACGCCGGGCACGGCGGGCAAGGACATCTCCGTCACGGTCCGGGACTGCTGCTTCGACCTCGGCGCCGCCAGCCATGTCACGATCCGCGGCTTCGAACTGCGCAAGACGGGCGCCGCCGACGCGGCCGTGACCAACACGATGAACGTCGGCTGCACGGGACTGACCATCGCCGACAACATCGTCATCAACCACGCCGGCAGCGGCATCGGCCTGGATGATGTGACCGACAGCGTCATCGAGGGCAACGAGGTCCGGTTCAACAAGGGCCGCGGGATCATCATCGCCGAGGCGCTCTACTCGTCGGTCCGCAACAACACCCTCCAGAAGAACGGCGGCACCGCCATCGACTACTACTGGTCGCACCACAGCGACATCACCGGCAACATCGTCTTCGACAACGAGGGCGGGCACGCCAACGGCATCACCGTGTACCTCGATTCGTCCGACATCCTCATCTTCGGCAACCGGGTGTGGGGCGGAAACATCGCCTGCACCGTGGGCGACTGCGCGAACATGACCATCGCCTGCAACGTCCTGGTCGGCGGCCAGGACGCCAACTACGCCTTTGCCGACTGGCGCAACCAGAACGGGCTGTACCTCTACAACAACGTCATCCGCGGCGGCACGTCCATCAGCTCGACGTCGACGAATGTCGTCGCCAGGAACAACATCATGGACGGCAGCCCCGTGCAGTACCGCGGCGGGGTCAGCGAATACAACATCTTCACGAGCCTCTCGTGGACGCAGGATGCCGACAACCTCGGGCCCGGCGAGTTCCTGGCCGCGCCCGAGCAGTTGTGGGTCGATCCCGGCGCCGGCGACTACTGCCTTCTCCCCGACAGCCCCGCCCGTGACGCCGGCGTCGATGTCGGCCTGACAACCGACTTCGACGGCACGCCCGTCCCCCAGGGCGGCGCGCCGGACATCGGGGCGTTCGAATACGTCGTCGCCACGCCCGGCGACGCTGACGGCGACGGGGACGTCGACCTCGACGACTTCGTCATCCTCAAGCAGACCTTCGGCGCCGATCCCCTGACTGACGATCGCGCCGACTTCGATAGCGACGGCGACGTGGACCTGGATGATTTTGTGATCCTGAAGAGCAATTTCGGGAACTGAAGGCGAAGGAGGACGGACCCATGGCGAATCGATGGTGTGTCGTGAGTATCCTGGCGGCGGTCGTGTTCCTGGGCGGCCCCGTTCTGGCGGCGCAGATCGCGCCGGTGACGGTCGACAGTTTTTCCGGGCACCTGGGCACCACCTGGGATGCGCCCAAGAGCATCGACGGGGACATCAGCACGTTCTGGTATTCGGGCCTGGCGGCCCCGGCGTGGATCATCTACGCCTTCGACGACGTCTACCTCGTCGGCGACGTTTCCATCACGATGAATGACGGCAACTACCGCAAGCTGGCCAAGGCCGCGGTTTCCGTCAGCACGGACGGCACGACGTTCGCGCCCGTCGGCGAGTTCGACGTCAACACCGCCAACGCCTCGATCACCACGTTCAACCTCGGCGCCGTCGAGGCCCGCTACGTCCGCCTGGACGCCACGCTGGCGTTCTACAGCAACTGGGACCCCGATTACCACACGTTCGAGACCGCCCCGGACGGCAAGTTCGCCGTCTCGTTCTCCGAGATCGCCTTCTTCACCGCCCTGGACTACGCCGATGCCGGGGACGACCAGACCGCCTACGACACCGACGGCAGCGGCGATGAGCCGGTGACGCTGGACGGCTCGAGGTCGGACTACCCCGACGGCACGATCACCGCCTACCGCTGGACGCTCGACGGGGCCGAGATCGCCACGGGCGTCAACCCCACCGTCACGCTGCCGGTCGGCGTCCACACCGTCATGCTGACGATCACCTGCTCGGACGCGACGACCTACGCGGGCACGGTCGAGATCACCGTCGAGGCCCAGCCCCAGTCCTTCGCCGCCGCCGGCGACGACATCGTCGTGACCGACGCCGACCAGAGCGGCAGCGAGACGGTCACGCTGGACGGGACCGCCTCGGGCTGGAACGTCGTGGTGTGGGAATGGTACGAGGGCCAGACGCTGCTGGGCGCCGGCCCGACGCTTGACGTGTCGTTCCCGATCGGCACGCACGCCGTCACGCTGCACTGCACCTCCGGGGTCGGCACGACCGACAGCGACGAGGTGGTCGTGACGGTCCTGGACGGCGCGCCCAAGGCCCCGGTCGCCGACGCCGGGCTGGACCGGAGCATCGAAAACCGCGCCGGCGGGGCCGGTGAACCGGTCCAGTTAAGCGGGACGGGCTCGGTCGACTACGACGGCACGATCGTCAGCTATGCCTGGAGCGAGAACGGCACCCCGATCGCCACCGGCGCGACACCCACGGTCGTCCTGGCCGTCGGCACGCACGTCATCACGCTGACCGTCACCGACGACGATGCCATGACCGGCACGGACACGGTGACCATCACCGTCGTGCCTTACGTCCCCGGCGCCAACGACGCCCCGCGGGTCGGCGGGTGGGAGGCCGACAGCCTGTTCCCGACGATCACCGCCGCGGACATGGAGGTCATCCGCTCCAAGAAGATCCTCCTGGCCAGCCGCTCCTTCGGCCAGAACCTCCGCGCCGGCATGGTGCAGTTGGAAGGCCAGAACGCCATGTACCACCTCAACTACACCGGCGGCTTCCAGGTGATCAGCGAGGGCATCGGCGCGGTGCCCGATGACATCTTCCAGACGTACGACTTCGTGCAGTACTACTGCACCTACTGGCCGCACACCGCCCGCGTGACCGAGTTCGATTCGATCATCCGCCAGAAGTTCCACGACGACGTCGACGCGGCGATCATCTTCTTCCACTACACGACCATGGGCACGTGGACCACCTACACCACGATCATGGACTCGCTGCGGCTGGACTACCCGGACATCCAGTTCATCTACGTCACCAGCGGCTGCTCGCCGGTGGCCGACGACCCCAACAACGTCGGCAGCCGCGACTTCAGCCAGGCGATCCTGAGCACCTACCTCGGGGATGTGCCGATCTACGACATGAACTCCATCCTGTCGACGCACCTGGACGGCACGCCCAACGTCAACGCCAACGGCGTTCCGTACATGTGCGATGAGTTCTCCGACGACGCGGCCGGTGTCCACCCCAACACCGACGCCGGCGAACAGCGGATGGCCCGGGGCATGCTGGTCCTGCTCAAGCAGATGTTCGTCCAGACGGCCCGGCCCGGCGACGCCGACGGCGACGGGGACGTCGACCTGGACGACTTCGTCATCCTCAAGACGACCTTCGGCCGCAGCCCCCTGACCGACGACCGCGCGGACTTCGACGGTGACGGGGATGTGGACCTCGACGACTTCGTGATCCTGAAGACGAACT
>JAAYZK010000431.1 GCA_012514895.1 Planctomycetota bacterium | reverse complement strand
GGTCCACTGCGGAATGCATTTTGTTCGTAAGGGCCAGGCACAACAGGCGCTGCAGAAATTCTCGACCCCCAGAGTGTGCACACTTCGTGCCCTTAGGGTGAGGGGGTACTGTGTTTTTGGCATCGCGCACGGGGCCGCGGATGCGGCCTCGGCGGGCTGCCTTGGAGGGGGCGTAGTCGGTTGCTTTCAGACCCGCGCGGCCGTCAGCGGCCGCAGCGTCGCCAGGAGGTCGGCCGGCCGGAGGGCCGGCGACGGAGCCGCGCCGGTTCGGATGAGCCGGCGGCGGATGCGGCGCACGGCGGGCGGGGCGTGGAGCGCCTCGTCGCCGCGGGTCTCGGTCAGCAGGTCGGCGCGGTCGCCCCGGACGGCGGCGGCGGCGCCGAAGTTCTGCTTGAGGATGACGAAGTCGTCCAGGTCGACGGTCCCGCTGCCGTCGAAGTCGCCCTGGGACCACGCGGCGTCGGCGGCGCCGAAGTTCTGCTTGAGGGCGACGAAGTCGTCGAGGTCCACGTCGCCGTCTTCGTCGGCGTCGCCGGCGCGGCGGAGGTGGAAGTCGACGGTGATCTCGTATCGGCCGGAGGCGCTGAAATCATGGTCGGCAACGGTCAGGTAGAACAACTCGCCGGGCTGGCGCACGGGGAGGTGGAGCACCTCGTCGCCCATCTCGGTGTGGGCGACGGCCTCCGGGGCGGCGTCGGCCTGGCCGCGCCAGACCTGCAGGCGGGTGCGCAGGTCGACGTCCAGGTCGTGCAGGACGATCTCCAGCACGCCCGGGGCCTGGGCGGGGGCCTGGATGCGGAAGTAGTCGGTGTCTTCGTTGCTGTTGATCGTGGAGACGATGCTCCCGCGGCCGCCGGCATCGAGGGCGATGGGCAGCGTGGGGAACCGCGCCTCCCCGTCGACCAGGACGCCGACGTCGCCGGTGGCCTGCTCGGCGGCGTCCCACACCTCGACGAGGTAGCTGTTCCACAGGCCGGTGTTGCCCAGCGTGATGCACGGCGCGCCCCCGTCGCCGGAGCCGGCGTCCATGGCGAGCATCTCGCCGGTGAGGTAGTCGTAGACGGCCAGTGCGGGCGCCACCGGCGATCCGTTGCCGGTCGCGGTGATCGTGAAGGTGCCGTTGAACTGTTCCTCGTTGAACACGAAGGCGTCGTGGTCGCCCCGATGGTCGATGCGGGCGATCGCATGGCGGTAGTCGCTGTTGTGATTGAGGCTGCGGAAGGTGTCGAAGGTGATGGGATTGTGCACCGCCCAGACGGCGATGTCGTCGATGTACCAGCCTTCGTAATCGTTGGCCTCGGCGTTGAGCGTGTTGAGCTCGAACCGCAGCCGCACGCTCCTGCCGGCGAAGGCGGTCAGGTCGGCCATGGCGACCTGCCAGTCGCCGCCCGTGTCGGCGTCCAGCCCGTCGAACTTGCTCAGCAGGACGGTGCTGGTCGTCTGGCCGTCGCTGACCAGGACGGTGGGGTTCTCGCCGGCGGCCGGCTCGACCTGGCAGAGGTAGTTGAAGGCCAGGGCAACCGGCCCGTCGGGCAGTTCGATCCACTTGGAGAAGGCCGTCCCGTGGGAGTGGCCGGCGTCGTAGTCCCACTGGCCCTCGCCGTCGTCCCAGCGGCCGTAATGGAGGCTGCGTTCGCCGCTGTGGCCGGTCTGGCCGCCGCGATGGGTGGTGAGGTGCCACAGGCCGTCGACGGGGGCGTCGAGGGTGTCGTTGACGAGGTTCATGGCCCCGTCGCCGTGCTCGAAGTCGGCGTAGAAGATCCTTCCGCCGTAGCCGACGCGGGCCTTGTCCTGTCCCCAGCCGCGGTTGGCGTTGTTGCCTTCGGAGCTTTCGTTCACGTCGTCCAGGGCGTCGATGATCATGCCGAGCGCGTACGTCCGGCCGTCGCCGAACGGATCGCTCGTCGGCACGGCGAGGCTGACGGACCCGTGGCAGGTGTTTCCGCCGCCGATCCCCGCGACGGTCTGCTCGGCCAGCAGGATGTCCGAGGCGGCGACGTGGTCGTCCTGGGAGAGGTAGAACCGGACGACGAAGGGCGGGGCGGCGCCCTCGCCGGCATTGGCGATGGCGAATTCGGCCGTCATCGCCCCGAGGTTGAGGATCGACGACTCCAGCGTCAGCGACGCGCCCACCAGGTCGGGTTTGCCGCTGATGTGCAGCGCCGAGCGGTCCACGCCGTCGCCGCGGCCGCTGTTGTTGGTCTCGACGCCCTCGCTGACGGCATGGCCGGCGTCGACGATCATGCCCACGTACGCCGAGTCGACCGCCGTGAACCCGCTGGGCGGATTGAACGGCAGGGACAGGGCGATCTCCCCGTGCAGCGCGGCGGCGGCGGCCAGCGACGGGACGGTCACGGTGCCCAGCGGGTAGTCGCCGGAGGTGATCTGCTCGTCGGCCGAGAGGTAGAACCGCACGTCGAAGCGGGAGGCGGCGACGGAGCCGAAGTTGTCGATGTCGTAGGCGCAGGTGAAGCTGTTGCCCCACGCCGTCGTCGTCGGCCACACGTCCAGGCCGCCGGCGACCAGGTCGGGCTGGTTGCGGGAGGGGTGGAAGTAGGTGGCCCCGCCCACGCCCCACGGGTCGTCGGACTTCAGCGGCTGCCAGTCGAACCACTGCACGCCCGACTGGCTCTGCCACGTGGTGTACGCGGCGTACTGCAGGGTGGGCTCGGTCCGGTAGCCGATCATGGGGACGGCGTGATCGATGTTCCCGTCGCCGTCGCTGTCGACCATGAGCATCATCGGGCGCCGGGCGTTGATCTCGGCGACGACGTCCGACCAGGTCAGTTCGCCCCAGAACTCGTTCCACGCGTGGCTGCAGGAGTAGCCGACCCAGTCGCCGTATCGGTTGATGCCGTCATCGGAGTCGTTCACGTACGACCAGCCGGCCCCGAGGGGGTCGCGGCTGGCCCCCATGAAGTCCGCGATGCAGTCGTCGGTGTGCGTGGGCGGGTTCCTGTCGGGGTCGGCAAAGTAATAGTCGTAATCGTGACCCGTCGAGGCGATGGCCTGGTTGACCTGGAAGGTCTGGTACGTCGCGTCGCCGGGGATGTAGTTGGGGTAGCCCAGCGTGTCCCAGTAGCCCAGGATCATGCCCGCCGACGTCGGGGCGCAGCCGCGATACCAGAAGTACTCCGGCACCTCGCTCAGCAGGACGCTCGTCCCGGCCCCGACGGCCGCGTCGCAGACCGGGAGAACCAGCCCCGCCGGGGGGACGGCCGGACTGTCCAGCAGCCCGTCGGCCAGCGGCGCGGCGCTGAGCAGCCGGCGCGGCTCGAGGGGCTCAAGACCTATGACACACGTAGTCTGGGATCGGTCAGGGCGAGAACGCATCGGGGTCATCCTCCTGTGCTATCCCCTAAGGGCGAAATCTTCAGACTTCTGGAGTATACCACATCCCCCGCAGGCGGCAACGGGGAAAGGGACGGGGGGCCGGAGCGGAGACTGGGTCAGCCGGTCAGCCGGGGAAGGCAAGGGAAATCGTTTGCTCATTCCCGGATGCATGGTAGAATGGCTGCACACGACCCGCAGGGTGTGCGGGCGGCGATCATTCTCTTCTTGAAGTCGGGAGGCATGGGCATGAGTCATTCGAGATGCGCAGTCACGGCCGTGTTGCTGCTTTCGCTGTGCGCCGTCGCGTGGGCCGACCACGATATCGCCGATCCCTACTACGCGCCGCAGGCGTCCGTCACCGTCGACGGCGATCTGAGCGAGTGGGCCGGCGACACGTGGATTCCGCTCGATGAGCCGTACGGCACCGCCCCCACAGACGTCGTCTACGCCAAGTACGCGGTCCGTTGGAGCGACGCGGACAACGTGATCTACGTGGCGGTCGAAGTGCAGGACACCGACCACCAGTTCGGCGCTGCCGACGGCGCCTGGAACGCCCGCGACGATATCGAGATCAGCATCGACGCCGCCAACCATGACAACCGCTTCCTGCACGAAATGGGCTACGGCCAGCAGATCATCGTGGACGCCGCCGGCATCTGGATCGACGCCGCCTGGGAGTACGCCGTCGGGACCGACTTGGTGCCCGCGTGGGCGTCGGGGCCCGCGGGGGAGACCCTCCGCTACGAACTGGCGATCGTGCCTTACGCCTTCTACAACGGGTGGGGCGCCGTCGACACGGACAACCTGATGGGTGGCAGCAGCGACAATGCCATCGTCGACCTGGCCGATGGGACGACCATGGGGCTGGACATCGTGGTCGCCAGCAAGTCGGCTGCCGCGTTCGGCTCGTTGGCCAACAACACGACCGGCGGGAAATTCGACAAAGGCGACAGGCTGCAGACGTGGATCCTCCAGAGCAATGCCGGCAAGCCCGGCGACCTTGACGGGGACGGAGACGTCGACCTGGACGACTTCGTGATCCTCAAGAACGCTTTCGGTGTCAGCGCCGCCGGCGACTGCGACGGCGACGGCGATACCGACCTGGACGACTTCGTGATCCTCAAGAACAACTTCGGCACCGGCGCCTGACGGCCGGCCGGACCTCAACGGTTCAGGGGCGGGCCTTCCGGTCCGCCCCTTCTCACGCGCCGACGCCGTCGACGACATGCCCGTCGCGCACGACGGCCGTGGCCACGAGCCGTTCGCCGCCCGTCCGCCGCTGGCGCGCGCCGTCGATGAACTCGAAGCGTCCCTGGCGGCGCTCCAGCAGGACCACGTCGGCCGGGGCGCCGGGCCGCAGCGTGCCCAGGCCCTCCACCGGCAGCAGCGCGCCCGGCCGGGCGGTCGCGCGGGCCACGACGTCGTCCAGGGCCAGGCCCAGCAGGAGGAACTTGCTCATCGTGCACGGCAGGTCCCAGGCCGGACCGTCGACGCAGAGGCTGTTCAGGTCGCTGGAGATCACGTCGGGGGCGAAGCCCTGGGCCAGCGCCCGCTCGGCCCGCTCGAAGCTGAAGCTGCCCGCCCCGTGGCCGACGTCGAACAGCACGCCGCGGCGGCGGGCCTCGAAGGCCTCCCGGTGGACGGTGCCGCAGCCATCCACCACCGACTGGGGGGAGGGGTTGAAGCAATGCGTGACGATGTCGCCGGGGCGGAGGCGTTCGAGGATCGCCTCCATGGGCATGGCGGCGGCGTTGGGGTGCACCATCAGCGGCACGCCGGCCCGCTGGGCGGCCTCCAGGGCCCGCTCGAAGGCCCGCTGGAGGTTCGCCCCGACCACCCGCGGCGAGAGGCGCACCTTCACGCCGATCAGCCGGTCGCGGTGGGCCGCGATCGTCTCGACGGCGCGGGAGACGTCGGGCCAGTCGCCGTCGAGCAGTTCCCCGTCGGCGGGCATGCCGATCATGGAGATGTGCAGCAGGGCGAAGACGCGGGTCGCCTGGCGGTCCAGCTCGTCGGCCAGCAGACCCCAGGTGATGGCCCCCGCGCTGCCGGCGTCCACAGCGGTGGTCGTGCCGCGACGCAGGCAGCAGGCGTCGGCCGGGACGCCGAAGCGGGATCCCCGGTCGAACACGTGGGCGTGCAGGTCGATCAGCCCCGGCGTCACCAGGCGCCCCGACGCATCCAGCGACCGGGCCGCCTCCAGCGTTCCGGGCTCGGCGACCGCGGCGATCCGCCCGCCGGCGATGGCGACGTCGCGCCGCCCATGCAGTCCCGCCGACGGGTCGATGACGGTGCCGTGCCGGATGACGAGGTCGTAAGCGCTCATGGGGGCCTCCG
>JAAYZK010000430.1 GCA_012514895.1 Planctomycetota bacterium | reverse complement strand
GACCCTCCACCCGATCACCGACCACCGACACACCGACACACCGACCACCCGTCTTCTCCAAAAAAGAACCGTCCGCCTCTGCCGGATGAGGCAGCAGGATCCTCCGCCCCCCAAATTAACAATCAACAATCAGCAATCAGCAATTCCTCGCCATCCCCGCCCCCTTGTGTCATTCCCCGCTTTCTCTCGTGTCACTCACGCTCCCCCTTGCCCTCCCCACGTTCTCTTGTGTCAGTCCCGCCCCCTTTGTGTCATTCCCGCGCAGGGGCCTGTTGATTTAATCTCGGTTGGGTGTGGGCTGGCGCTGTCTGGTGCGATATGGTCGACGCGTATTCGGTTCGCGAATGGCGCGGGCCGCTACGGCGGTCGGCGTTGGCGGGGCAGGCTGTGGGCGTGGGGCCGGGGGTTGTGCTGGAGTTGGTTCGGCGCAGAGAAAGGCGGCAAGCGGTCAGGCCAGAATGGCGGCGAACTGGCGGCGGAGGCGGCCGACGGCGGCGACGAGTTTCTTAAGGTCAAAGGCCGTGCAGGCCCAGAGCCATTCGGTCCGGACCTTCTGGCGCCCCCGCAGCAGGAACTGCCGGACGCCCATCACGGCCTTAAGGACCCCCAGCGTCCCTTCGGCCCGCCACCGGCGCAGGCTGGCCATCGCCTGGGCCGCCGGCGTGCCCAGGCGAACCCGCATCGCCTCCCGCTGGGCCTCATGTTCGTCGCGGAAGATCGAACGCCGTGCTGATCGGCGGGGCAGGCACGCCCCGCGCAGCGGGCAGTCCGCGCAGGAGCCGCACCGGTAGACCCGGTACGTCCCACGCTCGCCGCCTCGGCGGCGGTAGGTCCGGGTCTTGGCAAACGGCAGGTCCCGGCCCATCGGACAAATGTACGCATCGGCCTGCTCGTCGTAGATGAAGGCCCGCTTGGAAAGGTTCTTCTGCTGGGCGTCGCGGGGCAGGTTGGCCCACTGGGCCTGTGTTACCGGGCGCCTCGGGTCTTCCCGCTCCGCCGGATTCGACGCGCCCGACGCGCGATCGTCCACCGGCATGTACGCCTCGATCTCCCGCGCGGCCAGGGCGGTCAGCGCCGCGCCCGTGGCGAACGCCCCATCCGCCGCCAACGCCTCCGGATGCGTCCCGAACGCCTCGGCCACCCGATCCACCGACGGCACCGTCGCCGACGACTCGGCCTCGTCGGCCAGCACGTCCGCATCCACGATCAGCCCCCCGTGACCCTCCACCACCACCGTCGGCGTGTAGTTCGGGGCATGGCCCCCCTCCTTGTTGGGCAGCACCTTGGCCTCCGGGTCCGTCACCGGCACCCGCGCCGGGGCGTCGGGAGCGTCCCGGCGCTTGGCCCGCTTGGCGTCGATCGCCTCGGCCGCCGCTAACGCCTGGGCCAGCCGCTCGCGACGCTGCTGAAGGTCCGCCAGCTCCCCGGGCAGCCCCGAGCCGCCGCCGTCGCCGCCGTAGAGGTCCTCCTCCCGGGCATCGGCCGCCTGCGCCTCGGCGAGCATCCCCTCGACCTGGGCCTCCAACGCCGCCAGGTGGCGGGCGATTGCCTCCGCGGTCAGCCCCTCCCGACGGCAGTTCGCCTTTACCCGCGTTCCGTCCAGCACCACCCGGTTCAGCCGGGCCACCCCCATCGCCAACGCCGTCCGGCCCAACTGGACGAACAGGTCCTTGAGGGGCCGACCGAACCGCGTGCGAAACGCACAGAACGTCGCGTGGTCGATCGAACGGCCGCCGACCAGCCAGTAGAAATCGAACGCATTCCCGCACGCCCACTCCAGCCGGCGGCTCGAGCGAATCCCCTGGCTTAGGCCATAGAGAATCGCCGAGGCCACCACCCGCGGGTGGATCGGCGGCTGGCCCCGGTCGTGGGGATAGGCGGCCTCCCACGCCGACCAGTCCTGGACCGCCAGAATCTCGTCGAACAGACGCACCGGATGGTCCGGACCGATCACCGCGTCCAGCGTCGGCGCGAACAGCACCATCTGATCCCGCGCCACCGCCTCCGCCGCCCAACGCGCCATGCCATCGCCTCCTTGCCGGTCGTTACCCGTAATCCCAACGACCCAACATAACTCCCAACCCAGAGGATGTCAAGATGAGGTCATCGAATCGAATAAATCGACAGGCCCTTTCGCGGGAATGACACGTGGGGAGGGGGCTGGATT
>JAAYZK010000429.1 GCA_012514895.1 Planctomycetota bacterium | reverse complement strand
GCCGCCGAGCTTGACGTAGCCGGCCAGCGCCGCCCGCTGCTCGGCCGACAGGGCCTCACCCGAGGCGTCGACGACGGCGACCGCATCGTACGCCAGCAGGGCCGACGCTTCCGCCGGCGCCGCCTCGAAGCCCGCCGGGTGCACCGCCCAGCCCGCCGGAACCGCAGGCACCACAGCCCCTTGAGGCGCCAGCGCCAGGACCGTCGGCGTCGGCGACCGCACCGGCAGCACCATGCGGTTGTTGGCCGTCAGCAGGTCATCCTCGACCAGCTCCGCCCACAGCCACAGCGGTTGGCCCTCCGCCGGCGCGGCGGTCAGGTCCACCGTCGCCGGCTTGCCGGGCTCGAGGGGCAACTGGCGAATCTCGATGGGTGTGCTGTCGGTGTTCCAGCCGACCGTGAGCGTCCGCGTCATGGCCGCATCGGCCTGGACCGTCACCGTCAGGTCGACGCGGCCGCCGGCGCCGACCGTCCCGGTCATGCCCGCCACCCGGGCGTCCGCCCCCTCGCCGGCGCGGGGCACCCACAGGAAAGCCGTGCCCCGGGCAGCGACGCGCTTCAGCAGGGGCTCGAGGCTCTCGGCATCGGTGAAGCGGCCGTCGGTGACGATGATCGCGGCCGTCGGCGCGGGCGTCAGGGCGGCCAGCAGCTCCAGCGGCGGCGCCAGGGCCGTGGCCGTCCGGTCGAGGGGGGCGCCGGGCGTCTCCACGCCGGCGGCGAAGCGGATCCGCTGGAGCTGCCACCCGTCGGGGACGTCGCCCTGCCCGTCGGCGGCGCGGCCCTGGCTGGCGGAGGCGTCAAGCAGGACCACGGCCGACGGCTCACGGCCGCATCGCAACTCCGGTGCCGCCAAGGCGATAACCAGCAGACCCGCGGCAGTCCATCGCAGCGGCTGCGGGCGCGGACCCAGGGCCGTGCCGCGCCGCCGCCGCCGCCACCATCCCAGGCCGGCGGCCAGCGGCAGCCCTATCAGCACGAGCGGCCGTGCGAATTGGATCATCGAGGGCAGCATGGTCGATCCGCGTAGACCTCGGGTCCTGACGCCCTATTGCGCCTGAACCTGCCTCACGTCGTCCGGCAGCGGCCCCGGGGGCGTCCGGCCCAGGCGGGCGCCGGGGGCGGCCGAGCGGAGCTTCAGTCCGTCGATCCGCGTCGGCCCCTTCAACGCCGCGTCGGCGACGGCATTCACCACCTGGCGCACCGTGGCAAACGGGACGGCATCGTCGAACTGGAAGACGACCGTCGCCTCGTTCCAGTGCTCAGCGGCGGACTTCAGATACGCGGTCATTTCCGCAGGGGTCGTGAACGTCCTGGCCGGCTCGACCAGGACGATCCGCACCGGGGCGGCCTTGACCTGGACGGTCAGCAGCGCCAGGCCGGCCGCCGCCTCCGCCGGCGGAGCCGCACCGACAAAGGGCCGCAAAGCCGCGACGGCCTGCTCGACGACAACCACCTGCTGCTTGAGCAGTTCAGACTTCCGGGCATCGGTCCGTTCGTACAGCCGCGCCCCGGCATTCAGCGACTTGCCCAGCCCTTCGAGGCCGTCCACGTGTCCGCCCGTGAGGGCCTCGTGGGCGACGGCCCAGAGCTGGATCGTCTCGGCCAGGTCCCGCTGCTTGCGGGCATAGGATGGAAGTCCGGCTGCATCCAGGGCTTCTGCGCCTTCCCGCAGCGACGCCACCGTCGGGCCCACCCGGCCGGTCAGCGGCTCGGCCCCACCGCTCAGCGCCGTCGCGGCCAGCAGCACCGCCGCCGCCAGGAGCCCGTTCCACGGGCCCAGGGCAAGCCACCACCGCGTCGTCCGAGCGTTCCGCACCATGGCCGCACCTCCGGATCGGTTGTCATCCACCCCTTGCTGGGGAGATTATCCCGCTTCTGCCTGTCTCGAACAAGCCATCAGCCCGCCCCCGCCGGCGGCCGCGGCGGCCGTGCGACGAAAAACCCGGACCGGGCGGTTGACTTGGGGCGGCGACGCGGTACACTATAGCGCTGCGGTCCGGTCGGCGGCGAGGTCGTCGGGCCGTCACAAGCACCCGTAGCTCAATTGGATAGAGCATCGGTCTACGGAACCGAAGGTTACACGTTCGAATCGTGTCGGGTGTAGTTTCCAGGGCCATCCGCGGCCGATCGACCGCGGGTGGCTTTTTTGATGTCCGCCGCGCGCCCCCGCCCGCGGGGGCGGACGGCCGGGGCGTGCGGGTGCGGTATGCCAGACAAGAGAAAGCGCGCCGCCGAGCGGTTGCCCGACGGGGCGAGAATCCTCTACGAAGACGGCGAGGTGCTCGTGGTCGACAAGCCCGCGGGGATGATCTCCGCGCGCCCGGGCGACACGACGGGCACCAGCCTGTTCTACCACGTCCGCCACTACGCCCGACGCCGCGGGGGCAACGCGTGGATCATCCACCGCCTGGACCGCGACGTGTCGGGGCTGCTGGTGTTCGCCAAGACCCCGACGGCCTACGCGGCCCTGAAGGACCAGCTCAAGCGGCGGCAGGTGCAGCGCGGGTACCTGGCGGTGGTCGAGGGCGAGGTCGCCCCGGCGGGAGCGGGCGACTGGCAGTGGATCGACGCCTTCATCGCCGACGACGGGCCCGGCAAACCCGTCCGCTGGGTCGGTGAGGCCCCGGCGGCGACGGCAAGGGGCGGGCCGTGCGGGCGGTCACCCGCTGCCGCCTGCTGGCGGCCGGGGGCGGACGCAGCCTGCTGGAGGTCCGCCTGGAGACCGGCCGCAGGCACCAGATCCGCGTCCACCTGGCCGGCACGGGCCACCCCATCGCCGGCGACGGCCTCTACGGCGGGGGCAAGGCGCCCCGCCTGATGCTCCACGCCTGGTCGCTGGGATTCGCCCACCCGACCACGGGGCGGATGATGCGGCTGGCGTCGCCGCCGGAGAAGGCCTTCTTCGACGCCGTCGGCGCCGATGCGTCCGTCCTGCCGGCCGAGCAGCCGCGCGAGACGCCCGCGGCGCCGGCCGGCGACCGCCCCGCCGAGCGGCCGGCGGCCGAGGGCTGGGACAACGTCGCGCCGTGGTACGAGCAGCTCGTCGGCGACCGCCGCAGCGACTACCACGAGCAGCTCGTCCTGCCGGGCGTGCTGCGGCTGCTGGGGGCGGCGGCCGGGCAGCGGGTGCTGGATGTGGCCTGCGGCGAGGGCGTGCTGTGCCGCCGGTTGACCGAGCTGGGGGTCCAGTGCGTGGGCGTGGACGCCTCCGAGCAGCTCATCGACGCCGCCCGCCGCCAGGTCGCCCACCTGCCGCGCGAAGCCAGGCCGCGGTTCTACAGCGGCGACGCCCGCCGCCTGGCGTCGCTGCCGGCCCTGGACGCCCAGCGCGGGCAGTTCGACGCCGCCGCCTGCGTGCTGGCGCTGATGAACATCGATCCGATCGAGCCGGTCGCGCACGACGTGGCGGCGATGCTGCGCGCCCAGGGGCGGTTCGTCGTCGTCCTGCTGCACCCGGCCTTCCGCGCGCCGGGGCGGACGAGCTGGCAGCGCGAGACCCTCGACGCCCCGCCGGCCGCCCGCCCCCCCGCCGCCAGGCGCCCCCCGCGCGGCAAGGCGCGCGAGCCGGTCGCGCGCATCCGCCAGTACCGGCGGGTGGACGCGTATCTTTCGGCGGCCCATCGCGCCATCGTCATGAACCCCGGCGAAGTCGCCGGCGGCAGGCCCGCCGTCACCACGACGACCTGGCACCGGCCCCTCCAGACCTACGTCAACGCCCTCGCCGAGTCCGGCCTGCTGGTCGACGCCCTGGAGGAGTGGGCCAGCCACCGCACCAGCGGGCCGGGCCCCCACGCCGCCGAGCTGGACCGCTCGCGCCGCGAGATCCCGATGTTCCTGGCCCTCCGCGCGCGGAAGGTCTGACGGGCCGGCCGACGCGGGGCAGTTGGGGCCTTGCCCCGCGCCGCCGCTCGAATTGCGTTGACAGCACTCCCGGCGGCCTGCTACGCAATGTCTGAGAATGCCGGCGCGGCCAGGCGACGCCGCAGCCGGATCCAGGCCGCACGGGCAACAGCCAGACGGTCTGACAGGCGGCGCCATGAAAGAGGAGGTCTCCATGAGCCGACATGCCCCCATCGCGTCCCCCGCAGGTTCATCCGCACATCCGGGCCGTTGCGCGGCCTTCCTCCTGGCGGCGGCCCTGACGGCCGCGTGCCCGATCGCCGGAGCGGCGACGTATGTCGTGGATGGCTCGCACCCGCGGGCCGGCGACGCCGGGGACGGCTCGGAGGCGCGGCCGTGGAAGACACTCCAGCACGCCGCCGCCACCGCCGGGCCCGGCGACGTGGTCAAGGTGCTGCCCGGCACGTACCCCGCGCCGCTCAAGCCCGCCCGCAGCGGCGCCGCCGGCGCGCCCCTCGTGTTCCTCGGCGTCCCGGACGGTGCGGTGCGGCCGGTCATCGAGGGCGGCGACCCGGCCGTCGATCTCCGCGGGCGCGCCCATGTCCGCGTCGAGGGCTTCGAGATCCGCGGCGCCACCGGCGCCGGCGCCAACCTGAACGACGGCGACCACCTCGAGATCGTCCGCTGCGAGATCCGCGACACCCGCGGCAGCGGCGTGGTCGTCCAGCGGGGCGCCGACTGCACCGTCCGCGAGTGCCACATCCACCACGTCGGCGGCACCAACATCGCCGCCGGCGGGCGGACCTACCGCGTCACGCGATGCACCTTCACCCGCAACGACCTGCACGACAACGGCGTGGAGGACGGCATCCAGATCGGCTGCGGGGACGGCTGCGAGATGTCCTGGAACTGGATCCACGACATCTGGGCCCCCGCCCCCTCGCACACCGACGGGATCCAGCTCCACAGCGACAACCGCAACTACCGCATCGTCGGCAACGTCGTCCACCGCGTCCGCAGCGAGGGCTTCATGATCGGCGCCGAGGGCAACGAGAACGGGCCCGACGCCGCCCCCCTCTACGAAGGCAACATCATGAGCGACGGCGGGGGCGTCAGCTTCATTCTCTCGCACGACCTCCGCGGGGCGACCCTGCGCCACAACACGGTGCTGTGGGGCCACTCCCAGTCGGTGTGGATCCACAACCGTTCCACCGGCGCCACCGTCGTGGGCAACCTCTTCCAGAGCCCCGACGGCGGCTGCGTCGTCACGGACGACTCGATGGCGGGCCTCACGCTCGACTGGAACCTCACCGCCGGCCAGCGCGGGCTCGTGGGCCCGCACGGCGTTCGGGCGGACCCCCGGCTGGTCGACCCCAGGCGGCCGCGATCGCCCACGCCGCCCAACGCCCGCCTGCGGCCCGGCAGCCCGGCCATCGACGCCGGGCCGGACGGCAGCGACATCGGCGCCCTGGAATACCCCAACGTCTACGTCGTCGACGCCCGCCACGCCGGCGCCACCGACGCGTACTACGGCTACGGGGGCCTGCCCTTCAAGACCATCGCCCGCGCCGTCGAGGTCGCCGAGGGCGGCTCGACCATCCTCATCCGCGGGGGCGTGTATCGCGAAACCGTCCGCCCGACCCGCCCCGACGTGGCGATCCGCGCCGCCGACGGGGAGACTGTCGTCATCAGCGGCGCCGACCTGGTCGCCGGCTGGACCCGCCAGGGCGACGCCTGGACCGCCCCGCTGGCCGCCCGGCCCAAGGCCGTCCTCCGCGAGGGGCGGCCGCTGACCGCCTTCACCTACGACGCCGGCGCCGCCCGGCTCACCGTCAGCGGCTTCGACCCCCGCCTGCACCCGGTGGAGGTCGTCGTCCGCCCCCGCGGCCTGGACCTCTCGGCCGCCCCGACGGCGACCGTCGAGGGGCTCAGGATCGTCGATACCCTCGAAGGCCCGCAGGGGCGGTAGGCTGCAGGCTTGGGGCTTGAGGCTTGAGGCTTGAAAAACGGCAACGGCGGCCGACGCGGCGGTGCGGCCGGCGGGGCAGCGCGGGCGACGGGGCGGCGGCCAGGAGATCGACGGTGCCGGCCAGGCCGGGCGCCTCGGGGACCGGCTTGAGCGTGGTGCCGAAGTTGTTCTTGAGCGTGACGAAGTCATCCAGGTCCACGTCGTCGTCCAGGTCGAAGTCGCCCTGGCCGATGTCCAGGCCGCCCGTGCCGAAGTGGTGTTTGAGCAGCATGAAGTCGTCCAGGTCGACGGCGCCGTCGCTGTTGGCGTCGCCGGGCACGTTGGCGAAGAAGAACACATCGTCGGCGCCCAGGCCCGTCGCCTTCGAGGCCTTCACCGTCACCTGCAGCCAGGTGTTGTGGAGCGTGCCGTCCGGCCAGATCAGTGTCACCCGGTCGCTGCCGCCCTCGCCGGCGCCGACGAGGCGTTCATGTCGGCGACGTGCATCGCGACCGTCGCCAGGCGGTTGTCCGAGATCGCCTTGAACGTCTGGCCGATCGGCTCGCCGGCGAGGATCTGGTGCGTCGCCGTCCAGCCCGAGTCGTTGACGTCGTTGACGATCGAGGGCCCCGCGCCGCCCGACAGCAGCACCCGCGGCTCGAGCGGCTCGATGCCGTGGAAGCACACGCGGCAGCGGCGTTGACGCCCTGATTGCGTGGAAGAGACGCCTGCTTTCATCGCCCATTCTCCGACAGGAGGGCCAGGCCGTGACGCACCGCCCGTCCCGGATGTGCTCCCGATGACCTGCCCGCCGCCCGCCCGGCGGGCCTCTCGTACTGAGCGCTGCACAGAAGAATGCGGACCAGCGTTTCTCTCCGCATCGATCCGTCAAGACCGGACAATGGGGCCATTATACCTCCGTCCGGGCAGATCGGCAATACGGCCCTTCCGTCCCCCTCCAGGGGGAGCGGTTACAGCCCCTCCCCGTCGAGGGGGCGGTAGGGCCGCAGGCCCGGTGGGGGTGACGGTCCCCGCACGCCAGACGGTCCGCTACGCCGCGCGCCGTCCCGTATCCGTCGCCCGCAGGCGTGCGGCCTTGCGGACCCTCTGGCGTGGATCCCCGCAGCTCCCCCCGAGGTCCTGCGGCGGCCGCGGGTTGGCGGGTCCGGCGGCGATGCCTAAGAATACAGCAGGTCCACGATGACGGCGGGGGATGGCGATGACGGCGATGCTTGAGATGGCCAACTGGCTGCAGACGGTGGAACATGCCGCGTTTGAGCTTTACCAGCAGGCCGCGGGTCTGTTCGGCGCCGATGCCCCCTTCGTCAGGTTCCTGGACCGCCTGGCCCAGGATGAGACCGAGCATTATCACCTGATGGGCAGTGCCGCACAGTACTTGGGCAGCCGCCCGGCGCCCGCCATCTCGGACGTCGCTCTCACGGATGAGACGCGGCAGCGCGTGGAGGAGCCCTTGAGGACGGCCCTGGCCGACCTGGCGGCCGGGCGGATGTCCAAGCGGAAGATGGTCGACCACCTGGCGACGGCGGAGTTCTCGGAGTGGAACACGCTGTTCGTCTACGTGGTGAACCGGCTGAAGGAGCAGAGCCGGGAGTTCCAGTACGGCGCCGCCCGCATGCAGGGCCACCTGACGAGGATCGCGCGGTTCCTGGACGGCCTGCCGGAGGCGGACCGCCCTGCCGTGGACGTCCAGAACCTGCCGAGAGTCTGGGAAGAGGCGTTGCTGATCGTGGAAGACCAGGATGCGATCCGTTCGCTCATGGCCATGTTCCTGAGCAGGTACGGGAAGGTGGAGACGGCCGCCAGCGGAGAGGAGGCACTGGCCCGGATGCGCCGGTCCTACTACAGCGTCATCCTCACCGACATCAACCTTCCGGGCATGGACGGGCTGGAGCTCTTCGAGGCCGCCCTGCGGCTGGACCCGCAGATCGCGCCGCACTTCCTGTTCTGCTCGGGCGGGCTGTCGCTGGAGACCTGGGAGCGGATGCAGCGCGACAACCTGGCCGTGCTGATCAAGCCGTTCGCCCTGGACGACCTGCGCAGGGCGGTCGAACGGATCATAGGCCTGTTGCCGACCGCCGGTTGACCGCCGCACGCACCGGCGGATCCCGAGCCCGCCTCGAAGAGCCGCGAACGACCCGCGATTGGCGCAACTCTTGCCCCACCCTGGGCTTGCCACGCGGTATCCCGGGCGTCCCTCCGCCGGCCGAACAGATGTCCGCCGCCCCCCATCCCGGCCCGCGCCGGCCCCGGGGCCCCTGCTCCGGGGGAATCTTCCGGAAAAAGCGCGAACCAGCGGCTTGACTTTGGCAAAGTACTTTGTAGAACAAAGCCGATAACACTTTCGGCTGCCTTGGTGTTGGGGCGGGTGCGACGGGGGCTGACAGGAGCGATGGAAGGATGGACAGCGAACGGGCGGGCAAGGAACTGGCGATCATCCGGCAGTTGATGGAGCGGCCGGTGCGGTACTCCACCACGAGCGGCCTGTCGGGCGTTCTGGCCGGGGCGGCGGCCCTGGCCGGGCTGGCGCTGGACTGGCGGATCTCCTGCCGCCGCGACCTCGACCCGCACGCCGCCATGTGGCTGTGCATGGCCGTCTGGGGCGGGGTCTTCGCCGTCGCCTTCGCGGGCGTCACGATTCTCACGCGCCTGCGCGAGCGCCGGCGGAACATGCCCTTCTGGTCGCCCGTCAAGCGGCGCATCCTGCGGACCATCGGCCCGCCCTTCGTCGCCGGCGTCGGGCTCACCGGGGCCATCGTGTACCGGTGGTACGCGGGACAGGAGCCCAACCAGTGGGGGCTGATCCCGTCGATCTGGATGGTGTGCCACGGCCTGGCGTGCTGGCAGGTGGGCGAGTTCTCCATCCGCGAGCTGCGCGCCATGGGCGCCGCGTTCATCCTGACCGGCCTGGTCGCGGCGGCGTGGTGGCAGTTCGATCCCTACTGGACCGTGGGCCTGTCCTTCGGCGGCTATCACCTGCTCTACGGGGCCGTCGTCTGGAGGCGCTACGGCGGCTGAGGCGCGCCCCGCGAGGCGATCGTGAAGAAAGACGAACAAGCCCATACGCTGATCGACGAGACGATCCACCAGCGAACCCGCCTGGCCATCATGTCCACGCTGGCGCCGGTCGAGTCGCTGGACTTCAACGACCTGAAGGCCGCCCTGGACCTGTCCGACGGGAACCTCTCGACCCACCTGTCGGCCCTGGAACGGGCCGGGTACGTGACCATCGCCAAGGGCTTCCGCGGCCGCAAGCCCCGAACCACCGTGACCATGAGCGCCAAGGGGCGCCAGGCATTGAAGGCCTACGTGGACCTGCTGCAGTCGATCCTGGACAAGACCAGGTGAGGCTGAGCGGTCACTGGAAGATTCTCGATTCTTGCGCGGACAGGACCGCATGGAAAGGGGCCGGATCATGGGCAGTTCTCGATTCTTCGGCATCGTCCTGGTGACGTTGATCGTCTCGGCGGCGTGGTTCGTGCTGGGGGCCAGCGTTCAGGAGCGGACCGAGTCGCTGGACCGGTCGCTCTCCGGGGAGATGCGCTCCCTGTGGGGCCCCCCGTCGCTGATCCAGCCCACGCCCTACGTCGTCGCCGACCCCGGCGGCCGGGACGACCCGCTGGACCGGGCGGCCCCCGCGGCCAGCGCGATCACGGCGGACATCCGCCACGACCACCGCAACAAGGGCCTGCTGTGGTACTCCACGTTCACCGTCGACTTCACCGGCCGCTACACGCTGGCGCCGGCCGAAGGCGGCGTCTTCGTGTTCCCCCTGCCGCGGGGCGTCACATCCTACAACAACCTGGCCGTGTCCCTCGACGGCAACGCCGTCGGCGTCCGGCAGGCCGACGTGGTCGCCGGGGCGCTTCGCGTGCCGCTGCCGGGCGGGGCGGCCGGCGTCGTCGAGGTCCGCTACTGCGCAGGCGGCCAGGACCGGTGGCTCTACGTCCCCGGGGACGTCAGGAGCACGGCCGAGGGCGACCGCGGGGATGCGCCCGTCGTGCAGGGCCGCCTCAGCGAGCTGTCCGACTTCACGCTGACGGTGACGACCGACTTCGCCGGGATCGACTACCCCAAAGGCTCGCGCAGCCCCACTGCGCCGGCCGCCCACGTCGACGGCGGGCGGACCGCCTCGTGGGTGTACCGGCACGCCGTGACGAGCCAGCCGATGGGCATCGAGATGCCCCGGCGGGTCAACGCCGGGCCGATCGCGGCGCGGATGAGCTTCTTCGCCCCGGTCTCGCTGGCGTTCTTCTTCACGGCGCTGTTCACCGTGGTGGTGCTCAAGCGGATCGACCTGCACCCGATGCACTACCTGTTCATCGCCGCGGGTTTCTTCGCGTTCCACATCTTGATGGCGTACCTGGCGGACGTCGTGGCCATCCACGCATCCTTCTGGATCGCCGCGGCGGTCAGCGTGGCGCTGGTCGCCTCGTACATGCGGCTGGTGGCGGGGATGCGGTTCACGCTGGGGTACGTCTGCCTGGCCCAACTGGCGTACCTGGTGGGCTTCTCCTACGCCTTCTTCTGGGTCGGCCGCACGGGTCTGACGGTGACCCTCGGGGCGATCGCGACCCTCTTCGTGCTCATGCAGGCCACCGGACGCCTGAACTGGCACGAGGTTTTCGGCCGTCCGCACCGCGCCGCGGCGCCGATCCCCGCGGCCGTCGCGGCCGCCCCCGACGGACAGCCGCTCGACCCGCCGCTGTAGCCGCGGGTGACCAGGACGATTCCTGGCACTCCAGCACGCCATGAGCACCGTCGGGTCAGGTGCCTGCGAGGCTTCGAACAGCAGGCTTCAGACTTCGGGCTTCAGACCTCAGGAGCGGCAACGGCAACAGCCCCGTGCTTCTTCCTGTGGTTGCCCGCCGTTCCTCAAGCCTCAAGCCTGCAGACTGCCGTTGGCCTTCTCACATCGTGATCGCGTGAGCTGGCACGTCCTTGCCGCCGGCGGCGGGGGGCCCTACAATGGGGCCCGCCTGGAGGTGACAGGTAGCCTGGTGGCGCCCCTGGTCTTCAAAACCAGTGTGGGGCTCAACAAAGTCCCGGGTGGGTTCGATTCCCATTCGCCTCCGTTGCGGCTGCTTCAGCGGGCCGCCCGGCGCGCCGATAGAGGACAGGGATGAACCGTCAGATCTACGACATCCCGACGCCGGAGCCGATGCCGCCGCGGCCTGCCCGCAGCCGGTGGGTGGCGGTGGCGTTCATCGTGTCGGCGGCGCTGCTGGTGCTGGCGCTGCTGCACGCCCAGGCCGGACGGCCGAAGGCCCGGGGCGGACGGCCCCTCCAGGACACCCGCTCCTACCGCATGCCCTTCCGCAGCACCTGAGGCCGGTAACACCCCGCGGCCACGCGTGTCGTGGCCGCACCACCCCCCCTGAAGGGCCGTCTCTTCATCACAGGTCAGCGTCCCGCTTGGGCGGCCACCCAGCCCCGAAGGGGCGGAGTCCTCCTGTAGGGGGCGCCGGCCCCCGCCGAACCCCGGCGGCCCTCCGCCAGGGGGGCTGGCGCCCCCGGGAGGAAGCTTTCGCCCCTCCGGGGCTGCCGCACACAAAGGGCACCGGTTCCGGGGGCTCGCGCCCCCGGCAAGAAGATGCCGTCCCTTCGGGACTGACGGCAACGGCGACGAACGGATGCAGCGGCGACCCTTGTCGTCGCCCGCGAAGGTCCCACGGCGGCCATGACGAGGCGAATCGACCTCCGCTACGCCTCCCGCAGCATCTCCTCGTAGAACAGGCGCACCGGCGCGCCGCCCATGGCGACGGCACACCAGGCGGCTTCGTCCAGCTCCGCTTGCGTGATGCCCATGGCCCGGGCCTTGGCCAGGTGCGCCTTGACGCACGGGCCGCACCGCTGGACGACGGTGAGGGCGAAGTTCACCAGCTCCTTCGTCCGCGCGTCGATCGCCCCGGATGCGCCCGTGGCGCGCATGAAGGCCCCGAAGGCCCGCAGGGCATCATCGCCGGCGCCCTCGGCCGCCGGGGGCGCGCAGCAGCTCGCCGACTCCGACGACGGCTCGCAGCAGCACGACGATCCGGACCCGCCGCAGCAGGCGGCGCCGGCATGGACTTCCTCGGCCGGCGCAGCCGGGGCATTTCGGGCGCCGCCGCCGCGGCTGACGTGGATCCTGCCGGAGGAGGCTTCGACGACCTCGCCGATCGTCGCCGCCAGGACGCCGCGGGCCGTCAGCGCCTCGACGAGCGCCGCGTGGCGGGCGGCGGGGATGGCGATGAGCAGGCCGCCGGAGGTCTGGGCGTCGAAGCCGAGGTGGACGCGTGCGGGATCGACGCCGTCGTCGACGGCGATGTCCTGGCCGACGTACTCGCTGTTGCGTTCGATCGCCCCGGGGATGATCCCGTCGGCGAGGGCCTCCAGGGCCCCCTCGAAGGCGGGCAGGGCGTCGGCGTCGATGCGGACGGTGACGCCGGAGTGGCGGGCCATGCCGGCCAGGTGGCCGAACAGGCCGAACCCGGTGATGTCGGTGCAGGCCGAGGCCCCGGCGGCGACCATCGCCTCGGCGGCGTCGCGGTTCAGCGCCGCCATCGACGCGGCGGCCGCCGCCATGCCCGCCGCGTGCGAACGGCCGATCTGGTGGGCGAAGTTCAGCACGCCCGTCCCCAGCGGCTTGGTGAGCACCAGCCTGTCCCCTGCTCCCGCGGCCCCGCGTTCAATGGCCGTTTTCGCGATGGTGCCGGTGATGGCGAAGCCCAGCTTGATCTCCTCGTCCTTGATGGAGTGCCCCCCCAGCAGGGCGACGCCGGCGGCGGCCAGCGTGTCCATGGCCCCCTTCATCATCTGGTAGAGGATCGTCCCGTCGAGCGTCTCGGCGGGGAAGCCCACGATGCTCAGGGCGGTGCGGGGGGTGGCGCCCATGGCGTAGATGTCCGACAGGCAGTTGGCGGCGCAGATCCGCCCGAAGGCGGCCGGGTCGTCCACGCAGGGGGTGAACACATCCACGGTCTGGACGAGCGTCACCCCGTCGGCCAGGGCGTACACGCCCGCGTCGTCGCCGGCGGGGATGCCGCTCAGGACTCGCGGGTCGTTCACCTTCGGCAGACGGGCGAGGATGCGTTCGAGATCGCCCGGGGCGATCTTGGAGGCGCAGCCGGCGTTGTGCACCCGTTGGGTCAGCTTCACCTCCTCGGCCGGCACGGGGTCGGGCCGTTCGCCGGCGCAGGGGCAGATGCCCTGTTCGGTGAACACGTCGCACGGGCAGGGGCGGCGGGGGTCGCAGACGCAGCGGCCCAGGGCCATCGAGCGCTGCATGACACGGCGGCGCTTGGCCGGATCGATCTTCGGCATGGTCGGCACACTCCTCCGCCGCCCGGCGGAGGGCGGCGTTACGGTATCGTGACTGTTGTCGCTACGGACTTCACCTCGTACGGCGAGCCATCTCCTTCGGCGGTGATCGTGAAGGTTCCCTTCAGGTCCCGGGGCACACGCCATGTGTGCGCGCAGGTGCCGCCTCAGCCATACTCGAACGTCCCCGTGTGGACCACGGTGCCGTTGGCGTCGGTGACCTTCATCCGGGGGTTGGTCACATAATACACGTTGACGCCTTTGATGTTTCGTGTCAGGTCGGTGATCGGCAGGCCCGACACATCCATCCGTTCGAGGTCCATCTGGACGGTTCGCCCCTGAACCGTGGGCTTCACCCGCAGGGTCACCGGTCCCCCGACGACGGCGGTGGCCGTCTCGCCGGGCTTGACCGTTACCATCACCGGCTCGACGTTGCCGGGGTTGGCCCACATCATCGTGCCCGAGCTGTCGCCGTGGATGAGGTGCCCGCCCCTGACCACCTCGTACGTTCCGGCCGGCAGGGGCACGGTCCGGTCGCCCGAGTCGATGCTGAGGTAGCGGCCGTCACCGACGAGGTTCACCCACCAGTGATCGTGATCGATCCGCAGCGTCCCCAGGGGTTCGGCCAGGGGTCTGGCGGTGATGCGGGTCTGGTCGTCGGAGATCGTGAACGTGTACCACCGGCCGTCCAGGAGGATCGGCTGGCCGACGTCGGCCTGGTGGGGGCCCTGTTGGGGGACGGTGCTGTCAGCCCGTTCGATCGTCAGGGAGTCGCCGCGGGATTCGCAGACCGGCCTTCCGTTGCGGCGGGCGAAGCGGGGCGGGTCGTTCACCGCCAGGTTGTACGTGCGATCGACCAGGCGGACGTTCCGCACGGAGCCGCCGAAGTCGCAGGTCCCTTCGCGGACGCAGACGAGCACGAGGCGGATCTGGCGATAGGAGCCCGACCTGTAGTAGTGCCCCTCCGCGCGCACCGGCACGTCGACGCCGTCCCGCTGGACGGTGAGCATGTCGGGGCCGATGTTGGCGTGGAACGGGTCGCTGCCCCGCGGCTCGGCCGTGAGTCGTGCGACGGGCGCGCCCTCGAAGCGCCCCCGGCCGGAGAAGTCCAGGCGGACGATGTCGGGCATCTTCGCCTCGCGGTCGGCGGCGTCGACGGCCACGGCGAGCTTCCCGCCCGGCGTGTCCAGCGTCGCCACCATCGCGCCGGGGTGCACCGTCCCTGAACCCTCGGCGGGCTTGGCAAACGCCTCCTGCCCCGCCCGCAGGCCGTCGCGGAAGCTCGTCAGGCCGGTGGGCACCGCCACCGGCCGCAGCCGTCCCACCTCGTCGGGCCGCGACGCCGCCTCGGCCGCCATCGACACCGCCGCCGAGACTGCGATCAGCAGCGCCGCCAGCCCTCTTGCATGGTTCTGTCCGGTCATCATGGCTCTCCCCATCGTTTGTGTCGCCGTCACCCGCCGCGGCCAATCATTTTACTGACCGATGCGGAAAGAAGCGCAAGGCCGCCCGGCGAAGTATCGTCCGGGCTTGGGCGAGGATGCCCCCTCAGGGCGGCCTGTCCCATCTCGCCCGGTCCAGACCTTGACTGGCGAAGACTTGACGTTCTTCATGCAACGCTCAGTAAGGGATCGTGATCCTCGTTGCTACGGACGTCACCAACGCCCCGCTTCACGGCAGCGTGACGACGGTTTCCTCGTAGAGGACCATGAGACGGTCCCCGCCCTCCAGCAGCGCCGCCAGGAGGGGATATCGGATCCTTATCATGGCCGTTCTGGGGGTTGTTTCGTATTTCGTGCTTCGGGTTTTTCCGTTCAACGCGCCGCTTACCTCACTGTAAACGTCGCGGGGACCGACTTTGTTTCAAAGGGGAGCGATTCATATTCGGCCGTGACGGTGAACGAGCCGCTCAGTTGTCTGGGCACACGCCATGTGTGCGAGCAGTTGCCGCCTCAGCCGTAGTCGAAGGTGCCGCGGTGGACGATCTTGCCGTCGGCGTCGGTGACGGTGAGGCGCGGGGCCGGGGGACGCCGGCCGCGGGCCGCGTCGCCGACGGTGATCCCGCTGACCGGCAGGCCGGCGGCGTCGAGCTGCTCCAGGTCCATCGACACCCTGCGCCCGTCGACCGCGGCCCGCACCTTCAGGGCGATCGGCGCCCCGACGGCCAGGACGGCGGTCCGGCCGGCCTCGATCGTCACGGTGGCGGCAGCGACGTTGCGCTCGGCCTCCCACGCCAGCGAGCCGGGGCGCTGGCCGCGGAGGATCTGCCGGCCCTCGACGACCTCGTAGGTGCCGGCCGGCACGGGCACGTCCTGGCGGCCGCCGCGGACCACGACGGCGCTGTCGTCGCCGATCAGCAGGCACCACCAGTCGTCATGGTCGATCCGCAGGTGTCCCAGCGGGCCGGTCCAGGGGGCGGCGGACAGGGATTTCTGGTCGTCGGCCACGGTGACGCGGTACCAGCGGCCGTCCACCTGCACCGGCTGGCCGACGAAGGCCCGCACGACGGTGTCGGCGGCAAACGAGCCGTCCCCGACGTCGATGGCCAGCGTGTCGCCGATCGTGCCGATCGACCGGTGGTCGTGATCGCGGGCGAAGGCAGTACGATCGTTGACGGCCAGATTGAGCGAGCCGTCGAGGACCTGGACGGCGCAGGACCTGTCGCCGAAGCGGCAGATGCCTTCGCGGGCGGTGGCGGTCTCCAGCCACAGCGACCGCTGGCCGCGGCTGCGGTTATAGAAGCCTTCGACCCAGACCGGCAGGATCTCGCCGCCGCGCTGGACGGTGATCAGTTCGGGGCCGAACGGGGCGTAGAACGAGCCGCCGCCCATCGGGTAGGACTTCAAGGGGACGACGGGCGCGCCCTCGAAGCGGCCTTGGCCGGTGAAATCCAGGCGGAGCACGTCGGGGGCCGGCGCCTCGGGCGTCGTGGCGTCGATGGCCACGGCGATCCGCACCTTCGCGTCCCGCCGCGCGGCCGTCATGGCGCCGGCGTGGACCGTGCCGGCGCCCTCGGCGGGCTTGGCGAACGTGTTGTCGACGAGGTACACCGCATCGCGCCGCAGGCGCAGCTCCGGCTTGGCCACGCCGGGGCGCAGGTCGGCGGTCACGGCGTCATCGGCCGCGGCCGCCGTCGCGGCGGCGATCAGCAGGGCCGCGACGACCGTCATGGATCTGATCTGGAGCATCTTCCCGGCCTTTCTCGTCAGCGGACCACGAACGGGATCGGTTCGGCGGCGGTGCGGAACGGCTTGGCGTCGTACTCGGCGGTGGCGGTGAAACGGCCTCTGAGATTGTTGGGCACACTCCATGTGTGCGAGCACGTGCCGCCTCAGCCGTACTCGAAGGTGCCCTGGTGGACGATCTTGCCCTGGGCGTCGCGGATCGTCACCTTGGGCGTGGGGCGCCGGCCGGTGGGCAGGCCGAGCCCGTCGATGGCCAACCCGGCGGCGTCGGCGACGGCGAAGTCCATGCGGACGGAACTGCCGCGGATCTGCACCCTGATCGAGGGGGCCAGCGGGTCGCCGATCGCCAGGTCGGTGGTTTCGGCGGCCTTGATGCGGACGATGGGGGGCCGGACGCCGTCGTTGCTGCAGCCCAGCACGGCCACGCGGTTCTGGCCCTCGACCGGGGTCCTCTGGCCGTACTGGACGACCTGGTAGAGCCCCTCGGGCAGGGGGATCGCCCCGGTCCCGCCGGCCAGGGGGAACACGTGGTCGCGGGAGGCGAGGATCATGGTCCACTCGCCATGGTCCACGCGGACCTGCCCGGTGGCCGCGGCGAAGGGCTTGGCGGTGACGGCGGCCTGGTCGTCGGAGACCTCGACGGTGTACCACGCGCCGCCCACGTGGATCGGGTGGCCGACCAGGCCCCGCGCGGTCGGTCCCGAGAACGACCCGTCTCCCAGGTCGACCACGACGGTGTCGCCGGCGCGGGTGACGGCCATGCGGGCCTGCCGGCCGGCGGAGCGCTGCTGGCCGGGGCGGGCGACGTCGTTGACGGCGAGGTTGCCCGTCCCGTCGACCAGGCGGACGCGCCGCGTCGTGCCGCCGAAGTCGCAGTCGCCCTGGCGGACCGAGATGAGGTGCAACTGCAGGATCCGCCGCGAGCCGTACTTCCAGTAGTTCCCCGTCACGCCCACCGGCACCGTCTGCCCGTTCCGCTCGACCGTCACGGTGCCCGGGCCGATCCGACCGGTGGTGACCTGGCCCTGGCTGGAGAGCTTGAAGGGGACGAAGCAGCCCTCCTCGAAGCGGCCGCGGCCGGTGAAGTCGAGGCGGAAGACGTCGGGGCTGGCGACCTGGGGCCCGCTGGCGTCGATCGCGACGGCGATCGGCGTTCCGGCGGCGGTCAGGCGGGCGACGGTGGCGTTGGGGTGCACCGTCCCGCTGTCGGCGCCCGGACGGCCGAAGGCGACGTTCTCGCCTCCCAGCGGTTCGGCCAGCAGCGCCTCGGCGCCGCCGGCATCCACGGGGGCGAGCCTGCCGACCTGTCCCCACGCCGATACTCCCAGACACGCGGCCCACAGAAAGGCCGCCGCGACGGCGCATCGTTTCATC
>JAAYZK010000056.1 GCA_012514895.1 Planctomycetota bacterium | reverse complement strand
CGGCGTTCGCGCTGGGCGGCGAGTCCATGGCTGATTTCAATCCCACCTACGCCCGCGATCTGCTGGAGAAAAATGTCGCTTCCCATCAACTGACGCTCCTGGCCCTGGCCCTCGAGATCGGCCGCGCTGAGCAGGGGCGGTATCCCACGCGGCTGGAGTCGCTGGTGGGGCGGTATGTCGAGGCAGTGCCGGTCGATCCGTTCAGCGGGCGGGCGTTGATCTACCGTCGCGAGGGCGAGGGGTATGTGGTATACAGTATCGGTCCGAATCTGCGCGACGACGGCGGCCGTACAAGTGACGACGGCGAGGACTGCGACGACATCGTCGTGCGGGTCGTGGTTCCGCCTGGCAACGAGTGACCTCATGGCGAGACAGTGGATCATCCTGGCCGGCCTGGCCCTGGCGGGCGTGCTGGGCGGCTGCGCCGGCAAGCCGTACGTGACGGGCGAGCGGCTCGACCGGGGGCTGGTGCTGGTGTTCACGGGGATCGAGGGCCGCAGCCCGCTGAATACGGCGATCTGCGACGGGCTGGCCGCCGGGGACGTGCCCTACGCGATCGAACCGGTGGACTGGACGGTGCCCGGGGTGGCGCTGTACAACCTGCGGGCCGAGCAGCGCAACCGCCGCCAGGCCCGGAAGATGGCCCGGCGGATCGAGGACTACCGCCGGCGGTACCCCGCCCGTCCGGTGGTGCTGGTGGGGCACTCCGGGGGCGGCGCGATGGCGGTGTGGACCGCCGAGGCGCTGGAGGAGGGGGCAAAGGTCGACGGGCTCATCCTGCTGGCGGCGGCGCTGTCGCCGGACTACCCCCTGGCCGAGGCCGTCTCCCGCAGCCGGCGGGGCATCGTGAATTTTCACAGCGACAGTGACGTGCTGTTCCTGGGGGCCGGCACGATTCTCGCCGGGACCATGGACGGCCAGCACACCAGCTCGGCCGGGCGGGTGGGGTTCAACCTGCCGTCCGATGGCGACGCCTCGGCATGGACGGCCCGGGTGTACCAGATTCCCCATCGCCCCGAGATGTCCGCCGCCGGCCACTGGGGCGGGCACACCTCGGTGGTCGCCGCCGACTTCGTCAGCCGCTACGTCGCCCCCCTCGTCCGCGCCCCCCAGTGGGACGCCGCCTTCATCGACGGCGTCGCCGGCGGCGATGCCGCCGCCACGCTCAGCACCGACGCCTCGGCCGTCTACCGCCGCTATTGAGCCTGATCCAAATCCGCTAAGGTTTTCCTCCCCGACTGGCCGATGTTTCCTGCGTGCCGATCCGCAGCCCAGCGCGGGTCGGCCCTGCTCGGCCGTAGCCGGGCCTCCCGCGGAGCGGTTGCCACATCGGGGCGGATTCCCCTGGAGACGATGGACGTTCGCTGTTGGCGCCCGCGCGCCGTCGGCGGCGGCTAGCCCCGCCGTTTCCGGTCCGACGCCATACGGGGAGCGTGGAGGCTGGAAGTCCATGCGCACGACGACGATCGTATTGGCCGATACGCACGAACTGTTCGCCCACGGCCTGCGGCACCTGCTGGAGGCGCGGCCGCAGACGGCGGTGATCGACATGGTCACCGACGGGTTCGCCGCCCTGGAGAGCTGCCGCCAGCAGCCGCCGAACCTGCTGCTGATCGACTCGACCCTCGCCGGGCTGGACGCCCTGGAAGTGTGCCGCCAGCTCCACCGCTTCAGCAGCCCCACCAAGGTCCTGGTGATGCTCCCGTTCACCCAGACCGAGGTCATGGCCCAGGCCATGAAGTGCGGCGCCGCCGGCGTCGTGCTCAAGACCGCCGGCCTGGACGAGCTCTACTCGGCCATCGACGTCGTGCTCGGCGGACAGAAACGCTTCCCCTCCGAGCTGATCCCCGCCCGCGGCCGCTACGTCCGCGATGCGACGGCCGCCCGCGAGCCGGTCACGCCCTACTCCAAGCTGACGGCCCGCGAACGCACCGTCTTCAAGCTGCTGGCCGAAGGCCACTCCGTCAAGCAGGTCGCCGGACGCCTGGCCCTCAAGCCCAAGACCGTCGACGTCCACAAGACCAACCTCATGCGGAAACTTGACGTCCACGACCGCAGCGAACTGATCCACTTCGCCTTCCGCGAAGGCCTCATCGACGCCGCCGCCGGACCCAACGCATAGACCGCGCCGCCGCGGCACGCACGAACCCCGAGCCCGCGCACCGGTCGCGCGGGCTTCTTCTTTCCCGTCATTCCGCGGCGCGCACCGGGTATCTCCTGGAGCAGTGCCGCGCCGCACGCGACGGCCAAGCCGTCACTCAT
>JAAYZK010000428.1 GCA_012514895.1 Planctomycetota bacterium | reverse complement strand
TTCACAAACTGACCCCCAATGGAAGCCAGTTTGATGCACAATATCCCACTAACTAGCACAATCCGACTCTCGACGCCCCGGAGACGGCCTCCGGACATTACCCAGATTGCCAAACTGCGAATAGTGGGGATACTCGGAATAAGCGGAATAGTGTTATGTCTCCTGTTGTTGGAGGCTCGGCCGGGACAACTCGCCTTCCATTTCCTTTCACTTTGTTTGACAGGTTGGAGACTGGAGGAACGGCAACGGCGAAGGAACGGTCGGAACGGCAGGCCGCGGGCTCCAGGCTTCGGGCTTCGGGATCGACGACCGCGTCCGGGGACGGCTGCCCCCGCCGGGCCTGCGGCCCTGCCTCCCCAGTTCGCCGGCACGGAGGCCGGTGCTGGCGGCCACCAGGCGCTGGATCGCCCGGCCCGGGCCGGAAGGGTCCATGCCCCCGCCCTCGAGCAGGCCAGGCGCTTGCCGATCCCGAAATCGGCGGTAGGATCACCAGAAGGGCCGGCGGCGGTCGTCGGCCAAGGACGATCCGGGACATCCCGGCTTATCGAGAGTGAATCATGCACAGAACCCGTTCCATCCTGCTGGCGGCCTGCGCCCTGCTGTTGGCGGCCGATCCGTCCTCCGCAGTCGAATCGAAGATCGGCCCGGCCGGCCAGGTCATTCTGGACGGCACGCCCGTCGTTCCCGTCGGCGTATGGGTTCAGCCGCCGTACCTGTTCGAATACCACCGCCAGCTCGGCGCCACCTGCATCGTGAGTCCGGCCCGCGAACGCGGCGACTTCGCCGACAGCGCCTCGGATGTCTACGCCGCGGCCCAGCGCACCTCGATGGGGTTGATCGTCCAGTCCGGCCGTCGCCGATCCGACCATCCCAACGTGTGGGGCTACATCGCCTCCTACATGGACCCTCGCCGCATCGACCAGGTCGGCCGCGACCGGGCGCATCTGCGGCAAGCCGATCCGAATCGATTCATGATGGTGAACATCGCCATCGACGAGTTCATTGTCGGCGACCACGAAGCCGCCTACACCGAGGGCCTTCGCAGCACGGACGCGGTGATCTCGCACGTGTGGCCGGAGCTGCGCGACCCGACCACGGCGAACCTCAGGAATGTCGCGTTGTTCATCGATCGCGTGCGCCGGTACTGCCACGGCCGCGAGGGCGGCGAAGTCTCCATCTGGGTCGAGTTGAACCCCCATCCGTGGAAGCTGAAGGATCAACAGGGCGGGACCGCGTTCCCGTCGCCCACCCGGGAAGAGGTGCGATTTCAGATCTGGTTGGCGCTCATCCACGGCGCCGATGCGATCGTCATCTTCCCCATCACCTTCGATCCGTTCGTGTACTCGCAGATCCCCGCCCTGAACGAGAAGGAGATCGCGGCCAACGCGGCCTTGATCAAGCGCATGACGCCGGCGCTGACCGCCGGCGAGTCCGCACTGCCGATCACCATCACGTCGGATCAGCCTGACGGGATCATCGACAGGACGACGCGCGACCTGGATGGAACCCATTACATCTTTGTGCTCAACGGCGGGCGAGACCCGCAGACTCTCACGCTCGCCGTCCCCGGCCTGGGCGACCGGTGGATGTTGGTCGACGCCGTCACCGACCAGCCGCTCGCCGCGCCGGAAGGCACGCACAGCGAACGCCTCGACGGCCTGGCCCTGCGGATATGGAAGCTCCAGGCACGACCCCCGCACGAGCCATCGGCACGCGGCGATCAATGAGCCGCACGCGCTGGCGCATCGTTCGCCGCCTGTTCCGGGATCGCGCAGAACATCCAACATCCAACAAGGAACACCCAATGGCCAGGTAACGGCCAACGGAACGGCCGGTGCGGTCTGCGCAGTCCCGACCTGTCCTCTGTAGCCCGCACGGCGACGGAGGACGGGACTGAGCAACCGAGCCGTCGACCGGCGGCCTTCGGCCTGGGGGCCCGGGCGCGACGGGCCGTGCGCCGGCGGCGGATACGGGGACCTCACGCGGCGTGGCGGAGCGTCCGGGGTGCGGCGACCGCCATCCCCTTCGGGCCTGCGGCTTCGCCTCAGGCCCTACCCCCCTCGAGCGCAAGAGAAGTGGTCCTGACACGCTGTCTTTCCCTCTTCGCATCCCCGTCTTCGCTTCGCTGCGGCTCTCGGCCACGGAGGACCGCCTCTTATTCAACCGCGGGTCCCACCTGGCCGAAGTGAAAGTAGACGGCCGAACCGGGAAGAGGCCGCGCCGACGCGCGGGGCGTCCTTGCGTTCGTTCTGGGAGAAGGCGCCCCAGGCCCGCGATCCCTCGAGCGCCCCCGAAGCTTCGCCGGACGGCGGCGCCCGCTGTGCGTCGGGATGAACTGAGATGGATGCGGACAGGAGCGGACCGTTGTCTGAACACGCCAGGACCAGAACTCGTTGCCTTTCCTGCAATGCTGTCATCGGGCCGCGCGCTCAAGCCTGCCCCCAGTGCGGCGCCACGCTCCAGAGCCGCCGCGGCGACGACCGGCGGAGCGACGAGGATCGAAGGCAGGCTGACGAGCCTTTCGAGGGATCCGACCGCCGCAAGCACGGAGATCGCCGACGCGGACAGCGAAGGAAGTTCTCCTTCTGAGGAGAGCTCGCTCCAGTCTGCCGTTCTTCGAGCTTCGGATTTCCGTTTTCGCTCAGGACGCCGCGGCGGGGGGCTCCTGGGAGGACGCCGGGATGGCGGCGGGGATCTGGCGCCGGGCGCCGCGACGGCCGAAGTAGTACATCAGGCCTGAGATCCCGCCGACGAAGGCGACGATGAACAGGACCGAGAACCTCCCCGTCCAGTCCGGGGCGAAGAAGACCAGGACCGCCACGGCGCCGGCCATGATCAGCCCCAGCCCGCCGACGACCTTCAGCAGCGAGTGGTCGGAGTCTTCCCCGTGCTCCTTCTTGAAGTCCACGGGCGTGCGGATCTTGCGGAAGAACTCCTCGACCTGCTTGACGTACGGCTCGTCGAAGGGCGACCAGAAGATGACCATGGCCCCGGTGGACAGGACGGCGATGGCGGTGTTCAGCAGGAGCTGCTGGTACCACATCAGCCCGCCGGCCCACTGGGAGTAATCGGCCAGCGACGGGGCCAGGAGCGTATCGCCCAGCCACACGCCCCAGTTCATCAGGGCCGAGTTGATCAGCCCGGCGATGATGCCCACCAGCGGCGCCCACCTGGGCAGCGTCGGCACGAAGAACGACAGGGCGAACGGCAGGGCCGTCGGGGCGCTGATGAAGCTGATGATCTTCAGGCCGATGTCGTAGATGCTGCTGGAGCCTGCGCCGTGATGGATCAGGTAGGCCAGGCCGATGATGGCGATGCCCAGGGACAGGTTGACGATCTTGGTCAGGGCCAGCAGGGCGCGGCCTTCCCAGGGCCTGCCGCCCAGCAGCCTCACCAAGGGGGGATAGATGTTCTTGGTGATGATGCCGGCGGTGCCGGTGAGGTTGCCGTCCATGGCCGCCATCGTGGCGGCGAACATGGAGACCACCACCAGCCCCAGCAGCCCCGGCGGCAGCAGTTCCTTGGCGACGACGGCATAGGCCTTGTCGGCGGGGTTCCCCTTCAGCTTTCCGCTGGCCTTGGCCTGCTTGATGGCCTCGGCCTGGGCCTGCTCGTAGGCGGCGACGGCCTGGGCCGCGGCGGGGTCGGAGGTTTCCTCCGCCGTCAGCCTGGGACGGTCCGGCAGGACGATGCCGGAGATGCTCATCACTTCCTTCTCGTACTTCAGGCGGGCGACCATCCCCGGCGTGTACCAGATGAACGCCCCGGCCACCGCCAGGATCGCCGCCAGCAGCGCGGCCTTGCGGGCCGAGCCGTCGTCCTTGGTCGACAGGAACCGGTGGCAGCCCGTCATGTTGGCCGACAGGATGAACGCGTAAAGGAACTGGGCGAACATCCAGGGGACCGTGTAATTGCCGGCCATCACCTTGGCCGCCGACGAGGTGTAGGTGTGCCCGACCTCCTTGACGATGCGGTAATCTTCCGCCAGGCCCGCCTCATGGATGGCCGAGAACAGCCCGCCCATCCCGCCGATGGACCGGATGCCCAGGACGGCCACGACGATGGCGATGGCCAGGATGAGGAAGGCCTGGAGGCTGTCGGTGATCTGGGCCGACCACGAACCGCCCAGCACCGAGTAGAACACCACCACGACGCCCGCGAACAGGACCACCGTGTCCACCGGCAGGCCGAAGGCGCCCGAGAGGAACTCGGCCAGTCCCAGCAGGAACGTCGCGCTCCAGACGATGCCCAGGATGCCCGTGTACGAGATGACCTGTTCGAGTGCCGGCCCGAACCGCATGCGGACGGTGTCGGGGGGGTGACGGCCCGCGTCCGGCGCATCCACGGCGCGAAGAATATCGCCCCGCACAGCAGCCCGAACACCCCGCTGGCGCCGATGATCAGGAAGCTCCACCCCGCCATGTACGCCTGCGCGCCGCACCCGGTGAACGTGTTGGCGCTGATGTTCGAGATGAACAGGCTCAGTCCCATCAGCCACCAGGTGCTCTTGCACCCCATCCGCACGTAGTCGCTGACGTCCTTGGAAACATCTTTGCAGATCAGCCCCACGGCCACCATGAGGACGAAGTAGCCCAGGATGGCCGCCACATCGACGGGGGAGACCCCCCAACTGCCGACGTCGAACATGATGCGGAAGTGCTCGAAGATGGTGTTCACGGCGCTGACTCTCCTTCATGGCCAGGACGCGGCGCCGCGGGCGGTCCGATGCCTCCCGCCGACGCGTGGGAAACTATACCAGACCCCCCAGACGCGGGCAAGCAAGCGCGTCAGGGCAGTTTTCCTGTTCCCGGCAGGGCGTTCGCATTGGCTTGACGGCGGCGAAGATGGTATCCTCGGATGGCTTTCGTCGCCGTGTGAACCCGACGCCAGGCCTGGAGTGCCCCGTGACGCTTACGACCCTTCAACTCGTTACGCTGATCCTGTTCGGCGCCACCTACGTCAGCCTGGTGTTCGCCTTCCGGTGGAAACTGCCCATCGTGGCGGCGGCCTGCGCGGCGCTGCTGCTGTGGCCGGGCCTGATGACGCCGCGCTCGGCATGGGCGGCGGTCAACTGGAACGTCGTCCTGCTGTACTTCGGGATGCTGCTGCTGACTGAGACGCTGGTCCTGTCCAAGGCCCCGGCGGTCCTGGCCGAGAAGCTGGTCGGCGAGGGGCTGTCGGCCCGCTGGGCCGCCGTGCTGGTGTGCATCGTGGCCGGGACGATCTCGATCGTGGTGGAGAACGTCGCCGCCGTGCTGATCGTGGCCCCCATCGTCCTGGCCGTGGCCAGGCGGCTGAAGACGTCGCCGGCGCCGCTGCTGATCGGTGCGGCCGTGAGCAGCAACCTGCAGGGGGCGGCCACGATGATCGGCGACCCGCCGAGCATGCTCCTGGCCGGGGCGCTGGAAATGAACTTCAACGACTTCTTCTGGTACCGGGGCCGCCTCGGCCTTTTCTTCCTGGTGCAGGCGGCCGCCCTTATGGGGACGGCGGTGCTCTGGGTCGTCTTCCGCCGTTACACGGGGAAGGTGCCGGCGCCGGAGGCCCAGCGGCTGGAAAGCGCGATTCCGCTGCTGCTGCTGGTCCTGCTGGTGGTCGCCCTGGCTGCCTCGTCGGTCCTGTTGCCGCAGTGGGAGCTGGGCGCGGGCATCCTGTGCGTGGTGTTCGGCGCCGCGGCGGCCCTGTGGTGGATCCGCCGCCACACGGCCCGGACGTTCCTGCGGCAGGTGTGGGCGCTGGACTGGGGGACGGGATTCTTCATCATCGGGATCTTCGTCGTCGTGGGCGCCCTGACCGAGGTGGGGCTGGTGGACGTTTTCGCCCGGGCCCTGGCCGGCGCCTCCGGGGGGAGCGTCCTGGTGGCCTACACGCTGCTGGTCTGGGGGTCGGTGGCGGGCTCGGCGTTCATCGACAACGTGCCGTTCGTGGCCGCCATGCTGCCGGTGTGCGCGGGTCTGGCGGCGCGGCTCGGCGCGCCGGTGGAGCTGCTGGCGTTCGGCATGGTGGTCGGTGCGAGCGTCGGGGGCAACATCACGCCCATCGGCGCCTCGGCCAACATCGTCGCCGTGGGCATCGCCCGCCGCGAGGGCGACGCCGTCTCCTTCGGGAGATTCCTGGCCATCGGCCTGCCGTTCACCCTCCTGTCCACGGGCATCGTCTACCTGCTCCTGTGGCCGCTGTGGCGCTGAGCGGGCAGACAGAACGATGCCGGCCCCCGCCGCCGGAAGCCGGCATCATCCCGTCGTTGTCGCCGCCGCGGCCGTCAGGCCGTCGCCGCCCGCCGCCGCTTGAGCAGCAGTCCCAGTCCGCCCAGGCCCAGGAGGGCCAGGGACGCCGGCTCGGGCACGACGTTCACGATGGTCGAACCGAACGACACCTGGTTGTCCAGCACGATGCCGTTCCAGTCGACGAAGTTGGCGAACATCGGCGACGCCGAGTAGCGGCTGAGGGACAGGGCGTAGGAGTCCCCCAGCAGCGCCAGGTTGGTGATCTCGATCGTCGCCAGCAGCGTGCCGCCGTAGCCTTCGGTGGCCGTGAAAACGTTCACTGCTCCGAGGGCCTTCGCCTGGCCGGGCGCGACCTCCAGCACCGGGGGGCCGCCGAGTCCGTCGCTCCGCAGCTCCAGCGGCAGGACGACCTTCGAGATATCGCCCACCACGGCCTTCGTGCTGTCGAAGCCCACCGTGATGCCCATGCTCAACAGGCCGCCGGGGGTGGGCTGATCGCCGACGGCAAGGGTGTCGGCGTCCAGGAGGACCTGGACCGACACGGCAGCGCCCGGAAGCACGTTGTAGGCAGGCTGGTCGAAGTGCGCGATGAAGTCCGCCTGCCCGACGCCGGCCACCACGAGCAACACGATGGCCGCTGTTCCAACTCGAATCGTTGACGGCATGAACCCCCCTCCCTGATCAGTACCCGGCCTCGTCCCGGGCGCCGACGGCGTCGGCGCCCGGACAGCCTACAGCCCTACACTTCGGCTCGGCGAGGCCGGACCTGTAAGGAAAACCCTGCGGGGGTCACGACACCCCCTTTCCCGCCGCCCGCCGGGCAGCTTCAAGCGGCTGGAGCAGCACGTCCTGCCACGCCGGCGCGGCGTCGGTGAGGCTGTCGGGCCGCACGCGATTCCGCAGGGAAAGGACCTGCGACGTGGGCCTGCGGGTGCGGCGCCGGAGCATCGTTGGGGTCCGGGGCGCGGCGGGGGAGGACTGGCGGGCCGCGGCCAGGACGTCCACGATGGCCGCCGCCGACTCCGCCGGCGAGGCCTGCAGCGGGGCCGGGGCGGGCGGCAGCGTGTCGAGGTAGTTCTGGCGGAACCGGAACAGGTCCACCGGGTCCACGTCGCCGTCACTGTCGGAGTCGAACCGCCCGTCGAACTGCGGATCGCCCGTGCTTTGCAGGTAGGTGCTCCTGAATCGGAACAGGTCCACCACGTCCACGTCGCGGTCGCCGTCCGAGTCGCCGAAGAAGCGGAAGAAGTCCAGCGTGAAGTCGGCGGCCATTGCGTTGCCCGCCCCGTCGGCCACGCCGGCGGCCGCGAGGGTCGCCGCGTAGTTCCCGTCGGCCAGGGTTTCGCCGGGCAGGCCCGGGAAGGTCCACACGGCGGTGTGGGTGGCCGGGTCGTAGGTGAGGGCCATCGCCGCCGGGTTGACGGCGATGCCGCTGTCGAGGTCGAGCACGACCAGGTCGTCGACGGACAGGCTGGCCGAGACGCTCTCGCTGAACTGCACGGCCAGTTGCGTGACGACCGAGCGCTGGGGCGTCCCGTCCCCGACGATGCCGGCGATGACCGTCGGGGCGACGGCGTCGCCGACCCGTGTCGCGTAAATGTAGGCGGCCAGTTCGCTGCCGGCCAGAAGGGCGTCCTGGTTGCTGAACTGGAAGTGTATCCCGCCGTAGACGCGGCTGGCGCCGACCTCCTCGGCGGCCTCCCAGAAGCTGTCATACGTCCGCGGGGGCACGCCCATCGAGGTCAACTGGAAGGTGTAATCGTCCTGGCCGAAGAACAGTTCCAGCAGTTCGGCGGCGGCGGCGGAGTTCGCGCTGTGGCCGCTGTAGTACTCCGGGAAGGCCGGGGAGGGGATCAGCGGCTGCCAGGTCGGATCCGCCTCGGTGGCGTCGTTGCCGTCCGTGTCGCCCAACTGGATGGCCGTCTCGGGCCGCCAGAAGCTGTAGACGTACTTGGTGTCGTAGGCCGCGATGGTCGCATCCGCCATCGCCACGCTGAGCAGGTGGAAGAGCTGCGCGTTCTCAACCATTGTAAGGGCTTCGACCTGCGAGATGTCGCGGGCGACCTCATACCACTTGGGCTGGGGATGATGCTGCCAGAACAGTGCCGCGGCCGTCTGGTCGGCGGTGCGGCTGGCGGAGTCGACGTCTCCCACCAGGCGGACCTCCTCGTAATCGGCGGCGTACTCTGCGCTGGTCAGGGCGGGCGGGCCGTCTCCGCGGAACTGGTCGCCGCTGGTCATGACCCATGGGGTGACAAGGCCCCAGCCCGGCCCCAGCGGCGCGCCGCTGGCGGTGCGGCGCCATTCGCCCGGCAGTGTGCCGTCGGGATGTTCCATGTGCAGCGCCATCATGGCCCCGTCGGTGGCCCGCAGGATCATGATTGCCTCAGCGACGTGCTGACCGAAGGTGACGCCGGCCGCTTCCGCCTGCCCGTCGGGGATGTCCGCCAGGTGATCGTCCAGGCGGGCCTGGATCACCGCCCGCTGGGTCGGATCCGTTGTCGCGGTGAACAGGACCTGGTACGCCGCCGCGGTCGCGGCCGCCTCCATCGACGCCCCTGCCGGCGGCGGGGTGGTTTCGAGGTAGGGCGCGTACGTGTCGTCGAACGCCGCCACCGCGTCATAGATGGCCGCGTGCATCAGGGCCTGGAGCCGGCCGCCCAGGAAGATGTGGCCATGGTCGGGAAGGTTGATGCCCAGCACCAGGAGGTTCCACTGCGTGACGATGTCGCTGCCGGAAGGGTCCACGATCAGGCTCACCGTGGCCGGCGTGCCGGAGTACTGCGTCCCGTCCGAGCCGTTCCAGGCGAAGCTGTCGTTGCCCGCGTAGAGCGCATCGGGCTCGTAGACGAGCGTCGATGCAGCGGCCGTCGGGAAGTGATCCCCGGCGACGACTTCCACGCCGTTCAGCAGCAGCGTCCCGTGGGTGGGCGTCGTGACGATCGTGATCTCCTGCAGGGTGTTGCCCACGTTGGGGTCGGTGAAGTGGTCGTTGAAGTCCATCGTCGAGAAGGGCAGGGGCGTGTCCTGATCGGTGATCCTGGCGAACTGGGATACCACCGGTGCATTCTCGGAGGGCGGATCGACGATGGTCCACCCGAACATCATGGCGTGGTCTTCGTGCAGCAGGTTGTGGCAGTGGGCCACGTAGCGGCCGGTGAAGGTGCGGAAGTTGCGGTAGAAGGTCACCTCCTCGTTCTCATCGAGGTTGGCCACGTCCGATTTGCCGGTGTCGTCGGGGTGCAGGTTGGTGCTGTTGACGCGGCTGAGCACCAGGTGCTCTTCCTGGTGCATGTGCATCGGGTGGGTCCACCCGCCGCCGCCGTTGATGACGGTCCAGACCTCCGGCTGCCCGCGGATGACCGTGTGCAGCGTCACCAGGGGGTCGAAGGCCTTGTCGTTGATCTGCCACTGGTTTTCGAAGCCGAGGGCGCCGCTGCGATCGAGCACGAACTCCGGGTTGGGCAGGGTGTCCAGGACGGCCTGCGGCGGCAGGACCGGCGCCGGGCGGAGTTGCGAGGGGATGGAGTCGGGGCCTTCCTCGCCCTCCGGCGGCGGGCCGCCGACGATGATCTTCACCATCGGGACCTTGTAATCGCCGGCGTCGACGGGTTCGTCAGGATCGTTGAAGTCGGGCTTGCGCCCGTCGGGCATCTCCAGGATGTTGGTCAGGTAGATCACCGTGCCGGCCGGGACATCGCTGAAATCGACCACGTGCTCGTTGCGCGTGGCCGGCCAGATCTGGATGCTGTCGCGCTGGAGCGGCTCGGGCAGCAGGCCGCCCATGCTGGCGATCTGCGTGAAGGGCTCCCACAATTGGCCGTCGGGGATCTGCCACTGCCCCTGCGTGCCCGGCATGGCCACCGGCCCATCCTCAGAGGTCATCATCGCCAGTTCGTAGACGCGGGAGACCGAGGCGTCCAGGAAGCGGAAGCGGTACTGCCGCTGGGCGACCTCCAGGACGGGGAAGGCCGTGCCGTTGACGGTGAAGATGTCGCCCACCAGGCCCGTGTCGGCGAAGTGCTGGTAGAACGACATGCCCCACCACTCCGGATGCGTCTCGACGTTCTGCGGCAGGGTGTGCACGTCGTCGTGGATGGTCACCCCGTCGTCGAGGGCGACGTCGTAGAAGACCATGGGGATGTCGTACTTGACGTCGAAGGATCCATCCTCGTGGACTTCCTTGATGCCCGGCAGGTGCAGGGCTTCGCCGGTCGGTCCGTCGTCCCGCTCGTCGCCGGGGTCCAGTGTGGGGTCGTAGATCGGGTAGATCCCCACCATGCCCTTGTAGACGTTCGAGCCGGTCTGGTGGTGCGTGTGGTCGTGGTACCAGAAGAACGACTGGATCTCGTTGGGGTCGCCGCCGGCGGGGTAGTTCAGGTACAGGTTGTCGCACCACTGGCCGGGCAGGTAGCCCCCGCCGTTCTGCTGCATGTAGTAAGGGTTCCCGTCGCTCTCGGGGGCCGTGTGGGCGTTGTGCAGGTGGGTGAGGAACTTCCAGGCCGGGTCGCCGAAGTCCTGGCGGTCCAGATTCAGCGGGTTGTAGTCCAGGTCGTTCTCGAACCGCACCAGGACGGGCGTGCCGTACTCGGTGTTGATCATCGGGCCGGGGAAGGTCCCGTTGAAGCCGTAGATGGTGCTTGAGGGCAGCACGGCCATGCCGTTCTCATCCAGAAACACGCCGGCCGGGAGTTGGTCGACCGGCACCGGCGTGCCGTCCGGCAGGATCGGGATGACGGGCGAGGACGTCCAGTCGTGCGATGCCACCTGGAGGCGGATGTGATAGAGAAGGGGGTCGGGATACGGCCCGCCCAGTTCGCCCACGAGTCGGTCCGAGTTCAGCCCGGCGTCATTGGGCCAGACCTGGTGCTGGCCATCGTTCTGCTCGAACAGGCCGGGGATGGCCGCGACGTAGCCGATGCTGTCCTGCTGGTTGACCCCCGGCCCGGGGAGGCTGATGTAGGGGTAGTCGGGATCCCCGGTGGCGATGGCGCCGGGGTAATTGGTCTCGCGGACGGACCACGCCATCGGGTCGTCCGGGGCCAACGTTCCGTCGGGAAGCCGCCAGCCCGGCTCCAGGGCCTCCGGAATGACCAGGGGGTCGATGAAGGGATTGACGATGAACGGGCTGGTGGGCATGATCTCCAACGG
>JAAYZK010000055.1 GCA_012514895.1 Planctomycetota bacterium | reverse complement strand
TTGGCATGCTGCCCGGCACCTGGGCCGCCGTGGCGGACCCACTTCGAGCCCATCGCCTTCCAGAACGGTTCAAGTTGTTCGACTGCCGTCGCATCGCCGCCGATCATGATCGATAGCGTTCCGCCACGGGCGCCTACATCGCCGCCGGAAACGGGTGCGTCGATCGACACGACGCCGCGCTTATTCGCTATTTCAGCGATCTCCACCGCCAGCGCCGGCTGGCTGGTCGTCATGTCGACGAGAATCGTTCCCTCGCGACAACCGGCAAGCGCCCCGTCGTTTCCCAGGACGCACTCGCGGACGTCGCTCGGGTGGCCGACCATCAAGAAGACGACGTCGGCGTATTTCGCCGCGGCTTTGGGTGAATCCGCCCACACGGCGCCGCGCTCGATGAGTGCATCGGCCTTGCGCCGCGTCCGATTGTTCACCACCGCAGTATGCCCGGCGTCCATCAGCCGCCCGCACATACTGGCGCCCATCACGCCCGTGCCAATCCAAGCAATCTTCATGCAAATTGAACTTTCCGGCTCCCTCCCCCTTGAGGGGAGGGCTGGGGAGGGGGGCAGACGCTGGTACACGCGTCAATCACCCCTCCCTATCCCTCCCCATCGAGGGGAGGGGACCGGAAGGAGCGTATCGCGTAGATAGTTGGAAGCGTTTTACCGCGCTTTCGCCTGCGGCTGATCAAACACATACCGATCAATGCACGCCAGCAGGCCCATCACCAACGAGAACAGCACGAAGCCCCCCGCCGCTTGCCCCGCACGAAACGCCAGCACCGGCGCCGTCTCGCCATTCATCCACACGCGGATGAACTGGTAGAACACGTACACGGAGTCCACCAGGCAAATCCCGGCCAGGATAAACGCCACCCACGCCGCCAACTCGATCGTGCGCTCAAACAACCAGGCCATGCTCGTCGCCTTGTTTCAGGAGATGCAGGCACAGCCGCTCGCGGCTTAGCGACGCAAGAGAAGCGGCTGCTACCGCCGCCTAGTGTAGACGCTGCGGGCCAGCATCGCCAAGCCGACCGCCCCCAGGGCGAGCGTCGACGGCTCCGGCACCGCGGTTCCCAGCACTGTGAAGGTCATCAGCACTTCGACCTGCGGGCCGACCGGCAGCAGCGCCGCGGGGCTGTTGGGCATTAGCGTGAACTGATCGATCCGCAGCTGCACGCCTTCAACCGTGGCGCCCGCGAGATCAGGACTCACCGTCGACCCGTACCCCAAAAAGAATCCACTCTCCCGCCATCCGCGCTGTTCCTTGCGACCGCTGGCCGACTCTTCCAGCACGAGCCGGATGAACTGATCGTCGCCGTCGGTCAGTCGATTCGCGACCGACTGAAAGGTGGGAACGTTCGTAATATCCGCCGTATAGACGTCACCTACATTGGCTGGCGTCAGCGACACGCCGTCGAAGAGCTTCACGGGATTCGAGGGCGTAAAGAAGGCGTCGCCCAGGACGAACTCAAGATCGAACTGCGACGTGGTGAAGATGTTGACGCTGCGATCAACGACGAGCGATCGCTCGAATAGAATTCCGCCCCGCGCCGCTGGCGCCAGGCACACACTGGCGGCCCAGAGGCACGCCGCTAGAGTCCGATTCATTGGAACTACCTCGCCCGC
>JAAYZK010000427.1 GCA_012514895.1 Planctomycetota bacterium | reverse complement strand
CACGGCGATGATGCTGTTCATGGGCGCCGGCGTTCTGATCCTGATGGTGTCGGTCTTCGCCTCGCGGCCGCTGGCGGAGTTCTTCCGCGTCAGGCCCGCCATGGTCGGCGACTTCCGGCGCGTCATGCTGCTGCTGGGGCTGGCCGCGACCGTCAACCTGATCGGCCAGGTGCATCGTGCGACGATCGCGGCCCACGAGCTGTTCGTCCCGCGTAACATCGTCATGATCGGCATCACGGTCTTCCGCGCCGCCCTGACGGTGGTGACCCTTCGTGCCGGCTGGGGGCTGCAGGGCGTGGCGGTGTCCCACCTGGGCGCCGACAGCGTGGGATTCGTCCTTCACCTGGCCCTGATCCGCCGCCTGACGCCCTACGTGAAGCTCTGGCCCCGGTGCGTGCGCTGGGGACGGCTGTGGAAGCTGCTGGGGTACAGGCTGACCATGACGGTGATCGCGGCGGCGGGCACGCTTCAGATCCAGGCGGCCTCGCTCATCATTGCCCGCTTCGTGAGTCTGGAGGCCGTGGCGCTCTACGCCGTCGCCGCCCTGCTGATGCGGTACTTCGCCAACCTGATTCACTCGGGGGTGGGGGTGCTCGCGCCGCGGTTCGCCGGCCTGGACGGCCTGGACGACAAGAGCCGCCTGCGGGCGCTGATGGTCAAGGGGCTGTGGGCCTCCACGATGCTCAGTTGCGCCGTGGGCCTGTCGCTGCTGGTGCTGGGGCCCCGCTTCCTCGAGCTGTGGGTCGGGGCGCGGTTCACGCCGGAGGAAGTGCAGACCGTCTCGACGGTGCTGATCCTGCTGACGGTCACCTGCGTGCTGGCCTTGGCCCAGACGCCGGGCGACTCGGTGCTGTACGCGATGAACCGGCATGGCGTCTTCGCGGTCATCATGGTGGTCGAAGCCCTCGCCAACCTGTCGCTGGCCATCCTGTTGGCCATCCACTTCGGCACGGTCGGCGTGGCCTTCAGCGGGCTGGTGGCGGTGGCGTGCATCCGCACCGTGGCCGAGCCGATCTACGTGTCGCGCGTGGTGGGCATGGCCGTGGTCGATTACTGCTATCCCATCGGCGTCTCGATCGCCGCCGCCGTGGCCGTCTGGATGGTGTGGCGGTGGGTCGTCTGGCCCGTCGTGCCTCAGATGGGCTACGGCGGCCTGATGGTGTCGGGACTGGCGATCACCGCCACGTACGTCATGGTCATGGTCGGCGTGTCGGCCGCGACGGCCGTCGCGCAGGGGCAGCCGGTCGAGACGGCCGTCGGACTGAGGTGGCTGCGCGCAATCCGCCGGAGGATCCGCGGCGCCGGGGGGGGGCACACCGGGTTGGCGGTGCGCGGCACACCGCCGAGGCTGTGCTTCGTCGCCCATGACGCCCTGGGTGAACTGCTCGGCGTGCCCGGCGGCCACATCGGCGGCGTGGAGCGACAGGTGTCGCTGATGGCCCGCTGGTTCGCCGCCTCGGGCTGCCGCGTGGCCGTCGTCACCTGGAACGACCCGCTGGAGGGCGTCGCCGACACCGAGGGCATCGAGATCATCCGCACCTGCGGGCGCGATGAAGGGCTTGTGGGCCTGCGGTTCCTCCATCCTCGCTGGACGAGCCTGACGGCGGCCCTTCGCCGGGCGGACGCGGACCTGTACTACCACAACTGCGGCGAGTACGTCACCGGCCAGGTGGCCCTGTGGTGCCGGCGCCATGGGCGGAAGTTCGTCTACTCCATCGCCAACGATCCCGACTGCGACCGCAGGCTGCCGATGATGCGCAGCGGCCGCGAGCGGGTGCTCTACCGCTACGGGCTTCGACATGCCGAGGCGGTGATCAGCCAGACCGAAACCCAGCGTCTCATGCTGCTGGAGGATTTCGGCCTCCCCTCCACCGTCATCCCCATGCCCTGCCCGGGGCCGACGGACGAGCAGTACGCCCCGCCCAGCCTCGACGGGCAGGTTCCCCGTGTCCTGTGGATCGGTCGGATCTGTCTGCAGAAACGGCCCGACCGGCTGCTGGACGTCGCCCGGGCATGTCCGGAACTGCGCTTCGACCTTGTGGGACCCGTGGGGTCCGGCGCGTACGCCGCGGAGGTGTGCGCCAGGGCCGATACGATCCCCAACATCACCCTGCACGGCGCCGTGCCGCGCGACCAGGTGCCGCTGTTCTACCGGCGCTCCGCGGTGCTGATCAATACGTCGGACTTCGAGGGATTTCCCAACACGTTCCTGGAGGCGTGGAGCCACGGGTTGCCGGCGGTGAGCACGTTCGATCCGGACGGCCGGATCGCCCTGGAGGAACTGGGGTTCGTGGCCGCGGACACCGGCGGACTGATCGACGCGTTGAAGACGCTGATGGCCGATTCGGCAAGCTACCGGGGGTTCTCGGACCGCGCCCGGAGGTATTACCTGCAGACACACACGCCCCAGGCGGTCATGCCCCTGTTCCGCGACGTCTTCGCCGCGGTGCTGGGGCGCTCCTGGTGGTAGGGGGGGACGGTGATGAGAATCGCCATCGCGACGGCGTACCCGACCGATCCGGCCTCGCCGGACGGCGGCGTGGAAGCGGTCAGCGTCAACCTGGTCGGCGCGCTGGCCCGCCTGGAGGGGGTGGATCTTCACGTGGTCACCACCGACGCCGGCCGGCGCGAACCGGCCGTGTTCAGCGACGGCCCCGTCACCATGCACCGGCTGCCCCGCCACGGCTGGCGGACGCTGACCGGCGCCGTAGGGGCGGGGCGCTGGCACCTGAAGCACTACCTTCGGATGCTGGCGCCGGACGTCGTGCACGCCCACGACATCTACGGGCTGATGGTCAAGGGGCTGGCCGTGCCGCGGGTCTTCACGGTGCACGGGTTCATCCATGCCGACACCGCCGTATCGGGCACGCCCGCCGCCTGGCTGCGGTCCCACCTGTGGCGGCGCGTGGAGGTCGCCGGCTGGGCCGACCAGCCGCACATCATCGCCATCAGCCCCTACGTCCGGCGGCGGCTGACCGGCCTGACCCTGGCGCGCATCCACGATATCGACAACCCCGTGGGCGAGGCCTACTTCGACATCCCCCGCCGGGAACAGCCCGTCACGATTCTTTCGACGGCGGTGATCAGCCCCCGCAAGAACACCCTGGCGCTCATCGAGGCGTTCGCCCTGCTGGTGGAGCGCGGGCATGACGTGCGGCTGCGCCTGGCCGGCTCGTCGCGATGGGAGGACTACTTCCGCAGGGTCACCCACCGCCTGGCCGACCCGCGCCTCGCCCGGCGCGTCGATCTGCTGGGGACGATCCCCGCCGAGCACATCCGCCGCGAGCTGGCCGCCGCGTCCATCTACGCCCTGACCAGTCTGGAGGAGAACGCCCCGATGGGCATCGCCGAGGCCATGGCCGCCGGCGTGCCGGTGGTGGCGTCCAACCGGTGCGGCATGCCGTACATGGTCCGCGAGGGCGAGTCGGGCTACCTGGTCGACCCGACCGACGTGAGGGACATCGCCCGGCGACTGGAACTGCTCGTGACGCGACCCGACCGGCGCGAGGCGATGGGCGCGCGGGGACGGCGCATCGCCCTGGAACGCTTCCATCCCGCGGTCGTCGCGCAGCGGACGATGGAGGTTTACCGGCTGGCGGTTGGCCAGGGGGTGGTCCATGCAGGTGTCTGACGTCGAGATCCGGCCCTATCCCTACCCGTACAGGGCGATGCTGGCGATCTGCAGCGACCTCGATCGGACGCCCGACCGGTTCTGCTACGAGCGGATCATGCGGTTCTGCAATACGACCGCGCCGACGCCCATGGGCGACGGCGTCGCCCTGGAAGTGGGCAACTCGATCTACTTCAGCATGCCTCCCGACCAGTTCGCCTACTGGAACACCGATTCCACCGGCCGCGCGATGGTCCGCGCGCTGATCCGCAGCGGGCACATCGACACGCTCCACTCGTTCGGCGACTGGGCCCGGACCCGCACCGAGGCCGGCGCGGCCCTGGATGAACTGAGCCGCCACGACTGCATGCTGGCGGTCTGGGTCGACCACGCCACGGCGCCGACCAACTTCGGCGCCGACATCATGGCCGGCCACGGCGACGAGATGGGCCACGAGGCTTACCACGCCGACCTCTCGTGGCAGTACGGCATCCGCTACGTCTGGCGGGGGCGCGTCACGAGCGTCATCGGCCAGGACACGCCCCCGCGCCTGGGCGGGGTGTGGAGCCCGCGCTACCCGGTCGCTTCGACCGCCACCGTCGCACGCGAGGCCGTCAAGCATGTGATCGGGAAGCTCGGCCACCACAAGTACGCCATGCACGGCCCCAACCGTGTGATGCGCCCGGCCCGCCTGCGGGACGGCACGGCGGTGATGGAATTCATGCGCAGCAACCCCCACGCCGGCGGCGTGAGCTGCGGCGAAACGGGCAGGCGCCTCGGGGAGGTTCTCACGTACGGCATGCTCCGGCGACTGATCGACCGCGAGGGCGTCTGCCTGCTCTACACCCACCTGGGCAAGGGACTTTCGCCCGCCGAGCCCCTGCCGGCGGCCTCGGCCGACGCCCTGAGGCTCCTGCGGGCGGCCCGGGACGCCGGCGACGTGCTGGTGGCCACGACGCGGCGGGTGCTGGGATACCTGGCGATGCGCCGCTCCGTGCAGGTCACCGCCCGGCTCTCCGGATGGGTGCTGCGGGTCGACGTTCGCCTGGGAGACGGCCGCGCCGGAACCGTCCCGCCGGCCGGGCTGACCGTCTACGTTCCCCCAGCCGAAGCCGACACCGCCGAACTGTACGTCAACGACAGACGGATCGACGACGTGCTGCGCTGTCCGCCCGATCATACCGGACGGCCGAGCCTGTCGATTCCCTGGAAACGACTGGAGTTTCCAACGTGGTAGACCAACACGACCCCGCCCAGACGCGACGGCGATCGAGGAACCCGCTGCGGCGGATGCGGGCGGCTTTCGCCCACGTGGCGGTCCGGTGCGGCACCGCGGTGTACGCCGCCCTGCTCCGTCGGGCCGGACGCAAGCGGCGCAGGAGGCTGACCAGGCCGGTGCGGATCCTGCTGACCGGCCGCTTCGACTCGGACAACTGGATCTGCGCTCACATCGGCCCGCTGGCCGCCAGCGACGCCTGCGAGGGGGTCTGGATGGTCTCGACGCGGCCGGTGCCCGAGCTGCCCAAGGTGACGGGCGTCTATCCGCCACGATGGATGACGCGCCTGATCGGCTCGACGCCGGCACGGCTGGTGACGTTCATCCGCCACGCCAGGCGGCATCGGCCGGAGGTGGTGGGCGGTTTCCACCTGCTGATCAACGGCCTGGTGGCCATCCTCGCGGCCCGGTGGATCGGGGCCCGGTCGATGTACTTCTGCGTCGGCGGACCCGTCGAGGTGCTCGACGGGGGCGTGTGGGGCGAGTGCAACTACTTCGCGATGATGGAAACGCCCGATCCCGTCGTCGAGCACCGCCTGATCGAGGCGGTCCGCGCGTGCGATCTGGTCGTCACCATGGGCTCGCGCGCCGCGGCATTCTTCCGCGAGCACGACGTCCGCGGGGACGTGCAGGTCATCTCCGGAGGGATCGATCCGGCCCGGTTCCAGATGAACGGGGAGGTCCGGGACATCGACGTGATCCTCACCGCGCGCCTGGTGCCCATCAAGCGGATCGACCTGTGGCTCGATGCCCTGTGCTCGGCCCGGGCGCGGGTGGGCGACCTCTCCGCGGTGATCCTGGGCGCAGGGCCCCTGCAGAAGGATCTCCAGCGTGCGTGCCGGCGCCTGGGGCTGGGGGGGTGCGTGCGGTTCGTCGGCCATCAGCAGGATGTCGCTTCGTGGCTGGCCAAGAGCCGCCTGTTCGTACTCACCAGCGACAGCGAGGGCCTGTCGCTGGCGCTGATGGAAGCGATGACGGCCGGGCTGACGCCGATCGTCTCGAACGTGGGGGACCTGGCCGATCTGGTCAGCGACGGAGTCAACGGCTACCTCGTCCCGCGCCGGCGCCCTGACCTCGTGGCCGATCGGATCGTCGAACTGCTCACCGATCGTGCCAAGCTCGATGCTTTCGCGACGGCCGCACGCCAATCGGCCCGCCGCTACGAGATGAACCAGACGATCGGCCTGTGGAACGGCGTACTCGCGCAGTTGACGGCGGTGTGACCGAGGGGCCGCCGACGGAGGGGGAGAGTCGATGGGGTGTGCATGGTCTCGAAAGAACGCGTGGGAAAGCGCCCCGCGGTGGCTGAAGCGCGGGTTGGCGCCGCTGCTGGGGCGGGTCCCGCCGGCGTGGCTGCTGGGACGGCGGTTCCGCAACCACCTGCAGTTCGTGCGCGACGCCCAGTGGTGGCCGCGGGCCCGCACGCGGATGTACCAGACGGCGCAACTGCGACGGATCTGCACGCTGGCTGCGGAGCGGTCGGTCTTCTACCGCCGGCTGTTCCGCGAGGCGGGGTTCCGCCCGGAGGCGTTGAGCTGTCCGGAGGACCTGGCCGCGGTGCCCATGATCGACAAGGAGACGGTTCGCGCCAACCTGCCGGCGATGTGCACGACCCCCCCGATGCGCCCGTGGGTCGATCGCATCGCCACGGCCGGCACGGGCGGCGTTCCGCTGGAGTTCTACATCGGCGCCGACCGCTCCGCCGTCGAATTCGCCTACCTGCTGGCAAGCTGGGAGCGGATCGGGTGGACGCTGGGAACCCCCCTGGCCGTGCTGCGCGGCGAGGTGGTGCCCGCATGGCGCGGGATCATGCGCTATGGCTATGATCCGATGCTGAGAAGGCACGTTTACGGCAGCTTCGACCTGACGGACGCGGATCTCCAAGCCTACCTGGACCACATGAACCGCCTCGGGCGGTTCTACCTCCACGCCTACCCTTCGACCGCCGCGGCCCTGGCGCGCCACCTGCACCGGACCGGACGGCGCGCGCCGCTGGGACTGTCGGGGGTGATCCTCGAATCGGAGAACGTCTATCCCGTCCAGCGACAGATGATGGAAGACGTCTTCGGCCGCACGTGCCTGTGCTGCTACGGGCAAACGGAGAAACTCGTGCTGGCTGTCGAATGCCCCGGCGGCGAGGGCTACCACGTCTGGCCCACGTACGGCTACCTCGAATTGATCGACGAGGCGGGCAACCCCATCACCGAATGCGGTCGGCGCGGGCAGATCGTGGGGACGGGGTTCATCAACACCGTCGTGCCCTTCATCCGCTACCGCACCGGCGACGAGGCCACGTATCTCGGCCAGCGGTGCCGCCTGTGCGGCCGCGAGCACCCGATCCTGGCCGACATCCGCGGCCATCGCCTCCAGGAGTCGCTGATCACCTCCGACGGCGACGAGATCCCCTGGGTGGCGCTGAACATGCACGACGACACCTTCCGCCAGGTGCGCCAGTTCCAGTTCACCCAGTCGACGCCCGGGAGGGCCGTGCTCAGCGTGGTGCCCGCGGCCGGGTTCGCCGCCGGCGACATCGAACGGATCGGCCGGATGCTCGACATGAAACTGAGGAACAGGATCGCCCTGACCGTCCAGGTTGTCGACGCCATCGCCCCCAGCGGACGAGGCAAGGCCATCTACGTGGATCAGCGGATCGAACGGGCCGCCGACCTGTCGCGGCCATGGGAGCAGGCATGCAGCGGCTGAACTGGTACATCAGGCGCCTGGGGGCCATGACCCCCGGTGAACTCGGCGATCGCGCCCGCGCATCGCTGCGGGACCGCGTCGGCCGCCGACGCGTCCGCCGTCGCGGCGCGCCGTGCCCGGCGGTGATGCTGTGCCGCGCGGATGTGCCGGCCGAGCAGGCGGGCTTCGCGGTCACGCCGGTGCCGGTGGGCGCGTGGGCGGCGCGCAGCGGACCGCCCCAGCGGTGGATGCAGCGGCTGAGGCTCCATGCCGAGCCGATCCTGCGGGGGCGATTGAGTTTCTTCGACCTCCATGAGCAGCCGCTCGGCACGCCGGTCGACTGGCACCGCGACCACGGTTCGGGGCGGGCGGCCCCTCGACGGTACGCGCCGGCCATCGACTACCGCGACGTCCGCGTCACCGGCGACTGCAAGTACGTCTGGGAACCCAACCGCCACCACCACTGGGTCGTGCTCGGCCGTGCCTATCGGGCGACGGGCGACGAACGCTATGCCCGGGCCGTCGTCGACCAGTTGGACAGTTGGCTCGATCAGTGCCCCTTCGGGTACGGCATGCCCTGGCGAAGCCCCCTGGAGCTGGCCGTGCGCCTGATCAACTGGGTCTGGGCGCTGGACCTGATCGCCCCGGCCGACGTGATCACCCCGGTGACCTGGCGGCGGGCGCTGCACGCGGTCGACCTGCACCTGTGGGAAATCTCCCGCAAGTTCTCCGTCGGCTCCTCGGCCAACAACCACCTCATCGGCGAGGCCGCCGGGGCTTTCGTGGCGGCGTGCTACTTCCCCGCCCTGAGCCGCTCGGCCGAGACCGCCGCCGTCTGCCGCGAGATCCTCTGCGAGCAGGTGCACCGGCAGATCCTCCCCGACGGCGGGTCGGCCGAGCAGGCCGTCGGCTACGAGCTGTTCGTGCTCCAGTTGCTCCTGGCGGCCGGGATCGCCGCCCGGCGCACCGGGGCGGACTTCCCGGATGCGTGGTGGGCGGTCCTGGAACGGATGGGCGAGTTCCTCGGCGCCCTGTGCGAGGGCGGACCGGTGCCGATGATGGGCGACTGCGACGACGGATACGTCCTGGACCTCGGCGACGGGCCGCGCCGGCCCGAACCCTGGCTGACGGTGCTGGCGGCGCTGCTGGGTCGCCCCGACGGTTTCGGCGTCAATGCCCTCGACTGGCTCGAGCCGTCCGCCTGGCTGCTGGGCGCGACGGAGGCGGCCAGGACCCTCTCGCAGATCGCCATTCCCGACAAGGTGCTGACACACCAGGCCTTCCCCCGCACGGGGCTGTACCTGCTCCAGTGCGGCCGGCGGGACGGGGACGATCGCATCAGCGTCGGCTTCGACTGCGGCAGCCACGGCCTGGGCCCCCTGGCCGCCCACGGACACGCCGACGCGCTGGGCGTGACGCTGCGGGCGTTTGGACGCGACGTGCTGGTCGACCCCGGCACGTACGACTACTTCACCTGGCCCGCCTGGCGGGAGTACTTCCGATCCACGCGCGCGCACAACACCGTCGAGATCGACGGGCGCGACCAGTCCGTCTCCGGCGGGCCCTTCCTGTGGACGCGGCAGGCCGGCGCGTGGTGCACGCTCTGGTCGCCCGACGAGGGACGCGTCGTCGGCGAACACGACGGCTACACCCGCCTGCGCGACCCCGTCGTCCATCGCCGGTCAGTCACGCTCGACCCCGAGCACCGCACCGTGACCCTCCGCGACGACGTCATCGCCAGGCGATTCCACGACGCCGCCTTGCGGTTCCACGTTGCCGAGGGCGCCGAGATCCTGGACGCCGGCGACAACCGCTTCGAGATCCTTCTGCCCGGAGCCGGCAAGGTCACCCTCAGCCTCGACCCGGCCATGAAGGTGGAGGTGGCACGTGCCGGCGAAGACCCGATCGCCGGGTGGGTCAGCCGCGGCTATCACCAGAAATCGCCGGCGGCGACGATCACCGCCCGCCGGCGCACCGGCGGGATGACGTCGCTGATCACCCGCCTCCACGTCGAACCGCCGGAGGCCTCGTAGGGGGAACGCCATGCGCATGGTGCTGTTATGTCGCGGCTGGAACTCCGGGACCAACCAGGCCTTGACCGACGCCTGGCGCCGCGGGTGCCCCGACATGACTGTCGATGTATGCGACGTCGGCCCCCTCACCCGCCGGGGGCTGATCCGCCGGGGCCTGTGGCGCGCCCTGGGGGGCGACCACGGCGCGCTGCGCCGCCCGGGATACCACGACCTGCTCGCCCGGGTGCTGGCCGACAGCGGTGTGCTGGAGGGCGCCGACTTCACCCTGGCGTTCGGCACGCTCATGCCCGTCATCCAGGGCGGGCCGCCGCAGTTCATCTACACCGATCACACCATCCAGGCCAACCGTTACTACCCGGGCGGCGGATCGCATCTGCGGCAGTGGCAGGCGGTCACGGAGATCGAACGGACCTGCATCCACCGGGCGCGGATGGTGTTCACCATGGGCCGCCACGTCGTGCGGTCCCTGCGCGAGCACTACGGGCTGTCCGGGCGGCTCGTACGCTGCGTCGGGGCCGGGTGCAACGCCGCGCCCCCTCCAGCGCCGGCGCCGGGGCGCTATCAGTCCAAGCGGATCATCTTCGTCGGCCTCGACTGGAAGCGCAAGGGCGGCCCGGCCCTGCTGGAGGCGCTGGGGCGCCTGCGCGGGCGTCACCCGGATGCGTCGCTGACGATCCTCGGCTCGCGACCTCATCTGAAAGGGTGGGGCGAGGCGGTGCGGGTGCTGGGGCCCGTGCCGTCCGAGCAGGTAGGCCGCCACCTGGCCGAAGCGGCGGTGTTCTGCATGCCCAGCTACCGCGAGCCCTTCGGGATCGCCTACCTCGAAGCGATGCAGGCGGCCCTGCCGGTGGTCGCCTGGCGGCTGGGGGCAACGCCTGACTTCGTCCTGGACGAGCGGACGGGCTACACCGTCCCGGCCGGCGACGTCGATGCGCTGACCGACCGGCTGGACCGTCTGCTGGCCGACCCGGGCATCTGCGAGCGGATGGGCCGGCGGGGGCGCGCCCTCGTGCAGCGCGCCTACACCTGGCCCCGAACGCACGCGCTGATGTGGCGATCCATCCAGGGCGCGCTTGCCGCTGACTTGCTAGTCAAGCCTTCCGGCCGGAGAACCGAGAACAACAGCGAAGGGGGACGCTGATGGGTCCGCGCGTGAGTATCGGAATGCCGGTCTACAATGGGGAAGCCTACGTCGCCGAGGCGATCGAGTCGATCCTGGCCCAGACGTACCGGGACTTCGAACTGATCATCTCTGACAACGGATCGACCGACAACACTGCCGCGATCTGCCGCCGGTACGCCGAAGCGGACGAGCGGATCCGTTTCCACCGCATCGAGACGAACCAGGGGGCGGCGTGGAACTTCAACCACCTGCCTGCCATGGCCGCCGGCGAGTACTTCAAGTGGGCCGCCCACGACGACACGCTCGCGCCGACCTACCTGCAGCGCTGCGTGGATGTCCTCGACGGGCGGTCCGACGTCGTGCTGTGCTACAGCCGCGTCCGCATGATCGACGGCGGCGGCAACGTGATCGGCGACTATGACGTGCGCGTGAACACCGACGGGGCCCAGCCGGCCGGGCGGTTCTACGCCGCCATGGAAGATGTCATGTGCTACGCGATCTTCGGGCTGATCCGCCTGCCCCTGCTGCTGACCACGCCGCTGCTGGGGGCCTACGCCCACGCCGATGGGGTCCTGCTGGCACGGCTGGTCCTGTGGGGCCGGTTCTTCGAGATTCCCGAGTACCTGTTCCATTCGCGGCGCCACCCGGCCCAGTCGGCCGGGCGGATGCACAACAAGTACATGTACGCCGAGTGGTTCGATCCGTCCAAGGCCGGGCGGATCCTGCTGCCCAACTGGCGGATCGACCTGGAGTACGCCCGGTCGGTGCACCGGGCGCCGCTCAGCGTGTTCCAACGCCTCCGCTGCTACGGCGCCGTCGGGCGGGAACTGATCTCCGACCGGCGACGGCTTGCACGGGACGTCGTCATGGCCGCACGGCTGATGTGGCGACGGCTGCGGGAGCGGCGGCAACCGGGCCCGTGCCGGTCTGGCAGGACTGAGACACAAGGGGGGTACGATGAAAGTCGTGATACTCGCCGGAGGGGTCGGAACGCGGCTCGCCGAAGAGACCTCGGTAAGGCCCAAGCCCATGGTTGAGATCGGCGGCCGCCCGATCCTGTGGCATATCATGCAGCACTATGCGAGCTACAACCACAGGGAGTTCATCATCGCGCTGGGTTACAAAGGCGAGTTCATCAAGAAGTACATGGCCGACTACGTCAGCCTGCACAGCAGCCTGACGATCGACTTCCGCAGCGGCACCGTGACCCACCACGGCAACCACCGGCCGGAGTGGACAGTCCACCTCGTGGAGACAGGCGTCAACACGATGACCGGCGGGCGGATCAGGCGCCTGGTGCCCTACCTGGGCAACGAGACGTTCATGCTGACCTGGGGCGACGGCGTCTCGGACGTCGATCTGGACGCCCTGCTGGCGTTCCACCGCTCCCACGGCAGGCTGCTGACGGTGACCGCCGTCCGGCCGCCGGCGCGCTTCGGGCACATGCAGTTCGACGGCGACCGTGTCACGGAGTTCTCCGAGAAGCCTCAGGCGGCCGAAGGGTGGATCAACGGGGGGTTCTTCGTGGCCGAGCCGGGGATCATCGACTACATCGATGGGGACGACACCCCCTTCGAGCGCGCCCCGCTGGAGAACTTGGCCCGCGACGGGCAATTCATGGCCTACCGCCACGAGTCGTTCTGGCAGTGCATGGATACTCTGCGCGACAAGATCCTGCTGGAAGCGCTGTGGGATTCGGGCAGGCCGCCGTGGAAGACGTGGCAGAGCTCATCGGACAGCATGGACTGAAAGGGGGATGTGATGCTTGTGATGGTGACGGGCAATCTGGGCTACATCGGCACGGCCCTGTGCGAACGGCTCAGGCGCGAAGGCATGGACGTGATCGGCCTGGACAGCGATCTCTACAGGCGCTGCACGTTCGGCAGCGATCCCGAGCCGGTGCCGACGATCCGCAAGGATGTCCGCGACGTGACGGTCGACGACCTGGTCGGAGTCGACGCGATCTGCCACCTGGCGGGGCTGTCCAACGACCCGCTGGGCTTCCTCGACCCGGAGCTGACCTACGCGATCAACTACCGCGCGTCCGTCGACCTGGCGGCCAAGGCCCGCAAGGCGGGGGTGCGCCGGTTCATCTTCTCGTCGAGCTGCTCCAACTACGGCGCCGGCGGGACCGAGTGGCTTTACGAGACCTCGCCCTTCCGACCCGTGACCCCGTACGGCGAGTCGAAGGTGCTCACCGAGCAGGCCATCTCGCAGATGGCGACCAGCGCCTTCTCGCCGACGTTCCTCCGCAACGCGACCGTCTACGGGGTGACGCCGCGGATCCGGTTCGACCTGGTGCTCAACAACCTGGTGGCCTGGGCGGTCACGACGGGCAAGATCATGCTCAAGAGCGACGGGTCGGCCTGGAGGCCGATCGTGCACGTCGACGACGTGGCGCGGGCGT
>JAAYZK010000426.1 GCA_012514895.1 Planctomycetota bacterium | reverse complement strand
GGTGAGCGTCCATCCCGGCGGCCAGGCAGCGGCCGCGCTGGTCGGCGGTGGCGTCGGCGGTCATGGCGACGATGGGCGTGCGGCGGCCGGTGAGGCCCTCGGCGCGGCGGATGGCGGCGGCGAGGGCTGGGCCGTCCAGGGCGGGCATGTGGAGGTCGGCCAGGACGACGTCGATCCCGCCGGCCCGCCAGGCGTCCAGGGCCGCTCCGCCGTCGGCGGCGAGGGTCACGCGGTGCCCCCGGCGCTTCAGCAGCCGCTCCAGCAGGACCTGGTTGACCCGGTTGTCCCCGGCGGCCAGCACGTCGCAGATCGCCGTGTTCAGCGGGCTGCGGCCCTCGATCCCCGTGAACACCAGCACCAGCCCCCGGTCGAGCCGCTCGCCCGTCACGTACGGCTTGCCGCCGCAGCCGCCCAGCACGCCCGCCAGGGCCAGGCCGGCCAGGATGATCCATCGTGTCCGCATGACGTCACTCTGTTCTTGTCGGGACAACGGCCCGCACGACGACATCGTCGCAGTCCTCGCCTTCGTCCCTTCTACGCCCACCGTCATCGCGCAGATTCGGGCCGATACTGTATACCACGTATCCCTCGCCCTCGCGACGGTAGACCAGCCCCTTGCCGCTGAACGGATCGAGCGGCAGCGACTCGACGTACCGCCCCACCAGCGACTCGAGCCGCTGCGGATATCGCCCGTGCTCGGCGCGGCCGATCTCCAGGTGCAGGGCCAGGAGGGTCAACTGGTACATGACAGCCGCTTCGTCCTGGAGGTTGCGGACGCGCCCCAGAGCGCCGACTTCGACCAACGCAAAAGCGGTCATGATCTCCGTCGCCTGGCGCCGCAGGGCGGTGCGGTCGGCCCGGCTTTCAGCAGCCTGTTGAAGGAACGCGGGCAGGACCTCCTTGAAGCCGTGATGACAGCGGCGATAGAGGTCCTCCTCTTGTTTCTTTGCCGCTTCCTCTCGCGCCGCCGGATCGTCCATCGCCACGATGGCCAACGTGCGGTCATGCTGCCGATTCACCTCCCGCAGGACAAGGTCCCAGTCGACGCCGGTGGTCAGCAGGATGCGATGTAGTCTCTGTGGCACGTCGCCGAATCCCATGTCCGACATGGCCGAAGCGCGTGGGAACAGAACGGGATCCGTCATGGCCATGACCGTGGACAGCGCGCAGAAGCGTTCACCCACGCCGATCCATTCGCGAGCGTCAGGAAAGGCGGCGAGCCCGCCAAGCGCCTGGAGATGCCGCCGGGCCTGAGCCGGCGTGAGGCGCCCGGAGGTCGCCATGTGCTGGTCGCCCAGGAGCGCAATGCAGTCGATCGCCATCCCCATCAGGTATTCGATCCCCACCGCGCTGCGGGCGGCCATCACCCGCCCCAGGCGATGCAGGGCCATCAGATCGGCCCCGGCGCCGTCGATATCGCCTTCCTGCAGCCTCAGCATCGCCCTGCAAGCCAGCGCCTTGGCGGCATCTCTCAGGACGCCCATCCCACCCAGCAGCGTCTCCATGAGGACGCGGTCACCCGAGGGGAAGAACAGGAAGAAGTACCGCGGCCGCTTCGAAGCCTCCACGACCAGTTCGAGTGGCTTTTCGTTCGCGGCCAGCCAGCCGGCCACAAGCGGCAGGTCCGCGGCCGTCCAGGGGCCTGCCAGGGCCTGGTCCATCTGATCCCTGGCCTGCCGATCCTCGGACAGATCGGTGTGTTCTGCGACATACTCGCCGAAGGGCTGGAAGACGGCGCCCTCATCGGACATCGCCGCCAGACCCGTCAGCCGCAGCGCCTCGTCGACCTTCTCTTCGGGGACGAACGCGGCGCCGAGCGCCTTCAGCAGGAGCGTCGCGGCGTTGTTCTCGGGCGTGACGCCCTCGGTGACGCGGGCCCGCAGGGCGGCGGCATAATCGATCGTCCCGTCGGGTCGCACGGGGCCGTCGATGACCGTCGTGTCGGGTCCGATCGTGATGTCGACACGCCGCGGCGGCGCCTCGCCGGCCGCGCGGAGCGGCGAGGCGGCCAGCAGGAGCGTCAGACATCCAATCCGTGCACAGACGCGTACGGCCATGGTCATCCCTGTCGTGACATCCTTGACGATGCGGCCCCAACAGTCGCTGGGGACAGGGTCGCCGATCGCGGTGAGCATGTCAAGGTTTATCATGAACTTATGTCATGAACTTATCGGCATTGCGGGCGCGGCCGCGGCGAGGGTCTGCAGGAGGCCGTCGAGGCGGTGGGCGTCGATGGGCTTGGACAGGTGAGCGTCCATCCCGGCGGCCAGGCAGCGGCCGCGCTGGTCGGCGGTGGCGTCGGCGGTCATGGCGACGAT
>JAAYZK010000425.1 GCA_012514895.1 Planctomycetota bacterium | reverse complement strand
GAGGGATTCGGCGCCCTGGCCAGGACGGCGAAGCAGGCAACCTCGTCGGTTGCCGATGGAGCCGGACGACGCCAGGGCACCGAAGACCCGCTCGACGCCCGCCACCTGGATTCTCAGACACTGCCTAGGGCAATCCTTCGCCGCCGGCGGGCGCAATGATGCCTTGGGCGCAGCCGGCCGCCTTCCCGCCGCAGCGGGCCGCGTCACGACGCGTATCGGCAAGCGTCTGCACCTGGGTACTCCTGTCCGGACGGACCTCGTCCGCATCCCGGCATTATAGATCGGCACGGAGGGCTGTCAACGTTGGTTCGTCGCGGCCGGCGCCTCGCGGCCCTCCAGCAGGTTGATCCGCTGCCAGCGCCCGCTCTGAAAGCGCAGGCACATGGCGACGCCCAGGCTGATGACGAACGCGCTGCCGGCGATCCAGACACCGACGCTCTCCAGGCCGGGCAGCACCGCCAGCATGAACGTGCCCCCGCCCAGGACGATGACTCCCGCCAGCACGCCGGATACCACCATCGGCCACAGCGTGTCGCCCGCGCCGCGCAGGGCGCCGATGTAGACGATGCCGACGCCGTCGAAGACCTGGAAGACGGCGGCGCAGATCATCACCTTGGCGCCGACGCCGACGATCATCTCCAGTTGGGCGGCGGCCTGGGCCCCCTTCAACGGGTCGAGCGACACGAACCATCGGACCATCGGGTAGCGCAGCAGCCAGAACGCCAGCCCGCACAGCCCCATGTAGGCCACGCCCAGCACGACGGCGGCGCCGACCCGCCGCTTCACCAGGTGCATCCGGCCGGCGCCGATGTACTTGCCCACCAGGGCCGTCGTGGCGAGGCCGATGCCCACCGCCGGCATGAACGACAGCCGCATGTAACGCATCACCACGCTGGTGGCCGTCAGGTGCACCGTGCCGGCGTCAGAGAGGGGCTCGCCCCCGACGGTGTCGATGCTCCCGACCAGGACCGTGATGCACAGGCCCCAGCCCAGCATGTCCAGGAAGAACTGCATCCCCGCCGGCCAGCCGACCCGCCAGATCTCGCGGATCTGCCCCCCGTGCAGCCGCCACTGCCGACGCGTGCCGAACTGCCGCGCGATCGCCGGCGAGAGGAACGCCGCCGCCAGGATCGCCAGCCCCGCCGCCATGCCGGCGACCGTGGCGATCGCGGCCCCGTGCAGGCCCATCGCCGGAAAGCCCCACTTGCCGAAGATCAGGACCCAGTCGCCCAGGATGTTGACGACGTTGGCGACCAGGCTGGAGACGTACACGACCGCCGGCCGGTGCACGCCGTAGAAGAACCGTTCGATGACGCGGCTGGCCAGCATGATCCCTTCGGCGGCGATGATGTAGCGGAAGTACATCACCTCCATCGCCTGGACCGCCGGGGCGTGGCCCACCAGGCCGAACAGCGCCGGCGCCAGGGGGATCAGCCCCAGCAGCAGCAGCCACCACGCCCAGCCCATGTACAGCCCCTGCCAGGCGTACTGCCCGCAGCGGTCCAGCCGCCGGGCGCCGAAGTTCTGGGCGACGAACGTGTTGATCACCGCCAACGTGCCCAGCATCAGCGTCGACGGGACGAAGCTGAACATCCCCGCGGCGAACTGGGCGCTGAGGGCCTCCGGGCCGTTGGGCTGGATCCGCGCGACCATCAGGCCGTCGATGAACTGCATCAACGTCACGTTGACCATCGCCAGGCTCGTGGGGGCGGCCAGGTAGAGGACCTCGCCGAGGCCCCAGAAGCGGCGGGGGTCGTTCAGTTGGGGACCGGCGTTACTCATCTGGGTGTCCGATCTGCCCGGCAGGCGGGCGCAACGAAGGGGGTATCGTACGCATCGCGCCGGGTTTTGAACAGCATCGAGGCGGCGGCGCTGCTGTATAGTGGACGGCGATGACCGCATACCTGCTGGATCTCAACGAGCGCCTGGGCCGCGCCGCGTCGGCGTGGCCGCCCCGGCAGCGCGAGCCGTTCGTGCGTTTCGTCCGCGGGGCGTGGGCCGGCGCGGGCTTCCGCGGGCGCGCCGGCGGGGCGGACCTCTACTACACCGCCTTCGCCCTGCGGGCCCTGGCGATGCTCGGCGACGACCTGGACGACCTGCGGGCGCCCCTCCTGCCGGCGGCGGCGACGACGGGGCGGACCTCCCTGGCCGACCGGGTCTCCGCCCTGTTCACCGTGCGCCTGCTCAGCGGCGCCGGCGCCCCCCCGCCGCCCGCCGAGGCGCACGCGGCAGCCTTCGAGGCCCTGCGGTGCGACGACGGGGGCTACGCCCGCGCGCCGGGCGGGGCCTCCAGCACGTACGCCACCTTCCTGGTGGCCGTCGGCTACGACCTGCTCGGCGCCTCGCCGCCGGACGCCGGCGGCATCGCCGCCTTCGTCCGCCGCCGCCGGCGCGACGACGGGGGGTTCGCCGACGCGGACCGCATGCCCCGTTCGAGCGTCAACCCCACCGCCGCGGCCGTCGCCCTCGCCGCCGCCGGCGGGCTGGACGATGCCGCCCTGTACGACGGCGCCGCCCGTTTCCTGCTGGATGTCCAGCGCGGCGACGGGGGCTTCCCCGCCGGGCGCGGCGCCCCGACCGGCGATCTGCTGAGCACCTTCACCGCCCTGCTGACCCTCAGCGACCTCGGCGCCGCCGACGCCGCCGACACGGCGGCGGCCGAACGCTTCACCCGCGCCTGCCGCGCCGGCGAAGGCGGGTTCGGCGGCGTGCCCGGCGACGACGGCGCCGACGTCGAGTACACCTTCTACGGCCTGGGCGTCCTGGCCGTCCTGGGCGCGGCGCCGTAGCGGCCGGAAGGGAGTTGCCCAGCCCTCCCCCAGGCCCAGCAGCCCCAGCGCGGCCGGCTCGGGGACAATGGCGATGTCGACGTCGACATCGCCCCGGCGGGACCGGGGTTGCCGGCCCGGGTGCCGGTGATGCCCAGGTCCGTGAGCGGGGGCATTTCATCCCCCGGGGCTTGACAGACCCGTTTTCGGTGGTAGGATTGCAGGTGTTCTTCGGCTGGTCCGCGGGGCTGCGGGCCGGCTCGAATCCGTATCGGCAGGAGCGATCACGCTCAGCCATTCTGTTCTGCCTGGGGTGGTTCCTTTGTGCATCTGTGCACGGTTTCGCTGAAGAATGAGGTCACAGCGACCGGGTTCTTTGCGTGCTCGGGGCGCAATGGCAGGGGAGGAAGCAGGACGATGAAACACCACGTTGCCGTCATGGTGCTGTGTTCGTTGGCCGTCGTCGGGTCCGCGCTGGCGGACGATCTCTATCCACCTCAGTGGCGCGGCCTGGACGGGTCCACTCTGGCCGCCTGGGAGTTCTCGACGTCGGACGTGAACCCTGCCGTCGATCTGGAGAACAACCCGTACGGGCCGTCCTCGATGACGATCTGGACGGGCGTCGGCCAGCAGTGGTGGCCCGAGTGGGAAGGTCGGCTGGGGGTCTGGCCGCTGTCGGGCGCCCTGGAGGCGGTTCTGTTCAACCGTCCGGAGCCTTTGCCGTTCAAGGACATCCAGGTCCAGATCACCTGGAGGCCCCAGGTGCCCGGCGGCTTCCTGACGGTCCGCGAGACGATGTGGGGAGCCACCGGCGAACTCATCAACGAGACACCGCTGGAGAACGAGTGGATCCACTCGACGTTCCTGATCCGCCTGGAGCCGAATCCGGCCATGGAGATCGTGCGGCTGGACGGGAGCGTGATGGTCGATCAGATAGTGATCGACACGAACTGCATCCCCGAGCCGGTGACGCTCTCCCTGCTGGCCCTCGGGGCCCTGGCGATGCTGCGGCGGCGCCGGTAGCGGGACGTCGACGGACAACGCGCCTCTGAGATGACTGCACAGAGCCGTCCCTATGCGGCTCTGTGTTTATGCGCTCATGCTTCGGACGGCGCCGGCCACGCAGGCACCCAGGCGGGCGTAGCCGTCGTCGGTCATGTGCACCTTTCAGCATCGGCCAAGTGCCGCCGAACGTGCGGCGTGTATCCGATCGAGATCGAATCCCCGATCACCAGGAGCTTCTTCATGCGCCCGCCTCCTGGTGTGTGAGACTTTTTTCTGGCGCGATGTTAGCTCTTTATTTATAGTGACTTACAAGCCTTAGATCAAGGAGAGTAAGTCATGGAAGGCAAACGGCTTAGCGCAGCAGAGTTGAAGCAGGCTTTGG
>JAAYZK010000054.1 GCA_012514895.1 Planctomycetota bacterium | reverse complement strand
TGCGTTCGTTCGTCCGGCTCATAATCGTCTGCCTCCCTTCGGCCGTCAGTTCTGCCGCCCGTCGCCCTGGGCGGCCGTCTGGGCCGCCTCGGCCTCGGCCGTCGTCGATGCCATCGCCGACGTCTGGGCCGCGGCGTTGTCGTCCTGTATCTGTCGTTCGTTGGCCTCGCACGCCTGCTTCGCCGCTTCGACGGTCGTGTAGGCCATGGGCCTCAGATGCGGTTTCGGGCCGACATCCAGTTCATTGTCCGACCGTCGCAGCGTGAAGCAGAATCGCCCGTGATGCACCTCTGGGGTGATCCGGTAGCGGAAAGGCAAGCCATCATCATGCAGGCACGAAATCGCCTGCAGCCCACCCTCACCGTCGCCCTCCCACGTCAGCACAGCCGGCTCCGTCGCCTCGGCCTCGTCGCAACTGCCGGCGGTCGGCAGCAGGCGGCATTCGAGGTCCTTCATCAGCGCGACGCCCAGGGCGTCGATCCCCCGCCCGTTGGCGGCCACGGCCTGTTCGATCGCCAGCATGCGACCGGCGATCAGGCTGACGGCGACGCGGATCTCGTTGAGTACGGGGGCGGACGGGCCGCCCCGCGTCCGCGTCTTCATCGCCCCCGGATCCGGCAGCCGCCAGGTCTCGCCCTCGGGGTAGGCGGCCGTGCCGTGCTGCAGCCGCTTGATCATGCTCTCCACCGCCGCCGACGTCCGGCCGGTGGTCTGTGCCACCCGGTCGATCGCCTCCTGCCATTCGGTGCCCGTGGCGGCCTTCTGCAGGTGGTACGTCAGGCACCGCTTCTCCCACTCCTGCCAGACTGTCCGGTTGTGCCCCGTCGTCTCCGTCGTCGTGTCTGCCATCGTCGGTTCGCTCATCGCCTCGCCTTTCTGATGTGTTCTCACAGGTTCACTCCCTGCCGCTGGCCGTCAGCTTCAGTTTCCGGAACTCGCCGTTCTTCCTGGGGATCAGCCCCACCTGCTGGCAGGTGACCAGCCAGTCCCGGGCCTCGGCGGGGCTGGTGGCCTCGACGTAGCCGTCCTGGCCGAGCGTCTGCAGGAGCGGCACGATGGAGTGGATCATGGCCCGCGCCAGGTCCACCTGCCGCTCAGCCCGCAGGCACCGGATCGCCAGGGCCCTGACCTGTTCGGCCGTCAACGCCGCCGGCGCCGCCTGCAGGAGCTGCGGGTCGACCTCCGCCGGGGGCACCTGCCGCCGTCGGCGTTCCATCTTCACCAGAAGCCGATCCATCGTCTCCCACACCCACGCCAGCATTTCCTGCCTCCCTTCCATCCGCCGCCCGCATCACATCGTGGAGGCCCCGGGCGCCGACCGCCCGCAGGCCGATGTCCTGGATCCGCTTGAAACCGTCTGCCAGCCGCGCCAGGTTGCCCTGGCAGAAGAACGCGCCGGCCTCGCCCCTGAACTCCAGGGCCGGACCGCTGAGCTTCTCCAGGTCGTCGGCGATCGCCGCGATCCTTCCCAGGGCGAAGGCCAGACACACGTTCCGCGCGCCCAGTTCGCCGATCACCTCGTTGCCGTCGATCGTGGATTTCATTGCCCTTCCACCTCCAGCCTGGCTGCCCGGACCGCGCCGTCGGCCGCCAGCACCGCCACCCGGCCGGTCTGCTCGCACGCGAACGCCACGCCCGCGGCCACCGGCAGCGTGTGGACCGTGATTCCCATCGCCTGACACAGCTCGGTCAGCTTGGCCGCCGTCGAGATCAGCACCGCATCGGCCGCCGGCGGGACCGCCACGGCGATCGTTCTGGCCTCGATCCGCCTGCCGGCCGCCTTGGGCCTGGCCCGCTTGGCGCCGCCCTGGTTGTTGTGCCGGCCCGTGTGCCCTTTGGGTCGCGTGCACCCTGCCACAGGGCACGCCTCCGTCGTCTTCTGTCTCGCCATCGTGGTGTCCTTCTGCCGCGGCGTAGCCGCAGGCGCAGCCGGGTCGCCCGCACACTGCGGGCCGTCGTGGATCTCCGGCTCCATCGCCTGTTCTGCCGCAGGCGTTCCGTCCTGCTCCGCCGGGGGCGGCGTGTCGATCGCGAACTGGCCAATCCACTGGCCGCCCTGCTTCCACAGTGCGTAGTGCTTCAGGCACAGTCCCGCGGCCTTCTGCCGCATGGTGCAGCCCGGCACGCGGCAGCGGCCGCCGTCGGTGCCCGGGCGTTCATCAGTCAGGGCGGGCGTGCCCGCCGGAGTCTCGACGCAGGCGGGCCGGCCCTGGTCGCGATCGGTTGACGTGCAGTCGTCCATCATTGGCCTCATCCGTGGCCGCGCGCCCCGGGCCTCATGCCCGAGCCGGCCCGCCAGTGTTTCAGTCACCGCGGCCCACTTGGCCGCGAAGCATCTCACATCCGCCGCCGCCGAGCGGACCCGCCCGGCCAGCGGCGACACCTCCGTTGCCAGCAGCGTCTCGGCGATCGCGTCGAGCTCGTCGCCGAGCAGGCCCAAGGCCACCTCGACGCATCGCCCCACGTGGCGGACCTCCAGATCGGTCATGTCCGCCAGGGTCATGGCTCACTCCCGGGGCAGAACCTCGATCATGCGTTGGATCTCGCCGGTGGTCTTGCCGGCCAGGTGGCGTGCAAGGCTCGCCAGGTTCTTGGCGTACTGCCTCAGACCGTCATGGCGGACCTTGTAGCCCTCGCCGGTGAAAGTGATCTCGCCGTTGGCCGCCTTCACCGCCGGGTACCACTGCCCGTCCATGCCCTGCTTCAGTTTCAGCTTGATCTGTTGCTTGGCCATCGCCGTTCCTTTCCGTGATCCGACTGATCAGACAAGAAGCCGTTACGCCGTCGTGTCCACCCGGTGAGCCGGCGGCCAGGGCTTGGCGTAGTCACCCCCGGGGCCCAGCACGCACGCCGGCCCCCCGGCGGCGTCGCCTTGAGGCAGGGCTCTTTCCAGCCGATCGATGACCGGCTTCAGCCACTTCCCCGCATCCGCGGCGGAGAGGCCGCCGGTGCGGGCGAAGTCCTCGCTGTAGTCCGGCCCCCGGCGAAGCATGGTGATGGCCCCCCGCACCGCCTCCGGCAGGGGTTCCGGCGCAACGATGCCTCGCGAGCGAACGGCAGCCCTGAGAGAGGAGACATCCCGGCGAAGCTCAGCCAGCTCCGCCCGGAGCTGATGCATGACACCCTTGATCGACCGACGCGGACCTGTCTTCGTCTCGTCCATGATCATCTCCCCGAGGGCCTCACTCCCTGGCCCGTCGCCCCGCTGTGCGGGGAAATCTCAGATCCCAAATCCCAGATCCCAAATCCGTTCACTCCCGCGGCAGCACCTCGATCGCCGCCTGGATCTGCTCGTCGGTCATGCCCGCCAGGTGGTCTCGCAGCCGGCACAGGTTGGCGGCGAACTGCCTCAGGCCGTCATGCCGCTTGCGGTAGCCCTCGCTCACCAGCGTGATCTCGCCGTTGGCCGCCTTGATGCGCGAGTGCCAGTCGCCGTTCATCCCCTGGTGCAGTTGGAGCTTGATCTTGCGTGCCATCGTCGTTCCTTTCAGCCCGCCGTATCCAGCAGCGTTCCCAGCGTCTTTCTGGCCGTCTGGTAGGCCTCGCTCATCGGCGGCGTGCCTCGCAGGGGCGGTCGCGGGCGGCTGTCGGCCTTCTGCTCCTCGATCCAGTCCTCGAGATCCTCGGGCTTGAACCGCATCTGCCCGCCGATCTTGAGCCCAGGCAGCCGGCCCTGCCGCCACCACCGCCGGACCACCTCGACGTGCACGCCGAGCACGTGGGCGACCTCGCCAGGTTTCATCAGGGGTCGGGGGCGCTTCGGTTTCATCGCTCGCTGGCCTCCATGAGGGCGGCGACCCGCCGCCCGTACTCGATCGTCCTGGGCCTGTCGGCGCCCTCGCCATGCGATCCGACCGGGGGGAGGCTCTTGGCCGCGGACACGATCCGCCGCCAGTCGTCGCCTCCCCCCTGGTCGACTTCCGTTGTTTCAGGCCCCAGGCCTGACTGGAGAGGGCGGGAGTCGAACCCGCACACCGTGGTGTACCGGCGTCAGAGCCATCGTGCCGCCGGTGTCCTGGTCGCCCTGATGGGTCGGGCGTGCGTCTGCCGTTTTCGCCACCTCTCCAGGCCGTCTCTGCGGCCGGTCACGCCTGCTTGCGGGGGCGTTCCCTATCACTTGCCCGCTTCTCGGGCATTGGGTTTCAGTTGGGGCACGCCCGGACGTCGATCGGCCGGGGCAACCGCCGGCTGAGCTCATAGAGATTGCGAAGGGCGTCGCCCAACGGACGCCCGTAACCCCAGTCTCCCGGCGCCCCGAAGATCACGTAAACGAGCTTCACGATCTCCACCGCCCTCAGGCCTTCGACCCCTTCGAGCATCACATCCGCCTTCAGGCCGCATCCTCGTTCGACCAGGCCGCGCAAGGTGTAGATTGCACGGTCGCGAGGATCGTCGGATTCTTCGTCGCACGGGAACTCATCCCAGATGGCGCGGACCAGCGCCCTGGCGTGTGCCTGGAACTCCCCTGCGGTTACCGGCGTCTTCTCTGCCGTTTCTGCCATCGTTCCATCCTCTCTGTGCTCTCTGCGTCCTCTGTGGCTCAATAGCCTGCCCGCCATAGCTTCAGCGACGGCGGGGACCCACGATCGCCTTGCCCGCATCCACGACATCCAGCTCGTACCACCGCTCCTGGCCGGCCTTCAGCCGCCAGCCCACGCCCTCGACGTACTCGGCCGGCTGGGCGTGCTGGCCGGTGTAGACGTTCTCGTGGCACATCGGCGGGCCTTCCCGCGCGGGCGCGAACACGCCCGGGCAGCCGCCGCGGTGGCCGAGGAAGCGGCCGCACGTGAAGCAGTGGTGGCTCGCGTTGGCGACCATCCGCCCGCGGCAGCCCTCCCGCATCTGCTCGATCGGATCGCCCCGTTTCATGAGGGCCCGCTGCTCATCCGTCGATCGCTTGGCGAAGAACTCCCGCGCCCGCGTCCGCCGCTGCTCGCGTTTCGTCGTCGCCGCGGTGCTCATCCGCGTGCCCCCGCCAGC
>JAAYZK010000424.1 GCA_012514895.1 Planctomycetota bacterium | reverse complement strand
TCAGGTCGACGCGGCCGCCGTCGCGGTTGTACTTGACGGCGTTGGACAGCAGGTTGTTCAGGATGATCTCCAGTTCCCCGCGGTCGGCCGTCATGGGCACCGACGCCGCAACGTGCAGGGCCACCGTGACATGCCGCTCGGCGGCGGCCGGCGCGACGGTCTCGGCGGACAACTGGGCCATCTCAGCCAGGTCGACCGGGGCGATGTCGCGCTTCTTGTGGCCCGACTCGATCCGCGTGAGGTCCAGCAGGTCGTAGATGAGCTTCTTCATCCCGTCCAGGCGGATGATGGAGCGGTCGACCATCCGGTCGTAAGACGCCAGCTCCTCGCCGGCGACGCGCTGCTGGATGAGGCGCAGGTACCCGTCGATCGCCGCCAGCGGGGCCTTCAGTTCGTGGGCCAGGATGCTGAGCAGTTCGAAGCGCATGCGGCGCTTCTCGTCAGCCAGCCGCCGGGCCTCGCGCTGCAGCAGCAGGTGACGGGCGGCCTTGCGGACGGTGGCCTTGAGCTCCTGGGGCGTAAAGGGCTTGGCCAGGAAGTCGAACGCCCCGCGCTTGGTGGCGTTCACGGCCATCTCCAGCGACGCGTAGGCGGTGATCATGATCGTCAGCATGTCCGGCTCGCCGGCGACCTTCTCGAGGATCTCCAGGCCGCTGATGCCCGGCAGGCGGTGGTCCAGCAGCAGCAGGTCGGGCCGCGCGTCCTGGAGGCGGCGCAGGGCCTCCTCGCCGTCGGCGGCGGCGTCGACGGCCAGCGGGACGGGCCCGTCGATGTCGGGCAGGTCCAGTTCGGCCCCCGTCAGCGCGCGGACCACGCCGGTGCGCATGCCCGCCTCGTCGTCCACGATCAGTACCCGCAACGTCTCCATGGCTTCACCTCTTCAGAAGCCGGCGGATCTCTCCCAGGAGCTGCTCGAACCGCACGGGCTTGGCCAGGAAGGCGTCGGCCTTGATCCAGGACCGCTCCTCGGCGGTCTGGGCGTCGAAGTCCACGCCGGTCTCGGCGGCCACGCCGGTGACGAGGATGACCGGGACCGATTCGTCGAGCTTCTTGATGTGGTAGGCCAGGGCGAAGCCCCCGTCCATGTGTTCCATCATCAGGTCGACCACTGCCAGGTCCGGCCGTGCCGTCTGGAGGATCTGCTCGGCCTGCTTCTGGCCGCCGGCGGCGATCACGCCGAAGCCGGCCGCCTCGAGCTGGACCTGCATCTGTTCGCGGAAGTCGACGTCGTCGTCGACAACCAGGATTGTCGCGGTTGGGGATGTGCCGTTCATGGTTCAAGGCTCACAAGGGTCGCAAAGTCGTCGTTCATCGTTCGGGGCAGTCTGACCGAGAAGGTCGTCCCGGTCGGCCCGGCGGCCGGGTCGGCGTTGGAATGCACGCTGATGTCGCCGCGGTGCATCTTGATGATGCCGTACGTCACCGCCAGGCCCAGTCCGGTGCCCTTGCCGATCTGCTTGGTGGTGAAGAATGGCTCGAAGATCTTCTCGAGGTTCTCGCGCGGGATGCCGATGCCGGTGTCTTCGACGCCCAGCCGCAGGTCCCGCTCGTCGCCGTCGATGCGGATCGTCAGCCGCCCCCCGTCAGGCATGGCGGCCACGGCGTTGCTGATCAGGTTGGTCAGCACCTGGCTGATCTGGTCGCCGTCCATGTCGGCGACGGGGTCGTCGGTGAGGACCTCCACCGCCGTCCGGATCGTCGCGGGCACCGCCAGGGCCTTGAGCGTCCGCCGCGCCAGGTCGGCGGCGTTGACCGGCTGGCGGGCGACCTTGTTCTGGCGGGCGAAGTTCAGCAGGTTGGCCACGATCCTCTTGCAGCGATCGGCCTGCTCGACGATCATCGCGGCGTCCTCGCGGATCTCCGGCTGCTTCTCGGCCTGCTCCAGCAGCAGGTGGGCGTACATCAGCACCACGCCCAGGGGGTTGTTCACCTCGTGGGCGATCCCGGCGGCCAACTGGCCCATCGAGGCGAGCTTCTCCGACTGCATCAGCGCCTCCTGAGCGCTGGCCAGGCGGTCGTTGGAGACCGCCAGTTCCTTGACGGTGCTCTTGAGTTGCTCGATGGTGTAGGGCAGGCACATCTCGCTCTCGGCCAGGCCCTTGAAGATCGCCGTGGCGTGGTCGCGGCAGGTCTCGTAGCCGCACGCGCCGCAGTTCAGTTCATCTTCCGGCCCGTACTTGCCCATCCGCTGCAGGATCATGTCGATCTCGTCGTTGAACGGCGCGGGGATGCGGCGGTCCTGGGCCTCGTACGCGCGGGAGAGGTCCAGGTCGGCCAGGAGGTCCATGGAGTGCCGCCACAGCCGCGGATCGCGGCGCTGGGCCATCTCGCGGGCGAAGCGGCCGATCCGCCCCCGGCGGGTGAACAGCGGGGCCGTCGTGGTCATCCCCGGGCCCATGATGCAGCCCGGGCAGGCGAGGATCTCCAGCAGGCGGGCCTGCAGGTCCCCGCTCTCGAACTCCTTGAGGGCTTCCAGGAAGTTCGTCCGCCCGTCGGCGACGACGACCTCCTGGTCCATCAGGTTCTCCTCCAGCGCGGCGGTCTGGAGCAACCCGCGGCTGATGGCGAAAACGGCGCCGGTGCCGGCGAAGGGCGGGTCGAAGTCCGACCCCGCTGCCTTGGACAGGTCCACGCCCTCGGCGGCGAAGAAATCCCACAGCTCCCCGAACGTCAGGACCGCGTCGACCTCTTCGCCCACCAGCGCGGACATCGCCTCGCCCTTCTTGGCCACGCAGGGGCCCACGAACACCACCCGCAGCTCCCCGCCGTGCAGCCGCCGCAGGGCCCGGGCCGTGGCGATCATCGGCGAGACGATCGGCGCCAGGCGGTCGACGAGGTCCGGGTGGTACCGCTCGACGTATGCCACGATCGCCGGGCAACTGGTGGCGATGAACCGCTCGTCGCTGCTGGTCTCCAGCAGGTGGCGGTACTGCCGCGCCACCAGGTCGGCGCCGAAACCCACCTCGTTGACGTACCGGAAGCCCGCCTGCCGCAGCCCCCCCACCAGGGCGGTCCACTCGACGTGCTCGAACTCCGCCGGGAAGCTCGGGGCAAGGATGGCCGCCACCGGCCCCGGACCGGCCAGGAGCTCCCGCACGCGGTCGCCCTCGGCCAGCACCTGCTTGGCGCCCTGGCTGCAGACCCGCACGCAGTTGCCGCAGCCGATGCATCGCTCGGCGATGACCTGGGCCTGGCCCTCGGTGATCCGGATAGCCTTGGCGGGGCACTCGCGGACGCACGTGTAGCACACGCGGCAGCGCTCGCGAATGGTCCTGACCAGGGATGTCTCTTGGTGGAAGTTCATCCGCCTCTCGTCCGTCGGTTACTTGAGCACCTCGCGGGGTGCGTAGGTCGTGTGGAGCAGTTCATGGCTGCGGTGGCCCAGCGGCCGGCCGAGGAACTCCTCGTAGAGCCGCTGGACGGCCTTGTTGGCGTGGGAGGTCCGCAGGGCGTCGTGGCCGTCGATCTTGTACAGGGCCTGCATGCGGGCACGGACCGCGGCCTGGTCGGTGTCGAGGACCTGGCCGCCGCCGCCGATGCACCCGCCGGGGCAGGTCATCACCTCGATGAAGTGCAGGTCCTTGCGGTGGCCGCGACGGATCTCCTCCAGCAGCGTCCGCGCGTTGCCCAGGCCGTTGGCGACGGCCACGTTGACCGTCGTGCCGGCGATGTCGACGGAGGCGACCTTGACCCCGTCCATCCCGCGCACCGCGCTGATGGTCAGCTTGGGCAGGTCCTCGCCCGTCAGCAGGTGGTAGGCGGTCCGCAGGGCCGCTTCCATGACGCCGCCGGTGGCGCCGAAGATCTTGCCGGCGGAGCTTCGCGTCCCGAAGGGCGTGTCGGCCCCGCTGGGGCGAAGGGCCGCCAGGTCGATGCCCCGCATGCGGATCATCCTGGCCAGTTCGCGGGTCGTCAGCACCGCGTCGACGTCGGCGCGGCCGTCGGTGCCCATCTCGGGCCGCTGGGCCTCGAATTTCTTGGCCGTGCAGGGCATGACGGCCACCGAGAAGATCTTCGCCGGATCGATCCCCTCGCGCTGGGCGAAGTACGACTTGATGATCGCGCCCATCATCTGCTGGGGGCTCTTGCAGGTCGAGAGGTTCGCCACGTACTGCGGGTAGAACGTCTCGACGAACTTGATCCAGCC
>JAAYZK010000423.1 GCA_012514895.1 Planctomycetota bacterium | reverse complement strand
CCAGGCCCGGCTCCGCCGGACCTCTCTCGTTCTATCCTCTTTATCGGACGGAAACCGCGCGCAGCTACGGTCGTGCACCCTCGAAGGGGGCCCGCCTTGCATGCGCGGGGGCCGACGGATACACTTGTTTGGACCTCGGGCGCTTGCGGCGCCCTTTTTGCCGACAGGCGCGTACAACGGGATCATCATGGCCAGCGAACACCACAGCGAAGGGCACGGACAGGCCAAGCGGCTCTTCATCGCCGCGACCAAGCAGGACCAGGGCAAGACCACCATCTCGCTGGGGCTGATGGCGGCCTTCGGCGAACTGTGCCCGCCGGTGGGGTTCATCAAGCCCGTCGGCCAGCGGTACATCGAAGTGGACGGCCTGCGGGTCGACGAGGACGCCGCCCTGATGCGTTCGGCGTTCAACCTCCAGTGCGACCTGGCCGACACCAGCCCCGTCACCGTCGCCCGCTCCTTCACCCGCGACTACATCCTCCGCCCACGCCCGGACGTCCTCATGGGCCGCATCCGCGAGAGCTTCGGACGCGTCGCCGCCGGCGCCGCCACCGTCGTCATCGAGGGCACCGGCCACGCCGGCGTCGGCTCCTGCTTCGACGCCTCCAACGCTGACGTCGCGCGCCTGCTGGGCGCCAAGGTTATCCTCGTCGCCAGCGGGGGCATCGGCAAGCCCATCGACGAGGTCATGCTCAACAAGGGGCTGCTCGACCAGCGCGGCGTCGACCTGCTGGGCGTCGTGCTCAACAAGGTCATCCCCGACAAGCTCGACTCGATCACCGAATTCGTCCGCGCCGGCCTCGGACGGCTCGGCGTCCGCCTGCTGGGAAGCATCCCCTTCGAGCCCACCCTGCTGAACCCCACGCTGCGTCAGGTGCTGCGGGAGGTCAGGGGCGAGCTGCTCCACGGGCCGGACCTGCTGGACCGGCCCATCCGCTCGGTCGTCGTCGGCGCCATGGCCGCCGCCAACGCCCTGCCCTACATCAAGCCCGGCTGCCTGCTGATCACCTCCGGCGACCGCGAGGACCTGATCCTGGCCATCACCAGCCTCACCGCCGCCGCCACCGACCCCCGCCAGGTGCCCGCCGGCCTGCTGCTGACCGGCGGCCTGCGCCCCCCGGCGAGCATCGAGGCCTTCATCCGGCGCGCCAACGTCCCGACGATCCTCTCGACCGAGGACACCTACCGCGTCGCCACCGACGTCGACGAGCTCCGCGTCAAGATCCAGCCCGAGGACACCGCCAAGATCGAGACCGCCTGCCGCCTCGTCCGCACCCACCTGGACATCCAGCAGCTCCTGGATGCCATGTAGCCGCCCATCCCCGGGCGGAAACAGCCAGCACGACACTCGAAATACCAAACAGACCTCCAGACGGCAGGAACGGCAACGGCCCCCGCCACGGAGGGCACGGAGAGCACAGAGACAGACGGCACGCCAGGCCCCACGGTCTGGTGCTTATCCGTTCCGCTCCGGCGTTTTGGGATCTGTTCCGGATTCCGGTTTCCGTGCTTCGGGTCCTCCTGGCGTGCCTCGCGCCCCGACCTGTCCCCCCCCAGCCCGCAGGGCGAACGAGGACGCGCCGAAGCAACCGTGCCGCATACTGCCGGCGCACGCCTCCGACGCGGCTCCGCCGGTGCCCTATTCCGGGGACGCCCTATTCCGGGGACGCGCACTTGATGTTTCTCCGCGTGGACCTTCAGCACCCTGCTCGGCGGTTCGTCGGCTCGGGGCGGCGTTTCTTCGGCGTCAGATCGTGACCGAGAAGGCGGCCGACGGCGGCCAGGAAGCCCGCGTCACCGACCGGACGGCCGGTGGTTCGACATCCGCTTCCGCACGAACGGCATCGAACAGATCGTCCAGGAATTGGACCTCACCGAGGAACGTCTTTGTGAAAACAGTGCATGAAACCATCCGCATCGAAGCCGAGCAGCAGAAGGCCTACCCCGGCCTCCGCGTCCGCCGCGACGGCGACGCCGTCGTGGTCCACATTCCCATGCGGTTCCACCGGCGGAACGGCCGGAACATGATATTGACCGAGGGCAATGCGGAGGCCGTGCCGACGCGGCCCACGGCGAACCGGGCGAACCAGACGCTCGCGGAGGCGATCGCTCCGCCTCCGCCCACCTTCGCTGAAGCTACTGCGGGCTACGGCGGACCATCACTGGCAGGCTTGTCCGCCGAAGCCCGCCGTAGCTTCAGCGGAGGTGGGCGAAGGCGGAAGCAGCTCGATTCGGGCGAGTACGCGAGCCCAGACGACCTGGCCCAGGCGGCGGGGGTCGATCGAACCTACGTCGGTCGGATGCTGCGCCTGACGAGCCTCGCGCCGGACATCATCGAAGCCATTCTGCGCGGCCGCGAACCGGAGGGGATGAGCCTGGAGAAGCTGAGGAAGGATCTGCCGGTGCGGTGGGAGGAGCAGAGGAGGAGGTGGGGGTAGCCTCACGACCCCGTTCCTGTCGCCACCGCGCCACATCCCGACCCTACCCCCACTCTCGTCCCCCGACTCTCCTGCGTCCCCCGACTCCGTCCCCCGACTCCGCCAACATGTAAGGCTCCAGTTCCGGTCCCCGCCGCGTCGCACCGCGACTATACGCTGGAGCTCTGTGTATCCCGATTCCCGGGGTGCTGGTGACGCAACAAGGGATCGAGAGCGGTGAGCACTTGACCATGGTGCGAAACCGGCTAGACTACTGAGCGTTGCATAAAGGACATGAGCTGTTTTGCAGGCCAAGGTCTGGGCAGGGCGAGTCATCGATTGGCCCCAGTCAGGGGCCATTGTGGCCCCAGCCAAGCATTGTGTGGCTGGCCCTGGTTCAGTTTCTTTTTGCATCGCTCAGTAAGTGAGTAGTAAATCGCGTTTGAGGTGTTCCGAGCGTCCTGTGCCAGATTCGTCATGGATAACCATGTAGCCTAGTACTACAACGCTACAACGGCTTCCATTGACACTTGATCAAGTCTTTCAGGTATAGGCCGAGTGCGTGCAATCGCGCCAGCGTCCGTTTGCGATGCGAAGGTTGGGCCCTCGCATTGCGGCGT
>JAAYZK010000422.1 GCA_012514895.1 Planctomycetota bacterium | reverse complement strand
GCCCCCGGAAAGCGGCTCCCCCAACGATCAGCCCCGAAGGGGCGGCAGACCCGACGAGGGGGCGCGAGCCCCCGCCGCCGGTCTCCCTTGGCGGCAGGCATCTTTCGCCCCTCCGGGGCTCATGATCTTTGCGGGGCCTGTTCCGGAGGCTAACGCCTCCGGCCGCTGAAGGCTGCCGTCCCGGGACTTTCGCCCTGGACCCCGGACGGTCCGCGACGCCGCGTGGCGTCCCCGCCGTTCCGTTGGCCGTTACTTGGCCATTGGATGTTCCCTGTTGGATGTTGGACATTCGCCGTTCACGGTGTGCCACACCGCGAACCGTCCCCGCAGTCGTCTGCCGCACCGTCTGGCGCGGCCGTCTACGGCCGTCGTTCGAGGCTGACCAGGCCGCCGCGCTGGAGGACGCGGAAGAGCCTGGCGACGCGGTCGGCGGCGGGGCGGCCGAATTCGGTGCGGATGAGCGCGGCGATCTCGGCGATGGAGCGGCGGCCGTCCGCCCAGTAGGTCGCGGCGGTGAGGGGTCCGTTCCAGCGGGGGTCGGCGAGGCCTTCGCGGTCGGCCAGGGGGATCTCGTCGAAGGTCGGCGCGCCCCAGAAGCGGCGGACCGGGACGGTGTGTCGTTCGTCCTCCCCGCCGTCGGCCTCGCTCACCAGCGACGCCAGGTCGATCGCCTCCAGCGGGCGCGCGGCCGCCGCCGCCTGCGTCGCGCCGAGCCGCTCGGTCCACAGCACCGCGGCCCGCGCGCGGTCGGCGATGAACGCCCGCCGCTCGTCGGCGACCTCGCCCAGCGACGCGACGGCCTCGGCGGCCGCATCGGCGGCCAGGGCGTCGGCGTCGGCGGGGCCCGCTTCGGCCAGCCAGCGGACGAAGGCCGTCACCGCCACGGTGCCGCGGCGGATCGACCGGGGGTCGAGCTGCGTCCAGTCATCCAGGTTCGTGTGCCACGTCCACGGCGCCTGCATGATCGTCGGCATCGGCACGCCGGCCGCCGGGTCGCACAGGACGTTGTCGCTCAGCCCGTGCGCCCGCTCCTCCACCGCCAGGCAGCCCGGCAGCGGCTCGGTCAGGCGGAACGCCGCCCGCATCAGCGTGTCGACCGCCGACGGCGCCGCCATCGGCGTGCGGTACCACGGCTGGCGCCACCGCTCGGTCTGCCGTTCGCCTACGCCGTCCACGTTCAGCCCCGCGACGGTCCGCTTCAGCAGCTCCGGCCGCGCCGTGTAGTACGCGTACGTCCCGTAGCACTCGCTGGTGAACTGCAGGCGGACCCGCCGCCGCGGGCGATCCATCGCCGCCATCAGGCGGGCCGCTTCCAGGATGGCCCCGGTGCCCGAGGCATTGTCGTTGGCTCCGATCTCGTAGAGGTGGCCGTTGAGCAGCACTTCTTCATCCGTCTGGCCGGGCAGGACGCCGACGACGATCGGCAGCGTCCCTTCGCCGATCCGCCCGCCGACGACGGCTTCGCAGACGACCGGGGCGTTGGCCACGAGTCGGCGCAGGCGCACGGCCGTCTGATTCGAGATGTTGAAGGCCGCCATGCGGCGGTCGGAGGCTTTCAGCGCCCAGCCGCCTTCGTCGTCGGCCCAGGCGTTGGTCCAGAAGACGGCCTTGTCGCCGTGGCGCTCCCCGTGCGCCACGAAGCTGCTGACCACGGCGGCAGCGCCGACCTCGCAGGCGAAGACCTTCATCGCCCCGCGGGCCGGCAGGCTCGTCAGGAGGAAGGCCCCGCGCAGGGCCTGGCGCTGCTCGGGCGTGACGCCCGCGATGTCGTCGACCACCACCAGCGGCCCGCGCACGCCGCCGGGGGGCGTCGGCTCGCACCACATCACGCACGACAGCGGCTCGATCGCCCGGTCGCACACGACCTGCTCGACCGGCGAGACCGCCTTCAGCACCGCCGTGCCGGCCTCCCACGCCAGCGGCATCGTCCACGCCTGCACGCGCGTCCGGCCATCCGCCGGGCAGGGGACGATCTGGACGTCCTGCACGCCCAGCTTCCGCAGCTCCTCGGCCACGTAGCGGGCCGTGCGGTGGAACGCGGTATAGTCCGACCACCGGTCCGACTGCCACAGGGCGCGGACCCATTCCAACGTCGCGGCCTCGTCATAGCGGGCGGCGAAGTCGTCGATCAGGGACTGGAGCTTCGACAGGAACGCGGTCATGGGTGTTTGCCTCTATTGGTCACTTTCTTGGGCAACGCTTCATCCGAGTAGCCGTCATGCTCGACGGCAACCAGGATGATGGGGTACGTCTGGGCCTCGCGCAGCTCCTGCTCGACATAACGGATCGCGTAGGAGTAGTTGGCGACCCGGTCGGTGAGGCGATACTCGAACTCGTCGGAGGGGACAACAATCACGCCCACGTCGATGTGGCTGTCCTGAAGGTTGTTGCGGATGTGGACGATGTCCCTCGCCAGCAGATCGCTTCGGCCGGATACCTGGATCTCGACGCCGATGCGCGAGACGATGGTCTGATTGTAGCGGAACCGTTTGACCCAGTCGATGTCGCCCGATCTGGCCGGGACCCATTCGGGGCGGCTGGCGAAGGCCTCGTCGATCAGTTGCCTGACGTGCCCGGCGCCATTAGCCTGTTTGGCGTCCAGGACGCGGACCTCCGTGCCGATGAGGATCTCCTGCAGTTCAAGGAAGATGTGTGCCAGTCCGAGACGGCAGACCTTCTCCCTCGACCCGCCATAGAATTTCATCCTGCTGATTTTCATGGACAAACAAGGCTCCCAGATCAAAGCGCGGTTCCTGGGCCGCCGAGAAAGGGTAGGCTTCCCTGATGCGCCTGCTGATGTGCTGCGCGTCGTACAACTCCGTGCCGAGCCAGTTGCGCTGGTGCTTCTCCGCCGCCTGGTAGGTCGAGCCCCCGCCACCGAAGGGGTCGAAGACCAGGTCGCCCGGTTGGGTGGAGATGAGGATCGCCCGTTCGGGGATCACCGGTTTGAGCTCATTGACCCCCGGCCGCACCTTGAATTTCCGATGCCGGTTGGGCGATGTGTCCGTCCAGAAGTCGGTGAGGTTGACACCGTCGGGGTTCATCTTGTCGCGGTGCCCGCCGTAGTCGCGGATCTCCTTGCCGCAGTGACGGCATGTCTCGATGGGCAGCCGAAGCTTGTTGAACACGCGCGGCGCGCCGCGCGTGTAGTAGAGCAGGGCGTAGTGAGCGGGATACAGTTTCCTGCCTCGAGGGTAGGTGCCCTTCATTGTCAGGGCGATCCAGTGGCGGAACTCGAGAGACTCGCCCATCACGGGCGCGAACTGCACCGCCAGTTCCGGCGTCGCATAGAGGAAGAACGCGCCGCCCGGCTTGATCACGCGGCAGCACTCCTCGATCCATTGGCGGCACCACTTGAGATACTCCGCCTGGGCAACGCGATCGTCGTAGCCGTTCCTGTAATCCTTGCCGATGTTGAACGGCGGATCGGCGAACACCGTGTCGATGACGCCCGATCTGAGCCGCCGAAGGACAGTCAGACAATCGGTGTCGAAGAGCGCGCCGTGCGATGTAGTGAGAAAAGGACGGACCATAGGCGCCCTGACACTCTGTGTGGCAGCCACCGAGCCGGGGCCCATCCCCAGCCGAAGGCGATTATCCCGCCGAAGGGACGACCCGTCAAGCTCCTCCCTCCCGCGCAACGGCGGCAGGCCGCCCGCACTGCGCGGCCTGCCGCCGTACGCCCGACGCGCCGGATCCAGGAGCCCGTCAGAGGCCCACAGCGCTGTCGTTCATCAGTTTCTTCACGTCGCACGGCCGCCTGGGCGTGTAGCCCTTCAGCGGGAGGATGTGCTCGTGGACGGCGTCGACGATGTCGTTGGGGTACGGGAAGAAGGCGTCCTCGACGGCGTCGCCGGGGGTGATCCAGTTCCGCGCGCCCACGACCGTCGGCGGGGCGTCCAGCTCGTCGAAGGCGAACTGCGAGATCCGCGACGCCAGCGTGTGCAGGTAGCTGCCCCGCTCGCAGGCGTCGGAGGCCAGGAGGATCTTGCGGGTCTTGGCGACCGAGGCGAGGACCTTCTCGTAGTTGAAGGGCACCAGGCAGCGGGCGTCGATGATCTCGCAGGAGACGCCGTACTGCTCCTTGAGGATCTTCGCGGCGTCGATGGCCCGGTAGAGAGTGGCGCCGAGGGTGAGGATCGTCAGGTCGGTGCCTTCCTGGCGGATGGCCGGCTCGCCGAAGGGGACCTCGTAGGCGCCCTCGGGCACGCCGCCGGGGACGAACAGCTCGGGCATGTCGTAGAGCCGCTGGCTCTCGAAGAACACCACCGGGTCGGTGCCCGTCAGGGCCGCGTACATCAGGCCCTTGGCGTCGTAGGGCGTGGCGGGGAAGGCCACCTTCAGCCCCGGGATGTGGGCGCAGATGCTCGTCCAGTCCTGGCTGTGCTGGGCGCCGTACTTGCTGCCGACCGACACGCGGAGGACCACCGGCATCCGCAGCAGCCCGCCCGACATGCTCTGCCACTTGGAGAGCTGGTTGAAGATTTCATCGCCGCAGCGGCCGATGAAGTCGCCGTACATGAGCTCCACAATGG
>JAAYZK010000421.1 GCA_012514895.1 Planctomycetota bacterium | reverse complement strand
CTGGAAGACGATTGGCTCGCAGGCCATGGTTCCGGGCTTCACCGACCGTACCGGCCAGCCCCCCATCGATCTGGGGTCCGGCGACCTTCGCGCTGCCGCGTGGGCCAGGATGAGCGACACCGCTAGCCTGATCTCGGAAGCTCACCTGGAGATCACCGCGACCCTGCAGCCGGGCGACAGCATCGACCTGGGCGCTGCGTTCCCCGGCGGCACCCAGGCCGACCTGACGTTCACCTACGTCGACTCGACCACGGCTGGCGCCAGCTACGAAGGCGCCGTCATCCCCGAGCCGGCCACGATGAGCCTGCTGGGCCTGGGCGCTCTGGCCCTGATCCGTCGTCGTCGCTAAGAACTGAGCTGAAGCTGGAAGCTGAAGCAATCCGAGGCCCCCGGCGATCCGTCGCCGGGGGCTTTCCTTTTGCGCTACCCCTCCTCCCGCAGTCCCTTGTGCGCCATACCTGTTGACAGACCAGGGGAACCTGATAAACTACAGTTGTACGCATTTCGTGTTGTTCGCCGTCAGGGTTTACCGAGGGTCGCCGACGGCCGCCATCCAGGTTGGCCGCCTGCATCGAAACGAATGGGAGGTCGAGTCATGATCCGCGTTCCACTGACGTTGGCAGTCGTCGCTGTCGTGGCGCTGGGTGTCGGGACAACTCTGGCGGGGCCCAACACCTCAAAGCCGCTGGGACCGATGAACCTTTGGGTTGGAGTGGACGGCGTCGGCACGATCAGCAACGATAGTGGCGCCCCCTTCACCTTCGACGGCTATTCGATCGCCTCGGCCGGCGGCTTCATCGTCCCGGCCAACTGGATCACGATGAGCCTGAACGCCGCGGATCCGGCCTTCGTCGCCCGCACCGGTCAGCCGGCCATCGTGTTCCCGGTCGACATGCGCGCCGCCATGTGGGCCAAGATGAGCGACACGGCGCACCTGATCGCCGAAGCTCACCTGGAGATCACCGCGACGCTGCAGCCGGGCGACACCATCAACCTGGGCCCCGCGTTCAACGGCCCCACCGCGCACGAGGACCTGACTTTCACATACGTCAACTCCGGCACGCTGGAGAGCTTCGAGGGCATGGTCAACCCTCCCGAGCCGGCCTCGCTGGCCCTGATGGGCCTGGGCGCCCTGGCCCCGATGCGCCGCCGCCGCTGAAGGCTGAACTGAAGCTGGATACTGGAGCCCCCGACGATCCGTCGCCGGGGGCTCTCTCTTGCGCAAGCTCCCTGGATGGACCTTTTGCCCTTGACGATCCGCGAAAACCAGGTGGACTACACTTGTAGGTATTGGGCCGCGCCCGGTGCTGGGGCAAGGGACAGTGTCGTCTGCCGGCGAGCTCGTATCGCTCGCCGCAGGTCTATTTCTCATCGGGCGCCGATTCCGATCCGCCGTCGCCCAACACGACTCAACAGAACGACCCCCGGCCGTCTCGCAGCCGGGGGTCGTCGTTCTTCATATCTCGGATTCCAGACCACTTCATTCCAGCACCAATTCGCCGAAGCATCGCGCGTCGGACCAGAATGTGAAATTCGGTTCGTGGGGGTAGAGCAGCATCTGCTTGCGGGCCCAGGAGCGGGGGATGCGCCGGCCGGTGGCCTCGTCGCGGACGGTGGTGAGGTTGGGCGTGTCGTCGCGATCGGCGACGGTGACGATGAAGCCGAGACGGCCATCGTCGCCGAAGCCGAGTTCCGCCAGCGGGGCCGAGCCTTCGACGAGGTACCCGCCATCCGTGCGACGGCAGGTGAACACGAAGCCGTTCGCGCCCGTGCCGCTGGTGACGGCGTCGTCGGGGCCGGGCGTGATCGACCAGGCGAAGTCGTCGCCGACCGCCTCCGACCGCCAGTCGCGGTAGCCGGCGGTCGAGAAGCGGATCGTCAGCGCGTCGGTCTCCTCCAGGAGCTGGTCCCGCACGCGCACGGCCACGTACAGCCGCTCGCGGTCATGCGCCAGGCGGATGCGGGCGGACAGATCCGACGGACCCGACCAACTGTTGGGGAAGAACGTGTGTCCGGGCAGGTACGAGCCATCCTCCAGCACGATGTCCGCCGCGGCCTGCGGCCAGGCGTCCAGGTCGGCCGGCGTCCGGGGG
>JAAYZK010000420.1 GCA_012514895.1 Planctomycetota bacterium | reverse complement strand
CGGGGATGGCCTCCAGGCGGTCGACCTGGATCTCGTTGTCGAAGTGGCCGATGTTGCAGACGATCGCCTGGTCCTTCATCTTCGCCATGTGCTCGGCAGTGATGATGTCGCGGTTGCCCGTGGCGGTGACGTAGATGTCGCCGTGCGGCAGGGCCTGCTCGACGGTGCCGACGGTGTAGCCCGCCATGGCCGCCTGCAGGGCGCAGATCGGGTCGATCTCGGTGACCCAGACCCTGGCGCGGTGGTGGGCCAGCGTCTCGGCGCTGCCCTTGCCCACGTCCCCGTACCCGCAGACGACGGCGACCTTCCCGGCGATCATCACGTCGGTCGCCCGCTTGATCCCGTCGACCAGCGACTCGCGGCAGCCGTAGATGTTGTCGAACTTGCTCTTGGTGACCGAGTCGTTGACGTTGATGGCCGGCACGAGCAGTTCGCCCCGCCGGGCCATGTGGTACAGCCGGTTCACGCCGGTGGTGGTCTCCTCCGAGACGCCCCGCCACTCCGCCACGATCTTGTGCCAGAACTGAGGATCATCCTTCAGCGTGTCGGCCAGGAGCTTGTTGATGATCTTCTCCTCGCGGTTGGCGGCGGGCCTGTCCAGGAGGGAGGGGTCGTTCTCGAGGGCGTACCCGCGGTGGATCAGCAGCGTGGCGTCGCCGCCGTCGTCGACGACCAGGTTGGGCCCGGCGGCGTCGGGGAAGGTCAGGGCCTGCTTGGTGCACCACCAGTACTCCTCGAGCGTCTCGCCCTTCCAGGCGAACACCGGCGTGCCCCCGGCGGCGATGGCGGCGGCTGCGTGGTCCTGCGTGGAGAAGATGTTGCACGACGCCCACCGCACGTCGGCGCCCAGTTCGATGAGCGTCTCGATGAGCACCGCGGTCTGGATCGTCATGTGCAGCGATCCGCTGATGCGGGCGCCCGCCAGGGGCTTGACCGGCCCGTACTTCTCGCGCACCGCCATCAGTCCGGGCATCTCATGCTCGGCGATCTCGATCTCCTTGCGGCCGAAGTCCGCCAGGGAGATGTCCTTCACCTTGTACTCGGCCGCCTTGGCCGTCTTGGATGCCTTGGCCGTCTTCGACGCCGTCACGCTCCTGGAAGCCATAACCTTCTCCATGTCTTTCTGTTGAATCGCCCCCGCCGCCCGACCGGACGCCGCACATCCGCCGGATCCCCGCGCCGCCGGTCAGGTCCAGAATCCCCCGCTCAGTTCGGGAACATCGTCCACGACAGTAGTGATGAATCGGCTCGCCTTGTCAACATCCTTGATACCGCGCGAGCTTTCGACGCCGCTGGAGACGTCGACCGCCCAGGGTTGGACGACCTGGATGGCGGTCAGGACGTTCCTCTCCTCCAGCCCGCCGGACAGGATGATCGGCGGCAGGCCCTCCAGGGCGCCGACGGCGCGGGCGTCGCCGACCCACTCCCAGTTGAACCGCTCGCCGGTGCCGCCGTGCGAACCGGGCTTGAAGGCGTCCAGCAGGATCGCGGCCACACGCCGGTGGTCGGCGACGCCGTCCAGCCAGCGGCGGACCTCCTCCAGCCAGCGCCCGTCGCGGACGCCGAAGGCCTTGATGACCGGCCGGTCGACCTGGGCGACGATCTCGGGCGGCTCCTGCCCGTGCAGTTGCAGGTAGTGCAGGGCGGCCTTCTCTGCGACGCGGTTGAGGACCGCAGGGGCGCTGTCGACGAACACGCCGACCGCCGCGACGAACGGCGGCAGGGCGTCGGCCACCTCGCGCGCCTGCTCGGGCGAGACCCAGCGGGGCGAGTCGGCGAACACCAGCCCGATCGCGTCGGCCCCGCGACGGGCGATCTTTGCCGCCGTCTCCCCGTCCCGCAGGCCGCACACCTTGACACGTACGCGCTTCATCGCGGCCACTATACCGGACGGGCGGCGGCGGCGAAAGGGCCCGCCGCGCCGGCGGTGCTCAAGTCCGATCGCCGGAGTGCCGACATGCGCAGTGCATGGGCCACGATCGGTCCCTGCGGCTGGGGGCAAGGCAAGTGTCTGACGTTACTGGAGACGGTCCATGCTTCTGGTCAGCACCGACAGGCTCGCCCCAGGCGTGACCGTGGCTGTCGCGGTCCCCCACCCGCAACGCCCCGACACCTGCCTGCTTCGGGCCAACGTCCCATTGACCGACAAGCTGATCCGCCGTCTCGGCGAACTGGGGATCCCCCACATCTGGGTCAAGCACGACCTGCTGGGCGACCTGGCATCCAGGATCAACCGGGCCATCCCCGAGCGGCGGCGCCGCATCTTCGAGGCCGTCTCCAACGGGTTCGACGCCCTCCAGGACCGCGTCATCACCACGGCCGACCACGCCCACTACTGCGAGGTCATCGGCGAACTGATCTGCGATCTGCTGGAGGATTCCAGCCAGGTCGGCGTGCTGGCCGAGCGGCTGTTCGGCGAGGGCGATGAGCTGTGCGCCCACTGCGCCAACGTGGCCTACCTGGCTGTGACGATCGGGATGCACCTGGAAGGGTACATCCTCCAGCAGCGGGGCGGCACACGGGCCTGCCCGACGCGGGAGCTGTGCCACCTGGGCGTGGGCGCCCTGCTCCACGACATCGGCAAGCTGGGCTGGGACAAGGAGCTGCAGAAACAGCACGCCACGACGCCCTGCCCCCACGACGACTACCGGTCCCACGCCGACGAGGGGTTCCGCATGCTGCGCAACCGCGTGAACGCCCTGGCCGGCACCGTGGCGCTGCACCACCACCAGCGGTGGGACGGCCAGGGGTGGCCCGACATGACAGAGCTGACCGGCGGGCGGATCGTCGGGGGCATGGCCGGGCGGACCATCCACATCTTCTCGCGGATCGTCGCCGCCGCCAACACCTTCGACACCCTTACCAGCGGCGCCGAGGGGTCCCCCCGCCCGGCCGTCTACGCCCTGCACCGCATGCAGAGCGACCAGTACGCCGGGGCCTTCGACCCGGTGATCGTCACGTCCTTCCTGCGGTTCATTCCCCCCTTCCCCGTCGGCGTCGAGGTCGTCCTCAGCGACGGCCGCGCCGCCGCGGTGGTCGGCATGCACGGCGACGACCCCTGCCGCCCGACGGTGCGCCTGCTCGACGGGCCCGGCGCCGGCGAGGAGATCGACCTGGGCGGGCGCCCGGACCTGCACGTCGCCCGCTCGCAGGGCCACCGGGTCGACGGGTGGCTCTACCAGGCGCCCGCCCCCGCTGACGTCATGGCCGCCGCCGCTCCGTAACCGGCTGCAGGGCCGGAAGCTGCCGCCGGGGCGATTTCAGGCCAAAATGCATCTTGACCCCGGCCGGCCGGCGGGCTACAAAAGTGGATTCTGTTCGTGACGGGGAGATTGTGCGCCTATCTCCCGATGAGAGCGACCATGAGTGAACAACCGTCGCAGCCGGAATCGCTGGCGGCCCTCCGGGCCGAGATCGACGCGATCGATGCCGAGCTGGTCGAGTTGCTGAACCGCCGGGCGGGCGTTGTCGTCCGCGTCGGTGCGGCCAAGCAGCAGACCGGCACGGCCATCTACGCGCCCGACCGCGAGCACGAGGTGCTCCAGCGGGTCCGCGCGCAGAACCGCGGGCCGCTGCCCGATCGGACGCTGACGGCGATCTGGCGGGAGATGATGAGCGGGTCGTTCGCCCTCGAAAGGCCCCTGCGGATCGCCTACCTCGGGCCCGAGGGCAGCTTCAGCCACCTGGCGGCTATGCGGAAGTTCGGCGCGTCGGTGGAGTACCTGCCCGTAACGGACATCCGCGCCGCCTTCGACGAGGTCCGCCGCGGACACGTGGACCTCGGCGTCGTCCCCATCG
>JAAYZK010000419.1 GCA_012514895.1 Planctomycetota bacterium | reverse complement strand
TCATCGACATGCGCGAGGGGCGGCCGGTGTTCGCGACAGTGCAGTTCGGCGGCTTCCTGGGCATGGGCGCCCAGAAGGCCACGGTGCCCTGGGCGTCCATGGACATCCTGCCCCGGCTGGAAGTGGCCCGCCTGGATGCCTCGCAGGATGTGCTGCGTTCGGTCGCCTACGAGGAAGGCAACGAACCCGACCTCACGCAGATGAGCGAGGTCGAGAGCATCTACCGCCGCTTCAACGAGGAACCGTACTGGCAGACGTACGGCTACATGCAGGGCGGACAGGGCTCTCAGCCGGGCTCGCAGCAGCAGGGCTCACAGCAGCAGGGCTCACAGCAGCAGGGCTCGCAGCAGGGCCAGCAGCAGGGCCAGCAGCAGGGCTCTCAGCAGCAACAGCAGCAGGATAAGGAGCGTCAGCAGCAGCGGGACCGCCAGTATTAGTGGACGCGGTCCCGTCCGCTGTCGGCTCAGGAGGGTTGTTGTGGGCAGGGGCGCCCCGCGTCGGTTGCGGGGCGAGTTCCTGAACCCTTCGGCCCGGTGAAAGAACCTGGCCCGCACCGGCCGACAGCACCGAAGGACCGTGAAGGAGCCGTTCAGACCGTTTGCCTGTTGACTGTGCGGCCTTGGCCGAAGCGACCGGGCCGCCAGGCGCCGGGCAAACGGTCTATCTTCTCTCTCCGTCACACACCGCCCCGGACGCCTCGGCGCCCCGCACGTCCGGTAGTCGTCCGGACTGCGGGCCTTCCGAAACCGCCGGGTCGTGACGAACGCCATTTCGCAGGGGCCATTCCACGTTGGACGGCTAAGAATGAGGACAAGAGAGGGGAAGATGTCGGCGGCGGTCGCCGGAGGAGGCTTCCCGCAGATGAGCTCCCACAGCAACCATAAGGAGCGGAAGATGTCCGGACGCAGAAGAATGGTCTTCCTTGGCGCAGGGGTCGCCGCGATGCTTCTGTCGGCCCTGACCGCCCAAGGACAGATGGACGGCAGTCAACAGCGGCAGCGGGAGGGCAGCCAGGACCCCTGGTCCGCCCAGAGCCAGTACAACCAGAAGTTCAATGCTGATCAGTGCGAGAGGATCGAGGGCACGGTCCAGGGCGTCGGCACGTTCCAGCCCGCCCCCGGCGCCGAGACAGGCGTCCTGCTGCAGGTGCGGACGCAGGACGGCCGGACCCAGACGGTTCACCTCGGGCCCCAGCGGTATGTCCAGCAGCAGGGCATGCGGTTCAGCGAGGGCGACCGGATCGTCCTCGCCGGCGCACCGGCGCAGTTCGAGGGGCGCGAGGTGATCATGGCGTCGACGGTCCAGATGGACGACAAGACGCTGCAGCTTCGCGACATGCAGGGCCGCCCGCGGTGGACCGGCGCCATGCAGGGCCGCCAGCAGGACATGGCGGGCCGCGCTGGGCAGGCGCAGACCGGCCAGTTCCAGCCGCAACTGCTCGACGCCGACACCCTGGTCGGCCAGGAGGTCAAAGGCCGCAACAACGAGACGCTCGGACGGATCGACGACCTGGTCCTCAACGCGGACCGCGACAAGGTCGAGTACGCAGCCGTCACGTCCGGGGGCCTGCTGGGTCTGGGGACCAAGTACGTGGCCGTGCCCTGGGATGAGCTGGCCATCCGGCACACCGACCGCGATGAGATCCAGAGCGTCACGGTGGACGTCACCAAGGATCAGTGGGACCGGATCAAGGGGTTCGACAGCGGCCGCTGGCCCGCCAGGGCCGATCCCAACTGGAGGCACCCCGGCGCGGCAGACGGCGAGGCCGACCGGGAGCGCGGCGGGGCGCCGGCGCGCGAATCCCTGCCCGGCACGACGCAGGGCGAGTATCGCCCGCCGCGCGAGGATAGGACTGAAGGGGCCGACCGTCAGCAGCGGCAGGCCCTGGGCGTGCTGGAGGATGACGACTACCGCCGCGTAACCCAGATCGACGGGATGCCCGTCAGGAACCCCCAGCAGGAGAATCTCGGGACCATCGAGGACATCGTTCTGGATCTGCGCGAGGGACGACCGGTGCTCTCCGTCGTGCAGTTCGGCGGCGTCCTGGGCCTCGGCCTGCAGTATGCCACGGTTCCCTGGCCGGCGCTGGAGATCGTGCCCGACCTGAAGATCGCCCGCATCGACGCCACGCAGGAGAGTCTCGACGCCATCGCCTATGTGGCGGGGAACGAGCCGGACCTGACGCAGATGGGCGAGGTCGAAAGCCTTTACCGGCGATTCAACGAGCAGCCGTACTGGCAGACCTACGGGTACGTCCAGGGCGCCAGCACCGGCGGGCAGATCGATCACGCCTGGTCGGCCGAGGGCCCCTACCAGCGGAACTTCAATCCGCGGCAGATCACGACCCTCCAGGGGACCGTCCTGAGCATCGGGGCGTTCCGGCCGGCCCCCGGCGCCCCACTGGGGCAGAACCTGACGGTCCGGACCGAGGAGGGCGAGACGATCGTCGTCCATGTCGGGCCGCAGGAATACGTCCAGCAGCAGGGCATCGACTTCAACACCGGCGATCGGATCGGGATCACGGGCTCTCGGACGCTGTTCGAAGGCGACGAGATCATCATGGCCACCGAGATCCAGACATCCGACAGGACCCTGCAGCTTCGCGGCCGCGACGGCCTGCCTCTGTGGGGCAGCCGCGGACAGATGCAGCGCGAGCAGCGGGAGATGCAGCGGGAGCAGCGGTATCCGTAACCGGCTAACTCGCCCGCTGTCGCCGGAGAGTTGGTTGTCGTGGAGGAGAATCGCCGGCCGCTCCGCGGGCTCGGGGGCGAGGGCCTGAAGACGCCCTTCAGGCCCCCGCCCCCCGCCGGCCGCACGTGCCGGACGGGAGGGTAGGTCGTGGACATCGTTCGCATCATCTTAGCCATCATTCTGCCGCCGCTGGGGGTGTTCCTCCAGGTGGGCTTCGGCCTGCAGTTCTGGATCAACATCGTCCTGACGCTGCTGGGCTACATCCCGGGCATCATCCATGCCCTCTGGGTCATCCTGAGCAGGTAGGGAGAATCGGGGGATCGGAGGAACCGCCGCCACGGCCGCCCGGGGCGAACGCGGCGCCGCACCTGCCGCTTGCATCGCAACGGCCCCGGGCCTATCCTTCCGTCCAAGCCCCGAGACGGCCGGATGACGTCATCCCCGCCGGCGGGGACCGTTCGGCTCGCCTGACGGGCCGTCTGCCGGAAGGAGAACACCGATGGTTACCGCATTCGTGATGATCAAGCTGCGGCGCGATCGCATCCAGGCCGCCTCCCAGGAAATCCTCAACATCGACGGCGTCGCGGAGGTCTACAGCGTCGCCGGCGACTGCGACGTCGTCGCCGTCGTCCGCGTCCGCGAGAACGACCACCTGGCCCGGCTCGTCACCGAAGACATGATCGCCGTCGACGGCATCATCGACACCAGGACCCTGATCGCCTTCCGCCAGTACAGCCGCTACGACCTGGAGCACATGTTCGGCCTGGGCGTGGAATGAGCCGGATGGGGAGTCTGGGAAGGCCCTGCTGCATGACATTCCCCGCCCCAGGCTATTGGCTGTTCCAGCGCCCTGGCCTATGCTGTAGAAGTGCCAGACGGGCGGCCCAGCCCGGATCACAACATGACCACACGAATCGACATCCCGACCAGAGAGCTCGCCGGCTTCTGCCGTCGGAACGCCATCCGGCGATTGTCTCTGTTCGGATCCGTCTTGAGAGATGACTTCAGGCCTGACAGCGATGTGGACGTGCTGGTGGAGTTTGAAACGCAGGCCCGCGTGGGCCTGATCACCCTGGCGGGTATGGAAATCGAATTGAGCCGGATTCTTGGTCGGCGCGTCGAGATTCACACACCCAAAGGCCTCAATCCACAGTTCCGGGAGGAGGTACTGCGCGTGGCGGAGGTGCAGTATGAGCAAGCATGAGGATCGGGTCAGTCTGACCGACATGCTCAGCCATGCCAGCGAAGCTGTTGAACTGATGAGGGGCATCGATCGGGAAGGTCTGGCGCGGGATCGCGTGAAGCAACTCGCGCTGACCCGTCTCATGGAGATTCTGGGCGAAGCCGCGAACCGAGTGTCCTCTGCGGCACAGTGCCGGCATCCCGATGTCCCCTGGCCTCAAGTCATCGCGATGCGCAACCGCCTGGTCCATGGGTACGACGTGATCGACTATGACCTCCTGTGGGACACCATCACCAATGATCTCCCGCCGTTGATCGCAGTGCTGCAGCGGATCGTCGATGAAGCCCGCAGAATGTAGATTCTTTGACGGGATGTCTCGCCCGGGAAGGCACTGGCGTGCAGCCGAACATCATCTTCATCCTGGTTGACCAGATGCGCGGCGACGCGATGAGCTGCGACGGCAACGGCTTCATCGACACGCCGAACCTGGACTCCCTGGCGGCGCGGGGGACGCGGTTTCGATACGCCTACACGGCGGTGCCGTCGTGCCTGCCGGCGAGGGCGATCCTGTGGACGGGGATGAGCCAGTGGCACACCGGCGTGCTGGGCATGGGCCGCGGGCAGGGGCCGATCCCCAACGACTTCCCCCACACGCTGGCCGGCGAGTTGACGGCAGCGGGCTACCAGACGCACCGCGTCGGCAAGGGGCATTTCGCGCCGCAGACGGCGCCGATGGGGTTCGAGACCTTCGACCTGGACGAGTCCGGCCGGCAGGAGACGCCGGGGTTCATCGACGACTACCGCGCGTGGTTCGCCGCCGAGGCCGGCCGCGACATCACGCCCGATGATCACGGCGTGGACTGGAACTCGTGGGTCGCCCGCCCGTGGCACACCGAGGAGTACCTCCACCCCACCGCCTGGACGATGAGTCGCGCGATCAAGTGGCTGGCCGGGCGGGACCGCACGCGGCCGTTCTTCCTGAACATCAGCTTCGCCCGCCCCCACTCGCCCTACGTGCCGCCCCAGGCGTACTGGGACCGCTACATCAACGCCGAAACCCCCGCCCCGGCCGTCGGCGACTGGGCGGCGGTGCACGACGACCCGCGGACCGCCGACGACACCAACGCCTGGCGGGGGCGCAAGACCGCCGAACAGATCCACCGAGCCCGCGCCGGCTACTACGGGGAGATCACCTTCATCGACGCCCAGATCGGCCGCCTGATGAACTGGCTGACCCGCTACCAGCGCGACGCGATCCCCAACACGTGGTTCGTCTTCACGTCCGATCATGGCGACATGCAGGGCGACCACCACCTCTGGCGCAAGACCTACGCCTACGAGGGCAGCGCCCGCATCCCCCTGCTGATCGCCCCGCCCCGCAGCGCCGGCCGCCCGGCGCGGGCCGTGGCCGACGAGGCGGTCGAACTGCGGGACATCATGCCGACAATCCTCGCCATGGCCGGCGCGGCGGCCCCCCCGACGGTCGAAGGCCGCGACATGCTGCCGCTCATGACCGCCCCCGCCGCCGACTGGCGGCCGTACATCCACGGCGAGCACTGCTGGTGCTACAGCGCCGAGCAGGAGATGCAGTACGTCACGGACGGCAAACACAAGTTCATCTGGCTGCCGCGCCTGGGCGTCGAGCAGTTCTTCGACCTCACGGCCGACCCCGGCGAACTTCACAACCTCATCGATGACGGGGCCCGCGCCGACGACGCCGCCCTGTGGCGCCGGCGCCTCATCGATGAACTCGCCGCCCGCGACTGCGGCTGGACGGATGGGGACCGCCTCACCTGCCCCGACGGGCCGCTCGTGTCGCCGTGGAAGGACGTGCGGTGGCAGGGCGAGGGCGGATAAGACCTATTCCGCAGCCCCCCCGTACGCCTGGGCCGAGTCCCGCTTCGCCTTCTCGATCATCGCGCGGAACGTCGCGTCGTCGGGCATGGACAGGACCTGCGTGCCCACGAAGCCGACGGCCGTCTCCCGACGGTCGTGCGAGGCGGGGTCTTCGTAGACCACGACGACATTGTCGCCGGCGTCGGCGGGCGGACGAATGTAGACCATGGCCGGACGATCCGTGGAAGGCTCGTTGAGCTGCCTAGCGTCCATGAGCCCTTCGTCGATGAGCGCCTGCAGGTTCGGCGGCCACTCGTTGTTGTGCTCCATGCGGTACATGGCCATCGCGGTGGTGATCCCCCGCACGCGCACCATGGCGAGCGTCGCCTGGGTGGTACGGCTTGCCTGGATCAGCGCCGGTGTGACCAGGTCGTCCACCAGGCTCTTGAACGCCGGACGGTCGATCGCCAGCACCATCCGATCGCCGCGCACGGCCGGCGAGAGGCGCTTGGCGATCTCCTGGGCGTTCGGCAGCACCTCCTGCGACTGCAGGATCGCCGCGCCCGTCGCCAGGGCGGCGTCGACGGTCTCTTTCAGCGTCGCGGCCGACTCGGCGTCCGGACTCTGAACGACCAACTGCAGCGACCCCGCCGGCGGCAACTCGATGCCCACCGCCGCCCACCGCACGGCACGGCTCAACTGCTCGCCGGTTAGCGGCGGCAGCGGCGCCGGCAGCGCGGGCAGCGTCTCGGCGACGATCCGCCGCTGGGCGTCCGACGGCACGAGCACTGCCTGGATCGGAGCCTTCCCCGCCGCCGCCAGGGCGGCTTCGAGGTCCGGACGCGGCGACGGCACCACCTGCCGTACACGATCGGCCGTCGCCTGCGATTCGGCGACGATCACGACGTTCCCGTGAACGACCACGACGCCCTCCTCGCCGAACGGGCCGCCCTCCGGCTCGTCGGCCGGGTCGATCGGCCTGCGGATGGCGGCGGCGATCGCCTCGGCCTTGGCCCCGCCTGGCACGGGCACGATGATCCGCGGGGGGTTGTCGGGCAGATCGGCCAGCGAGAGCACCACGTACGCCTCCCGCGCCCCGGCCGACAGCAGGTTCTTCTGCCACGCCGTCACCTGGGCCGCCGACTCGGCCAACCTCTCCTGCGGGCCGCCGGTCATCGATCCCAACCATTGCGCCAGGGCCGGAACGCCGATCCCGCCGATGTCCACGCGGACGACCGCAAACGCCTGGTCGTCCAGGAACGGCGCGATCGTCGCGGCCGATCCGGCCCCCAACGCGGGGGCCGCCGCACACACCACGGAAAACGCGACCGCCGTTGCGAGTCTCTTGTACGTCGAGTTCATGCTCACATACCTTTCAATTCGTAGGCCAACGGGTCGCCTCCCACGGCAGCCGGGCCTGCATCCTACTTGGGCGATTGCCCGAACGCCAGGTCGTACCGCGTCCAGAACCTGCCTTCCATCCCCTCCAGCGCGGCGGCCACCAGAACGGCCCCATCGTCCCCGCGGCGGAACTCGAACGGCCTGCCCGTCATCGGGTTGATCGGCAGCGGCACCACGACAACGGCCTCCAGCGATCGCGGCCACGTCCCGCCGTCCGCCGCCGCCTGCATGCGGAGGGCTTCGATGCACTCCAGGGCGGCGATGTGCCGATCCATCTCGGCCATGATCGCGTAGGCTTTGCCCATGTATGGCATGAACACCCGTGTCAGGATCCCCACGTCGCCGTCGCGCACGGCGTCCATGAACGCTTCGTCCGCACGCTGGATCCGTGGATACCCCTGCCAGAAGGGCACGTGGAACCATTTCTGCGTCTCGCCGCTCCAATAAAGGAAGTCGCCGACGAGGTAGCGCAGCGTGACGTAGAGCACGGGCATCCGCTCGATCGCCTCGGGCGCGTAGCCCTCACGCACCAGCCACGCCTTCGCCGGACTGTAGTACTTCAGGGCCAGCGCCATCGGCGCCAGATTCTCGCCCGAAGGGGCCCCACGGGACGAGACATTCTCCATCACATCCAGCAACTCGCCAAGCTCCTGACGCAACGCACCCGCCGTCGCGGCCCACTCGTCGGGCGTCATCTCGCTGTAGAGGAACTTCCGCAGCGACGGCAGACTCACCAGGAGAATCGACCGCTCCACCTGCATCGACCGGTCCAGGGCCATGAACGGCCTGGGCAGCGCCGCCAGCGCCCAGTAGAGGTTCGGACTGCCGGGCGTCTCGATCCACGTCTCGACGACATCGAGCATCTGCTGCGTGATCGCAATCGCGACGATCCCGCTGATCAGCACGTACGGCCGCCCCACGTGATCGGCCATCGCGAAGCCCGTCTGCAACGAGTCGATCGCACCCGTGAAATCGCCGGCGTGAATCTGCAGCCGCGCCTGCAGGGCGATCGCGCGGGCGAACTGGCGCATGGATCCCAGCGACGGCAGCATGAGGTTGATCCCCTCGGTCCGGATCGGCAGCTCCCAGTCGCAGTGCTCCATCCGGGCCGCGTCGCGCAGACCCGCCAGCGGATACGCCGCCAGCACGCGGCGGACCCTTTCGACGGGCAACGCGCCGACCGGCTGCTTGAGCCATCCGGCGACCTGGTCTTCCATCGCCTCGTGATCGGCCCTGGCCTCCCACGTCTCGATCAGCGCCTTGTACGCGGCCGCCGCGTTGCCTTCGGTCTGGTCGAGCACGTGGGGCAGGAGCGTATACCGCAGCGCCGGCCGCGACTCGGCCGCCGGGCGGAGCGTCAGCGTCCTGGCCGTCGTGTCGGGGGGCAGCCCCGGGTCGTCGCCCGAGGCCGTCTGCCCGGCGGCGGCCGCCGCGAAGGTCAGGACAAGGGCAAGAACGGCTGTGTTCTTCGCTGTCATTGGCACTTCCCTTCCGCTTCATGTTCGTGGGTCTGATTGGTGAACAGGCCGAAGAACACCGTCGGCAGGCCGGGCCGGTCGGCTCGGGAGGCGTTGGGGTCCATGTCGGACAGGTCGGCGCCGACGCCCTCGGCCATGGCGCGGCGGACGTCGAGGTAGCTCACCCCACCGGCCGTCCGTGTCGTCGCGGCCGGCGCCGGGGGCGCCTCGGCGACGACCATGACTTCGACGGGACGGTCGACGTAGACGATCCGCTCGCGGACCGGCAGGCCGGGCACGGCCGCCGCCGTCACGAGCACGCAAAGCCCCAGCACGGCCGCCGCCGCCAGCCAGGGGCGGGCGCGCCGCCGCTCGGCCAGACGCCCGGCGTCGAAAATCAGCCGGTCGCGATCGAGCCGCGCCCGGCTCGGCCGCAGCCGCGCCAGGGCCAGTTCGAGCTCGCGCTCGGCCGCCGTCAGTCCCTTTCGGTCCGGTTGGGGGTTGGGTGGGTCCTGCATGATGCCTCCAGATACGCCCGCAGCGCCGCCAGCCCCTGACGATAACGCCGCAGGGCCGTCGCCGGCGAGGTGTCCGCAATGTCGCTGATCTCTCGAAGTGTCATTTGGCCCCAGATCCGAAGGGTCACGACCTCGCGCTGGTCGTCGGGCATGGCCTCCAGGGCCTCCTGGGCCGCCCGCGCGTCGATCAGTTCGTCCGGCCGCGACTCGAACCACTCGACCCGCTCGGCCGCCCGGGCCCGCTCGCGGCGGCGGCGCCGCAGATGCGACCGCAGCGACGATACCGACGCGTTCCGCACCGCCGTGAACAGCCACGCCTTGACGTTCTCCGGCGGCTGCCGCTGACCCATCAGGCCGACGAACGCATCCTGCACCGCGTCCTCAGCCTCGCCCGGCGCGAGCCATTGGCGGGCGTACAGCACCAGGCGTGCCGAATACGCGTCGAACCAGGCCCCGAGGGTCATGGGATCGATCTGTGCCATAGACTCCAGTGAAGGTCAGCCTTCACCATCCCAAGACGCCACGACAGGGGGTTTGTATCACGAAAGGGAGGGAAAAACAGGTCCGAATCACCCTTCCGCGTCGGCCGGCACGGGCTTGCACGCCGCGGGGCGGATGTCGCGGGCCTTGAGCAGGGCGGCGGGGTTCTCGCTCTGGCCGGTGCGGTCGGAGAGGTAGGCGGCCTCGACGACCGCCATCGTCAGCAGGTGTTCGCGGGCGGAGCTCTCGGCGGGGTCGGCCCCGGCGGCGAAGCGGGCCGCCACATCCGCCAGTTGCGGCACGATGGCGTCCACGGGGCGGTCGTCGCCTTCCAGGCGGGCGGCGAGCTTCCCGTCGGCGTCGCAGAACCTGCATTCGACCGCTGTCGCCACCGCGCTGCCGAGTTGGCCGTGCAACGCCAGGTGCTCCCCGGCCGGCGAGGTGACCCAACTGACGGTGACCACCCCCGCCGCCCCGCCGGCGTACCGCATCACGACGACGGCGGTGTCGTCCGTATCGTAGATCCCCTGGTGCTCGACCTCGCCTTCCCGCTCGACCATGTGCGGACGCCCGCGACGGCCCGTGACGGCGTAGACCTCCTCCGGCAGCCCCATCGCCGCGACGATCAGGTCGATCATCTCGCAGCCGGCCTCCAGCAGCACCCCCCCACCCGCCGAGGCGCGGTCCGCCCGCCAGCCCAGACGCCCGCCCCAGCTCAGCACCCGCTCGGCCCGGGCGAGAAACAGCGGCCCGACCTCCCCGCGCCGCTCCAGCAGCCCCCGGTACGTCGCGTACCACCGCCGCGGCGCGAGCACCGCAAAGCGGCGGCCGGCCCCCTCCACCCGCTCGACCATCTGGACGGCCTCATCCAGCGTGCGGGCCAACGGGGCGGCCTTGATGACGTGGCAGCCGACCTGCGCCGCCAGCGGGATCAGTTCCGCCGCCGCCGCCGGCGGGGTCGTGATCAGCAGCACGTCGGGGCGGACCTGCTGGAGCATCTGGCGGATATCCGTGAACGCCGGCGCCCTGGCCGACGCCGCCGCCCCCGCCGCCGCGTCGCCGTGCACGTCCCCGACACCGACGACCGCAAACCCCGCCACGCGGCGCAACGCATCCAGGCACGCGCCGCCGAGGTGGCCGGCGCCGGCGATCGCGATCTTCAGGGGGGCAACGTCCATACGGCTTCTCCTCAAACCTGGCCCGGCCCCGTATTGTCGCGGCCTATCCCGACCAAATCAAACGCAATACGCCGCCGGATCCGCGAACCGGAAACGTTCGGGGGTGGTATGGATCCATGGAATGATGTATACTTGACCGTGTTGACGGCGCCGCCGACGGATGAACGGCTCTGCGGGCGACGGTGGATGTATCCTGAGCCCGGGAAGCCGGTTGGGATGTTGTCGGGCGCCGGGCCCCATTCGGGGGCGAAAGGTTTCGACCGGACGAATTGAGGTGTCAGTCGCGTGCCCAGGTTCCAGGAGGCCTGGTTAAACACCTGGAAAACCTAAAGATGCCGACAACGGCTATCGCATGGCTGCCTAACTACTGACAGCCCGTCGCCACACCCGGCCTGCGGGGTGTGGTCGACGACACCAGCAGGCTAGCGACGGCGGAGTGGTCCGGTTACCGCCAGGGCGAATCACGGCCGGGCTGGCCCCGAGGTGACCGTGTCGGTGCGGGTCCGACGGGCGAAACATCAGTGAAATACACCGCCTACGCACGTAGAAGCTGCCGCTGAAGCGTCACGGGACGCCGGTTCAATTCCGGCCGCCTCCAGTCTTCGCCAGCCGCAAGGCGGCTGGCTTCGCCTTGGCAAGCCAGTCTTTCTGGGTTGCCGGGGCGAACCCGAAGGGGAAGACTGCCACGGCGTAGTCACGGCGGCGCGCAGCGACGCCGGACGAAGCCGGGCATCTGCTCC
>JAAYZK010000418.1 GCA_012514895.1 Planctomycetota bacterium | reverse complement strand
TACCTGGCCGTGCTGCTCCAGGACCGCGCGACCGGCATCCGGGACGGCCGCCGCGAGTTCGGGCAGATCGTCGTCGTCCGCTGCATCCAGAGCGTCGACGCCCGCGAGGCCACGGCGACGCGGCTTCCCTGGGAAACCCTGGAGCGGATCTGCGCCCGGATCACGGCCATTCCCGGCGTCAACCGCTGCCTCTACGACCTGACCCCGAAGCCCCCGGCCACGGTCGAATACATCTAGGCCAACGGAGTCCGCCCAACCGGAGTTTTCCATGCCGCGACGCGACGACATTCACACGGTGCTCATCATCGGTTCGGGACCGATCATCATCGGCCAGGCTTGCGAATTCGACTATTCCGGCACCCAGGCCTGCAAGGCGCTGCGGGCTATGGGCTACCGGATCGTGCTCGTCAATTCCAACCCCGCCACCATCATGACCGATCCCGGCATGGCGGATGCGACCTACATCGAGCCCCTGAACGCGGCCCGGATCGCCCAGATCATCGAGAAGGAACGGCCCGACGCCCTGCTCCCCAACCTGGGCGGGCAGATGGGGCTGAACCTCTCCTTCGAGCTGGCCAAGACGGGCGTGCTGGACCGATACGGCGTCAAGGTGATCGGCGTGAACCTGGACGCGATCGAGCGGGGTGAGGACCGGCTGCTTTTCAAGGAAACCATGCGCAAGCTGGGCATCGAGATGCCCCGCAGCGAGCTGGCCTACACGGTGGAGCAGGCCGAAACGATCGCGGCCGGCCTCGGCTATCCCGTGGTGCTCCGGCCGGCCTACACGATGGGCGGCACGGGGGGCGGCCTGGTCTACAACGTCGAGGAACTGCGGATGGTCTGCGGCCGCGGCCTGGCGGCGTCGCCCATCGGCCAAGTGCTGGTGGAGGAGTCGGTGCTCGGCTGGGAGGAGCTGGAGGTGGAGGTCGTCCGGGACGCGAACAACCGGATGATCGTGGTCTGCTTCATCGAGAACGTGGACCCCATGGGCGTGCATACGGGCGACTCCTTCTGCACGGCGCCCATGTTGACCGTGCCGCAGGAGGTGCAGGAGCGGCTCAAGGCCTACGCGTTCCGCATCGTCGAGTCGATCGGCGTCATCGGCGGCACGAACGTCCAGTTCGCCCACGATCCCAAGACGGGCCGCATCGTCATCATCGAGATCAATCCCCGCACGTCGCGCTCCTCGGCGCTGGCCTCGAAGGCGACCGGGTTCCCCATCGCCCTGGTTTCGGCCAAGCTGGCCGGCGGCCTGACACTGGACGAGATTCCCTACTGGCGGGACGGCACGCTGGACCGGTACACGCCGTCGGGCGATTACGTGGTCGTCAAGTTCGCCCGCTGGGCCTTCGAGAAGTTCAAGGGCGTCCAGGACCGGCTCGGCACGCAGATGCGGGCCGTGGGCGAAGTGATGAGCATCGGCAAGACCTACAAGGAGGCGTTCCAGAAGGCGATCCGTTCGCTCGAGAACGGACGGCACGGGCTCGGATTCGCCAAGGATTTCAACCGCAAGACGCTCCCGGAACTGCTCGACCTGCTGCGCGAGCCCACGAGCGAACGCCAGTTCATCCTGTACGAGGCGATCCGCAAGGGCGCGGACCTCGACACGCTGGTCGGCCTGACGTCGATCACGCGCTGGTTCCTGGAGCAGATGCAGGAGCTGGTCGCGCTGGAAGAACGGATCCTGGCCCACCGCGGCCGCGTGCCGCCCCCGGACCTGCTGCTGGAGGCCAAGCGGGACGGGTTTGCGGACAAGTACCTGTCCAAGATCCTCGGCGTGGCCGAACCCGCGATCCGGGAGGCCCGCCTCCGGGCCGGCATCCGCGAAGGCTGGCACGCCGTGCCGGTCAGCGGCGTGGCAAACGCGGCCTATTACTATTCCAGCTACGTCCAGCCCGACGCCTCGACGGCCAGCGCCAACCCGAAGAAGGTGATGATTCTCGGCGGCGGTCCGAACCGGATCGGCCAGGGCATCGAGTTCGACTACT
>JAAYZK010000417.1 GCA_012514895.1 Planctomycetota bacterium | reverse complement strand
TCCCATGCCGTCCGGGCCGGATCCAGTAGCCCAGCGTGCTGTCGACAAGGTGCTCCAGCGGCGGCATGGCGTCGGCGGCGAGGCCTTCGGCTCCCACGAGCCGGTAGACCTTGTCGGCGGCCTGAAGCATCCTGAACTGGCCTTCGGGATTGGCCCACAGGTCCCGCTCGGCACACGACAGCAGGACCGGGCGCGGGGCCACCATCGCGATCAGGCAGTGCTGATCGAAGGGCAGGCGCTCGACCTGGTCGTTGAAGGCGGTGAACTCGGGGCTGAACCAGTGGGGGAAGTTGCCGTTGATCTGTGCGACGGTCTCGCCGACGTTGTTACGACTCGGGCCGGCGCCGGCGCAGCCGCTCTGGCTGGGGATGGCGATCGCGATCCGCTCGTCGAAAGCTGCCGCCAGCAGGGCGGCCTTGCCGTTGCGGCTCTGGCCGACCGAGACGATCTTGCTCGAATCGATCCGTGCGTCGGTTTCGAGCCAGTCGACCGCGCGGCTGAAGGCCCAGGCCCAGGCGGCCACGGCGCCCCACGTGTAGCCGGCGTCGCCATGGTGTTCGGCATACCAGCCTCGCACGCCTCCTGTCTTCGTGGGGTCGTCAGGCTCGACCTCGCCGTAGTAGAACATGGCCACCGCGTAGCCCCGCGGGACGATGAAATCGATCGGGCAGCGGCCGGGGCGATGGCCCCGCTGCGGCGCGGCGGAGTCCTCAGCCTCCTGTCCGGGTCTGGACCGGGCCGTCCATCCCGCGGGAATAGCGACCTGCTCCGACGTCACCATCGCGTGATTGCCGCCGTTGTTGGGCACGATAAAGCACGGCACTGGCCCGTCGACGTGGTTGGGCGTGGCGACCAGCAGGTGCATGGTCGGGCCGTCGGCGTCGGGTGTCAGGCCGATCGTGACCTCTCGAAGCGTGACCTGGCCGTCGAGATAAGAGGCATCTTCGAACGCCACGCTCGCCCGCAGCGGCGGTGCCGGCGGCATCGTGCCATACATGTAGTGCTGGAACAGCTCGCCCAGCTCGACGCGACGGCCGGCGAACCACTGCTCGCTCGTCCGGACGGGCGTCCCGTCGAACATCACCAGGGGGTCGGGCAATTCCGCCGACACCGGCAGTTGGTCGACCGGAGGGAAACTGACGGGCGCGGCACAGCCGCCCAGAAGAATCAGGATGCACATCATCGGAAGTCCGCGAACCATACTGCAGCCATGCATGAAACGACCTCCATCAAACAGGATTCCCCAGACCAACACGGGCCGACGACCACCGTCGGCACCGCGACCATTCAACACCGGAATACACACCTTGGCAACGGGAAGAGGGGGCGAGGGAGAGAAACAGCTCCCTCGCCCCCTGTCATCAACTCGCATCGGCGGACGGTCAGTCCGTGATCGTCAGATTGCCCACCGTATGGGTACCGGTCTGCTGCGTCTCGTTGAGCGTCCAGTTGTCCAGGCTGCTCACCGACTGCTGTTCCGTTCGGAAGGCGTAATCGGTCGCCAGCGCGACTTCGGATCCGCCGTCAGGGGTGACGTAGACCGAATACGTGTGGTACGGCACGTCGACCACCATGCGAACGTGGTACACAGTCTGGGCCGTGTAGCTCACCGTGGCGTCGGCACCATACGTGCCGCCGTTGCGGGCCTCGATGACGTTGGCCTCCGTGAAGCGGACGATGCAGGCCAGTTCGTCCCACCAGTCCGCGGCGCCGTACGACAGGCCGGTGACGCCGTTCATGCCCTGGACGCTGGGGGTCATGTCGAACTCGACGGTGAACACGTCCGTCTGGCTCGGCAAGGCCGAGGCCGGCCAGTCCGACGAACTGGTCAGCGTCCGCGACACGACCGTGACGACGACCGAATCGCTGTCCGTGTCGTTATCGTCGTCGGTCACCGTCAGGTCGATCGCATGCACGCCCACGTCGAGCGTCACCGAGGGCTGAGCGCCTGTGGCGATCTGGGAGAGACCCTCCTTCCAGATGTGGCTGACGATCGTCCCGTCGGAGTCGGACGACCCCGTCCCGTTCAGCGTCGCCGACTGCGAGCCGTTGCCGTCGGAATCGGTCACGTTCTGATCCGACCCCGCGTTGGCGACGGGCGGGCTGTTGAGGACCGTGACGTCCACGTTGCTGACGGTGTGGCTGTCGCCGGCGTAGGTGGCGTTCAGGACCCAGTTGTCCAGGCTCGACACGCTCGCCTGTTCGGTGCGGAAGGCGTAGTCGGTCGCCAGCGTGACGGCCGACTGGCCTTCGGGGGTAACGGTCACCGAGTAGGTGTGCGACGGGACGTCGATGGTCATGGCCACGCGGTACGTGGCGCCCGAGGAGTAGTAGAGCGTCGCGTCGGCGTCATAGGCGCCGCCGTTACGGACATCGATCACGCCCGCTTCGGTGAAGCGAACGATGCACGCCACCTCGGACCAGGTATCGGCCTGCCCGTACGACACGCCGGTGACCGCATTGATGTCGCCGGCGTTGGGGACGGCGTCGAACTCGAAGAGGAACCGCCCGCTCTGGGAGGTCATGGAGAAGTTCTGCCAGGCGGTGGAGCTGGTGACCGACCATTCCTCCAGCGTGATCACCACGCTGTCGGTGTCGGTGGCGCTGTCGTCGTCGGTGACGATCAGTTCGAATGTGTGAGCGCCCAGGTTCACGCCCACCACCGGGGTTGCGCCCGTGGCGAGCGGGTTGCCATTGTACTCCCACACGTAGCTGACGATCGTGCCATCGGAATCCGACGAGCCCGTGCCGTCGAAGGTGAAGTTATGCCAGCCGTTGCCGTCGGTGTCCGTGGCGGTCTGGTCGTCGCCGGCGTCGGCGACGGGGGGCTGATTGGACTGCTGCGTCCCGCTGGCGAAACAGCCCTTGTTGCGTCCGGAGGTATTGTAGGGAACGCCGTCCACGTCGGCGGGCACGCACTGGAGGTACTTGCCGGTGTGGTAGGCGGGCGAGTTGCTCGACAACTCGTAATTGTCAGCGGACGGGTTGACGAACTGGGGATCGCCGGTGGTCTTGTGGGTCCCCATGGAGCTGGTGCCGCTGAAGTGGTTGTAGTCGATCTCGATTCCGCTGGTGTCGGCGCCGTCAAGGATGTCCATGGAGCCGAAGACGCAGTTGTAGACCCCGCACGCATCGGCATCGAGGGGCACGTCGTTGCGCCAGTGCCACGTCTGGTCGACCAGTGTGACGTGCATCCACAGGTCGTTGACCAGCAGGTCGTCGTACTGGCTGGCGTAGGCGTCGGCGGACTTCTCGTAGACCACGTTGACGAAGGCCGAGTTCCGCAGCCGGTGGCCGAAGAAGCCTTGGGCCCGGCAGTTGAAGGCCTTGACGTTGTACATGATCATGTTCTCGCACCAGTCCGGCGAGGGCGCGAAGGCCTGGTGGAAGTCCGGGTGCCACTCGGTGCGGGAGCCGCGGTAGACGTCGTC
>JAAYZK010000416.1 GCA_012514895.1 Planctomycetota bacterium | reverse complement strand
GGGGCGGTGGTCGTGGCGTCCGGGATCGAGCTGCCGCGCGGACGCGTGGGTGCAGGCGGGTCGCGGTCGGTGGCCGACGAACTGGCGTGGCTGCGCAACGCGGTCGGCGCGGTGCCGGGCCCGTTCGACGTGTGGCTGGCCCACCGCGGCCTAAAGTCGCTGCGCGTGCGCGCGCTGGCGGCGAGCGCGTCGGCGCTGGAGATCGCGCGTCGGGCGTCCGCGCTGCCGGGGGTGGTGGACGTGCTCTACCCGGGGCTTGACGCGCACCCGGGGCACGACCTGGCCACGCGCCAGATGGACGCGTTCGGCGTGGTCGTCTCCCTGCGCTGCACGAGCGCCGAGGTGGCCCGCGCCGTGTGCGAGCGCACGCGCCTGTTCGCGTTGGCCGTCTCGTTGGGGGCGGTCGAGTCGCTCATCGAGCACCCGGCGTCGATGACGCACGCCACCAAGGCCGGCTCGGCGCAGGAGGTGCCGGACGACCTCGTGCGCCTGTCCGTCGGCCTGGAGGACGTCGAGGACCTGTGGGCCGACCTGCAGCAGGCGTTCGCGGGGGCGTCCGGGTAGCTACCGGGCCGGGTGCCAGGCCGCGAGTGCGGCGTCCATCACCTCATCGGACGCCGCCTGCGCGGCCTCGTTGCCCGCGCGAGTGCCGCCCATGTCGAAGCCGCCCGCCCAGCCGTCGAAGGGGCCGAACAGGTGGCCGGCGTCGCGGTACACGTGGGCCTCGGTGCGCCCGGGGGCGGCATCGCCCCAGTGGCGGGCGGCGTCGGCGGCGGGCCACATCGCGTCGTCCTCGCCGGCGAAGGCGATGAGGTGGCCGGACAGCTTGAAGGGGATCGCGGCGGCGTCGCGGCCGGGGTCGTTGGCGAGCGCGGTGGCGTACTGCTCGTTGAGCCGGGCCGGGAGGTTGAGGAGCATCGCGCCGAACATCTGCCCGACCGAGGCGGGATCGGAGTGCCGGAACGAGACGTACGGCACGGGCTGGCCCTGCCACGTCCAGGACGGCTTCTCGACGGTGAAGTCGAGGCCCTGCCACGTGTGCGTCGTCGGGGTGTGGACGATGACGTTGTCGATCTCGGGGTAGTGCGCCTGCAGGGTGAGGGCGAGTTCGGCGCCCTTGGAGGTGCCGATGACGGTGAGCGGGCCGGTGGGCGCGTGCGCGGCACGCCAGGTGAGCACCTCGTCGAAGAACTCCAGGGGCACGTCGGCCAGGACCGGACGCTGGTTGGGCTGCCCGAAGAAGAACAGGCTGAGCACCTCGTAGCCCTCGCCGGCCAGCCGGGCCCCGCGCCGGAAGTCGGGGCTGCCGTCGGAGCCGCCCCAGACGACCACGAGTCCGTCGTGGCGGCGGGTGTTGGGCGTGAAGTGGAACCCGTTGAGGTAGTCGCCCTCGATGCGTTCGACCGAGGCATCGGCGACCGACGTGGGGTAGGACGCCGCATCCTGGGGGTTGCCCGCCAGTTCGGGTGGATCGGGGTACCGCAGGCCGTTGACGAGTCGGATGCCGAGGACCACCAGCACCAGGGCGACGCCGATGGTGACGAGAGTGAGCAGGACGCGGCCGAGCTTCTTCATGGGAGGCCTCCGGGGGGTCGTGGTTCCCAGCCTGGGCCGAAAGGAGCGCCCGCACTCTGATGCAGGTGTGCATCAGAGTGCGAACTCCGGGGGTTGGTCAGCCCTCGGAGCCGGCGTCGCCCCCACCGGTGACGCCCTCGAAGAGCCCGAGGTTGTTGCCGTCGGGGTCGGTGAAGGCGGCGAACCAGCTCGTGTCGTCGATCGGGGTCCTCGGCATCGTCACGGTGCCGCCGTTGGCCTCGACCCGGGCGAGCACGTCGTCGATCGAGTCGACCTCGACGTAGCTGCGCGGCTGGGTGAAGCCGTCCTCGCGGGGGGCCAGGCCGCCGCCGCTGACCTGGTTGGGGGCCTGCCACATGGGGTAGCCCTCGAAGCCGGGGATCTCGGCGATGTTCCAGCCGAAGAGGTCGGAGTAGAACTCCTGCGCCTTCCCGAGGTCGCTCACGGGAATGTCGATGTGGGTGATGTCACCGTGTGCCATGACCCGACGGTACGCGCGCCCGGGGCGCGGGTACAGGGGGTCGAGGTGAACCCTCGGTAAACCCGGTCGGGCCGGGACCCCCGGCGCACATGCGCCAGAAGGGAACAGGAGCCCCGGATATGTCCGCGGCAAACGTTCCTTCATGGCGCATCTGGCGGGGGAGGTCGGGAGGGAGCCCTCAGCCGGCTCGCACCGACTCGTCCTCGTCCTCCTCGGCCGGCCGGCGCAGGAAGAACCCGGCCACGACGGCGGCCGTCCAGACCGCGCCGGCACCCAGGAAGGCCCAGTGCGACCCGGCCAGCATCGCGGCGGCGGCAGGGCTGCCGGCCGCAGCGGCGGCGTCCGACTGCATGGCGAAGACGGTGACGAACAGGGCGGTACCGGCAGCACCCGCGACCTGCTGGATCGTGCCGATGAGCGCCGACCCGTGGGAGTACAGCCGCTTGGGCAGCGAGCCGAGGGCGACGGTGAACAGCGGCGTGAACGTGAACGCGAACGAGGCGCTCATCACGATGTGGCCGACCATCACCAGCCACCACGGGGTGGTCGGGGTGAGGAACGCGAAGAACACGAACGCGCCCAGCACGGCGAACGACGCTGGGACGACGAGGGCGCGCGGGCCGACGCGGTCGTAGAGCCGGCCGACGATCGGGCCGAGCACGCCCATCGCGATGCCGCCGGGCAGCATCATCAGGCCGACCTGGATCGGCTCCAGCCCGTACACCTTCTGCAGCAGCAGGGGCAGCATGATGATCGTGCCGAACAGGGCCATCATGCCCAGCGCCATCATCATCAGCGCCACGGTGAACGAGCTGAACGTGAAGGCGCGCAGGTCGAGGAAAGCCCGGTCGCGCGCCTGCAGCACGAACTGGCGGGCGGCGAAGCCGATGAG
>JAAYZK010000053.1 GCA_012514895.1 Planctomycetota bacterium | reverse complement strand
GGACATGCGGCTGGGCGAAGGCTCCGGCGCGGCACTGGCCTTTCCGTTGCTGCAGGCGGCCGCCGCCTTCCTGTGCGACATGGCGAGCTTCGACTCGGCCGGCGTCAGCCAGGCGGGGTAGGTGGGTGGTGCGCGAGGAGCTGGCCATATTCTCTACCGCGCTGCGGTTCTTCACCCGGCTGCCGGTGCCGGGCGGGATCGAGCACACCGCCCGGCGGTTCGCCGCGGCGGTGCGCTACTACCCCGTTGTCGGTCTGATCCTCGGTGCCATCCTGGCGGCGGCCTGGGTCGGGCTGGCGCACCTGTTCCCGCAGCCGGTGGCCGCGGTGCTGATTGTCGCCCTCGCCGCCCTGCTGACCGGCGCGCTGCATGAGGACGGCTTCGCCGATCTGTGCGACGGCCTCGGCGCCGGCGGCGACAAGGCGCGCACGCTCGCCGTCATGCGCGACAGCCGGACCGGGGCGTTCGGGGCGCTCGGGCTGGTCCTGCTGGTCGGCCTCAAGCTGGCGGCCCTGGCCTCGATGGCACCCGAACGGGTGCCGATGGCCCTGCTCGTCGTCCACGGGCTGAGCCGGCTGGCGCCGCTGCTGGCGGTCGTCGCCAGCCGCCCTGCCGACGACGGGGGCCTCGGCAAGTCGATCGAAGGCGAAGATCGGCGCGTGCGGATAACCTTCATCGCGGTCTACGTCGTCTTCTTCTCCGGCCTGGTGTGGACGATGGATGGGGCGTCGGGGGTGCTGGCCGTCGCCGTTACCTTCGGGCTGCTGCATTTGGCGACCCGTTTCCTCTACGAACGCCGCCTGGGCGGTTATACCGGCGACTGCCTTGGGGCGCTCCAACAGGTGGGCGAGGTTTCCGTCCTGCTGGGAGTCCTGGCATGGCCGTGATCCTGGTCCGCCACACCCGTCCCGCCGTCGCCGAGGGGGTCTGCTACGGGCGCCTCGACATCGACGCGGCTGACAGCTTCGCCGCGGAGGCGGCGGCCGTCCTCGCCGCGGTGCCGGCGTGCGACCGCCTCGTCACCTCGCCGGCCCGTCGTTGCCGGCGGCTGGCCGACCACATCGCCGTAGCGCATCGCCTGCCGGTCGCTGTCGACCCCGCACTGGCCGAGATGGATTTCGGCCACTGGGAGGGCCGGACCTGGGAGGACATTGGAACCGAGTCCCTCGATGCCTGGGCCGCCGACTTCCTCCGTTTCCGGGGTCACGGCGGTGAAAGCGTCGAGCAGTTCGCGCGGCGCGTTCGGGCGGCTCTCGCCCGCCACGACAGCCCGGACGAGCGCGTGCTGATCGTCTGCCATGCCGGCGTCATCCGCTGTGCCCTGGCCGGGAACGCCGACGATCCCGAGGCCTGGACCCGTCCGGTGCCCTATGGTTCGGTCCACTGGGCGGAGCCGGACCGATGCTGAGCCTGCCGTGGATCCTTGGACTCGGAATGGCGCTGGAGGCGGCGGTCGGCTGGCCCGACTGGCTGCTGCGGCGGATCGGCCATCCCGTCACCTGGATCGGCCGCATGATCTCGGCCCTGGAGGAGCGGCTCAACATCGGCTCCCGCAAGCGGCGATTGGTCGGCGGGGCGGCGGCGACGGGATTGGTGGTCGGGACGACGGCGGGGATTGCCTGGCTGATCGACGGCCTCCTGCCCGGCACACCGGCGGGGGACGCGGCGCGGATCGTCCTCGTCGCCAGCCTCCTTTCGACCCGCAGCCTGTATGACCATGTCCGTGCGGTGGCAATCCCCCTTGAACGGGGCGACACAGCGTC
>JAAYZK010000052.1 GCA_012514895.1 Planctomycetota bacterium | reverse complement strand
GGGAGGCCTCGTTGCTGATCCACCGGCTGTCGCCGGTCCGCGTGGCGACGCGGCCGTCGAGGGTCTGGGCCCACTTGAGGATGACCCAGGGCTTCTTCTCGCGCAGGAGCTTGAGGTACGCCGCGAGCTGCCGCCGCACCTGCGGCTCGCGCACGCCGGCGATCACCTCGATGCCGGCCTCGCGGAGGCGGGCCATGCCGCGACCGGCCACCTGGTCGAACGGGTCGACCAGCCCGACGACGACTCGGGCGATGCCGGCGGCGATGATGGCGTCGGTGCAGGGGGGCGTTTTGCCGTAGTGGCAGCAGGGCTCCAGGGTGACGTACATCGTCGCGCCGGCCGGATCGTCGGCGTCGGCCAGGGCGCGCACCTCGGCGTGGTCGCCCCCATAGGGCTGGGTCCAGCCGCGCCCGAGGATCCGCCCGTCGCGGACGATCACCGCGCCGACCATCGGGTTGGGCTCCACCTGGCCGATCCCCCGGGCGGCCAGGGCGATCGCCTCGTCCATGAACGCTTCGTGGTTGCACATGCCCGCCACCATCGGCGATCCGTCGCGTGCTGTCAAGCCGGACGGGCGCGGCCCTACAGGTGCAGTTCGAACCCCAGGCCCTCCAGCCGGGCCTGCACGTCGCGCACGTCGATGCCGTGGGCCGTCGTGCCCTTCCGGATGCACAGGGCGGCCGCCGCGGCGCCGGCCTGGCCGGTCACGACGACGGCCTGGATGAGCCGGGAAACCTGCCAGGCGTATCCCGTGGCCGACGCGCACCGCCCGACCACGTAGAGGTTGTCGACGTCGCGGCCGACCAGCGCGCCGTAGGGCACCTCCCAGACGGCGTCGCGCTGGCGGTTGTCGGCGATCATGCCGACGGACGTGTCGACCCGCCGGTTCTTCATGTCGGCCTCGATCGTCTCGACCCCCTCGATGTCGCGGGTCATGCGGATGTCCGGCAGCGTGGCCGTCAGGGCAGGGTAATGGCGTTTGCGTCCCTTCTCGCCGAGTTCCCGCTGGCGGGCGGCGATCTTCCCGCGGGCGTAGCGCCGGCTTTCGAGCACGAACCGCGAGAACTCCCGCCCATTGCCGCCGAACAGGGGCGGGCAGTCCCCGTCGTAGCCGACGTCGTGCTCGTTGTCGCCGAAGCTCCCCCCGCCGAACAGGCCGGTCAGGTCCTCGGCCGCCGCAGCCGCCTTGACGTGGTCCAGGTCGGCCAAGAGGGCCAGCAGGCAGGGCCGGCGGCGATGCTCGCGGCAGGGCACGCCGGCGCGGAAGGCGATGTCGGCGTCTCCAGTGGCGTCGATGAAGAAGGCCGCCTCCAGGCGGGTGCGCCCGCTCTTGTTCTCGACCTCGACCGCCTCGATCCGCCGCCCGTCGCGGACGGGCAGGCACGCCAGGGTGTCGACCCAGAGGTCGGCCCCGACCTCGGTGAGGATCTCGTCCATGGCCAGGACGCAGGCGTGGGCGGCGAAGCGGGTCATGTAGCGCCCGCTGGCGTTGTCGGCGGCCAGGTCGGCGATGCCCTCGGCGAAGCGGGGGTTGATCCACGGCGCGGGGATCGTCCCCGGTCCGTACCGCAGCGTGCGGTAGAGCAGTTCCTCGGCCAGGCCGAACGACACTTGGCGCCCCAGACCGTTGTCCAGCGGCATGTAGATGGTGACCAGGCCGGACGTCGCCAGCCCGCCCCACAGCGTCGTGCGTTCGAGGATCGCCACCCGCAGCCCGTCGCGGGCGCCCTGAACCGCCGCCGCCACGCCGGCGAACCCCCCGCCCAGCACCACCAGATCGTATCGCCTGGTCTTCATACGGCTGCTCCTGTTTACTGAGCGTTGCATAGAGAACTTAGAAGCTGTTTCATAACCTCATTTGGGCTGCAAGCGGTTCTTTTGCCGCCCGGCCGCGTCGC
>JAAYZK010000415.1 GCA_012514895.1 Planctomycetota bacterium | reverse complement strand
GCACTGTATGGCGCACTGAAAAGTATTCCCGGCCTGTCATGCTTTGTCGCAATTTGGCCCGTGTTGACACAGGGGCGGTGTCGGCGTGGGGGTGGTCGAGGGGGCGGGCGATCGCGCGACACGGGTAAACGTGTCGCGTTGTGTCGCGATCTGTCGCGGCGTGACGCGTCACGTCGCACTGCCGGAGGAGGGACTCGAACCCTCACCCTGTTGCCAGGACGGGATTTTGAATCCCGCGCGTCTGCCGTTCCGCCACTCCGGCGTGGGGTGGAATGGATAGTGTAGCCGTGCGGGAGATCGCCTCAAGGGAAAACCGCCCGGCTTGCCGGACGAGGCGAGGACGGGTATGGTGGGGCCTGCGGGGTGCTGCCGATGTGCCGCGCGAAGCGAGCGCGCGGCGGGCGGGACCTTGCGACCAGGCTCTGCGAAAGGAGACCCATCTCGTGATACACACTACGCTTGCGGTTCCAGTCCTGACGGTCGCTCTTGCCCTGGTCCTGGCCGCGACGGCCGGTTGCGTTCAGCAGTCGCCGGCCGCGGGACCGCCGGGGGTCAGCGAGGTGTCGCAGTACGGCATCACGTGGCACTTCGACCGGCCGGTCCGGGCGGGACGGTTCATCACCGGCGACTGGTGGGTGATCGGGCCGGTCACCGTCACGCACACGACCCCACAGGCCGGGCCGGCCGACGCCGCCGAAGCGGCGGTCGACACCGGCACGAACCGCTGGGGCGACACCAGCCTGCGCAACGATACCCGCATGCGGAATGGCTCCATGATCGTCCTGACCGCCACCCAGCGGCAGGGCTACGACTCCCGCAGCCAGACCTATGATCCGAAACTGTCGGTGACCTTCCCCGTCACCGTCGAGCCCAGCCGCTCGCTGGTCTCCACCATCAGCGCTCCGCCGGTCCGGCGCAACAGCCTGGCCCACAAGATCATGTGGGACGAAGAGAAGAAGGGCGGCACCGTCCTGGACGCGGCCGCAGTGCTGACCGTCCTGGCGGCCGAGCCGCCCGCCGACGCCTTCCGCCCCTGCTACGCCGGCACCGACAAGCGGATCTACCGCGCGCAGGACTTGCGGTGGGACCTCCTCCAGCGCCTGCCCGCCCCGGCAGTCGACCCCAAGGCCTACCTGCCCTACTACGAGATCCGTCTGCCCGACGACTGGGCCGAGGCCGAGCGGTGGTTCCAGCGTCCGTGGATCGACCACATGTGCAACTGGATGCAGCAGCAGCTCAACCCCTGCCAGAATTCGCCCGCGTACGGCCGCGAGCACGCGCGCCTGGTGTCCATGGCCAGCCTGCTGCTCCACCTGGACGTCCCGGACGACCGGAAGCGGCCCCTGCTCACGGGGCTGGTCCAGTACGGCATCGACACGTCGGGCGTCGCCAAGGTCGGGGGATCGTGGAACTGGGGCGGCGGCCACACCTCCGGCCGCAAGTGGCCGATGGTCTTCGCGTCGCTGATGCTCGACGACCCGGCGCTCCGCGAGGTGCCGGACACCTGCGTGTTCCACGAGGACGCCCAGACCTACTACGGCACCGGCTGGGCCGGCCAGACGGCCCTGTACTGGATGGTCCAGCACCACGGGCAGCGCGACCGCTACGAGGAGAAGTCGCCCGAACAGTGGACGCGATGGGACCGCAGCAGCGAGTCGTACCGCCTCTGCTGCAACGGCCGCGCCTGGGCCGGCACCGCCCTGGCCGCCCGGCTGTGCGGGGCGGTGGCGGCGTGGAACCACGACGCCTTCTTCGACTACGTCGACCGCACCATGGCCGCCGAGGACGCCTATGCCGCCCACCGCGGCCGCCACAGGCGGCCTGACATGGAAGGCGGGACCTTCGACCCCTTCGTCGACGCCATGTGGCGCGCCTACCGCGAGCAGGCCCCCGCCCAGTCCATGGCCGGCAACCCGCGGATGTTCGTGTGGACGGGCGACAATTACGCCTACACGTGGGTGGCGAACCCCAAGCCCACGGACGAGCAGGTGGCCGCCCACCTGGCCGAGGTCCGGGCCGCCCGGGACGCGGCCGCGGGGGAAGCCCGCGCGGAGGAGTAGCCTCACGTCGGACGCGGGTCAACCGATAGTACAGCGGGGAGAAATCGTCCTGCCGGGCCATCGGCCGGTCTTGCCGGGGCTGCGCAAGGCGGGTAAGGTATCGCTCTTGCGAAAGGACGACTGCGGAGACCACCATGAGCCATCTTGAGACCGACGACAAGCAGGTCTACGACCTGGTCTGTGCCGAGCGGAAGCGCCAGCAGGGCATGCTGGACCTGATCGCCAGCGAGAACCACACCAGCCGGGCCGTGATGGAAGCGACCGGCTCGGTGTTCACCGACAAATACGCCGAGGGCTACCCCCAGAAGCGGTACTACGGCGGCTGCGAGGTGGTCGACGACATCGAGCAGTTGTGCATCGACCGGGCCAAGGCGCTGTTCGGCGCCGAGCACGCCAACGTGCAGCCGCATTGCGGGACGAGCGCCAACATGGCGGTCTACTATGCCTGCCTGCAGCCGGGCGACAAGATTCTGGGCATGTCGCTGGCGTGCGGCGGGCACCTCTCGCACGGGCTGTCGGTGAACTTCTCGGGGCGGTACTACACCATCGCCAGCTACGGCGTGGATGAGAAGACCGAGATGATCGACATGGACGCCGTCCGCCGGCAGGCCCTGGCTGAGAAGCCCAAGCTGATCATGGTGGGCGCGTCGGCGTACCCGCGGACGCTGGATTTCGCGGGATTTGCCGCCATCGCCCGCGAATGCGGGGCGCTGCTGGTGGCGGACATTGCCCACATTGCCGGCCTGGTCGCCACGGCGCTGCATCCCAGCCCGGTGCCCCACGCCGATTTCGTCACGACGACGACGCACAAGACGCTTCGCGGCCCCCGCAGCGGGCTGATTCTCTGCAAGGCCAAGTGGGCCCGCGAGATCGACAAGGCGGTCTTCCCCGGGCTCCAGGGCGGGCCGCTGGAGCACGTGATCGCCGCCAAGGCGGTGGCGTTCGGGGCGTGCGCCAAGCCCGAGTTCAAGACCTACTGCCGCCAGGTGATCGCCAACGCCAAGGCCCTGGCCGACGCGCTGGCGTCGAAGGGCTGGCGGATCGTCTCGGGCGGGACAGACAACCACCTGATGCTGGTGGACTTGCGCAGTCGCGACGAGGACCTCACCGGCCAGGACGCCCAGCAGTGGCTGGAGGCGGCCGGCATCGTGTGCAACAAGAACAAGATTCCCTTCGACCCGCGGTCGGCGGCCCAGACATCCGGCATGCGGCTGGGGACCCCGGCGCTGACGACCCGCGGGATGACCGAGCCGCAGATGCAGCAACTGGCCGGCTGGATCGACACGATCCTTGCCGCCAGGGGCGACGCGGCGGTCATCGCCCGTATCCGCGGCCAAGTGAGCGAGTTGTGCGAGGCGTTTCCCATTCCCGCGGTGCGGTGAGGTGAATCCGTCGCGGGGCGCATCGCTTGATTGTGCGGTCCGTGCCGTCTAGGATACCGGTAGCGCTTGCGAGGCAACCGCACGTGAAACAGAAGTGCGACAAATGCGATCGGCCTGCCACGGTTCACCTGACCGAGATCGTCGACGGCCAGAAGACTGAGAAGCACCTGTGCGAGGTCTGCGCCTCCGCCGAGGGGATCACCGTGCAGCCGTCGATCCCGATCAGCCAACTGCTGGAAGACTTCGTCATGCAATCGCAGCAGGCCAAGCAGCTTGGCGACCTGACGTGCGACCATTGCGGCATGACGTTCCTGGAGTTCCGCCAGCACGGCCTGTTGGGCTGTTCCCATGACTACGAGGCGTTCGGCGAGGCGTTGGAGCCCCTGCTCGCCCGGGCGCAGGAGGGGGCCGTGACCCACGTCGGCAAGGTCCCCAGCCGCGCCGGCGGCGAGGAGGTCCGCCAGAACCGTCTGCTGCAGTTGCGTTCGCGGCTGCAGAAGGCGATCCGGGCGGAGGCGTACGAGGAGGCGGCCAGACTGCGGGACCAGATCCAGGAGTTGGAGGGATCGTGAAACTCGCCGACCTGACTGGACGACCCACCGAGTGGCTTCGCGGCGCCGGCCCGATGAACGAGATCGTGATCTCCTCGCGGGTGCGCCTGGCCCGCAACGTCGCGGGGTATCCGTTCCTCAGCCGCTGCTCGCCCGAGCAGCGGGGCGAGATCGCCGCCATGCTCCAGGAGGTGCTCCTGGCGGCGCCGCTGGCGGGGGAAACGCTGTACGTCAACGTCCTGACCGCCGGGGAATCCGATCGGCAGCTTCTCGTGGAGCGGCAGCTCATCAGCCGCCAGCTCGCCGAGGGCTCCGGCGCCCGCGGCGTGGCGGTCAGCGGAGACGAGACCGTCGCCGTGATGGTCAACGAGGAGGACCACCTC
>JAAYZK010000414.1 GCA_012514895.1 Planctomycetota bacterium | reverse complement strand
GTCCTGGCGGTTGCCCTGGTCGGCACGCAGCGGCGGATGCCCTTCGGCGGGATGAGCTACGAGCGGCAGTGCGCGATGAAGGCGGGGTGGGAGGGGTGCGCCGAGGTCGTGCTGGCGGGCGATTCCCGCGTGGGGGTGGGGTTGTCGCCGGCGGCGATGGCCGAGGGGCTGCCGTCCTGCATGCGGATCCTCAATTGCGGCTTCGGCGCCGTGACGTTCACCGAGGACTACCTCAACTACGTTGAGCGGGTGCTTCGGCCGAAGCCGGATCAAGGCTACATCATCGTGCTGGGCATCAGCCCGCTGACCCTGACTGAGGCTCACGCGGAGATGAACAGCTTCATCTCCGCCCGTCAGACCGCCGCCGGGGCCCGCTGGACGGACCGGTACCTCGGCGCGTGGGCCGAACGTCTGATCCTGTTCTGCCAGCCGATCCGCAGGCTCGACGAGTTCCGTTTCATCGGCGAGGCCCCCGAAGTCGACCGCCTCAGCCGCGAGGTCCTGCCCGATGGCTGGAACGCCCACGAGCCCCGCTTCGACAGCTACGGCCCCACGCTGGAACGCTACCGGGAGATGTTCGCCGGGCACGGCGTCTGCGAAGAGGCGATCGGCCGCCTCGTCTCGGCCGTCCGGCGCTGGACCGCCGCGGGCATCCGCGTGTACGCCTTCCGCCCGCCGGCGCCGGCGGAGATGATCGCCCTGGAGAACGACCTGGGCGGCTTCGACGAACCGGCCCTCGTCGCCCGGCTCACCGGTGCCGGCGCCGTCTGGATCGCCGTCGATCCGGCCGCCTACCGCACCCACGACAGTTGCCACCTCGGCCGCGACGAGGCGCTGCGCCTCTCCCGCGAGATCGCCGGGGCGATCGCGGGGCGCCCGGGGATGGGCGAGTGATCGCTATCCCCGCAGGTGCTCGGCAAGAAACGCCTCGGCGCGGGTGAGGGCGCGTTTCTGGGCGTCCGTTTCGGTGCCGTAGCCGAACCCGTGGCCGACGCCGTCCAGCAGTTCGACCTCCGCGCGGGCGCCGGCGGCGGTGAGGCGCTCGGCCAGGTCCACGGACTGGCGGTGGGGCACCGTCATGTCGGCGGTCCCGTGCAGGAAGAGGATGGGCGGCTCGGCGCCGGTGACCCGCTCGGTGAGGCACGCCGAGCGGTACAGCTCGGGCGCGTCGGCCTCGGCGGCGGGCATGAGGTCGGGCCAGGGCGTCCGGGGGAAGCCGACGGGGTCCTTCCGCAGCGTGGTGGCGGGGCACCAGGCGATCACCGCGTTGGCCCGCGTGTCGGGATCGGCCAGTTCCCCGGTGCGACCCAGCTCGTCGTCGGGGCCGATCATCGCCAGGATGAGCGCCAGGTACCCCCCGGCCGACGAGCCGCCCGTCGCGATACGGCCGGGATCGAAGCCCAGCTCGCCCGCCCGGGCCCGGAGCGTCGCCATGGCCAGGCGGGCATCCTCGATCCACGCGGGGAACCGCCACCGCGGCGCCAGCCGGTACTCGGCCGAGGCGACGACGTATCCGCGGTCGCAGAGCCATGCCGGCACGCCGTTCCATTGCCCCTTGTGGCCGCCGCGGAACCCGCCGCCGTGGATCAGCAGCACCGCCGCGCCGTTGGGGGCGCCGTCGGGCAGGTAGAGGTCGATCAGCCGCCGGTCGGTGTGGTCGCGGCTGCAGGGGATGTCGGTGAGGATCTTCATGGTGCTCCTGTCCTGTATCGAGGGCATTGTCGCCTTTGCCCCCGGCGGATCAAGACACGCCCGACGACCAGCCGTACGGAAATGGGCATGTTTCGATTGACAGCCCGTCGGAGACAGGGTATTGTTATTCCGTATCAAGGATAGCTATTCCAGAATATGGAAAACACAGCCCCCGTCCAATCCGTCAGGAAGGCTCTGAACGTTCTGGATCTCGTGATCGAGGCCGACGTCTCGGGCGAGGCGGCGCCGCTGGCCGTGCTGGCCGGGCGGATGGCCATGCCGCGCAATTCCGTGCACAATCTCCTCAAGACGCTCGTGGCGTGCGGGTACGTCGAACAGCAGGGCCGCGGGCTGTACGTGCCGGGCAGCAAGTGCCGGCAGATGGTCCGGCTGAGCCGCTTCGACGGCGCCGCCGCACGCGAGCGGGTGGCCCGGCGGCTGCGGCGGTTCGTCGACGCCGAGCACGAGGCGTGCCTGCTGGCCGTGCTGGCCAACGGCCGGCGCGTGGTCGTGCGGTACGTCGACTGCCACCAGGCGGTGCGGGTGTCTCAGACGACGATCGAGGAGACCTCCTTCTACGAGAAGCCGACCGGCCGGATGCTCGCGGCCGTCGCCGACGAGGCGGAACTGCGGCAGATTCTCGACCGTCACGGCCTGCCCGGCCCGCAGTGGGACGGCATCGACGACGAGCCGGCCCTTCGCGAGGCCCTGGCGGCGCTCCGCACGCAGGGCTGGTGCCGCATCGTGCACCCCGACGAAGTGGTGGCCCTGGCCTGCCCGGTCGCCGGCGAGGACGGGGCGGCCTGGGCCGTGGTGGGCACGTTCGCGCCGGGCTACCGTTGCCCGGCGGCCCGCGAAAAACAACTCCTGGAGGCCCTGCGCCGGCTGGCGGGCGACCTGGCGGCCGCCGCGGCCGCCCCCGGAGCCTCCGACGCCGTGTAGAAAGTCTGAAAGGACCGCGACGATGTCACTGAAGAACGCCGTCAAGCAGTACGCCTACGATCTCGGCGCCGACCTGGTCGGCGTCGGCAACATCGAGCGCTGCGAGCACGCTCCGCCGATGATGAGCCCCCAGGGGCTGCTGCCGACGGCCCGCAGCGTCATCGTCATGGCCCTGCGCCACCCCGACGGATGCATCGAGACCGGCGGGGAGACCCACCCGCAGGCCATCGGCGCCTACCGCGTGCAGTACCTGATGAACAACCGCCTGGACGAACTGAGCTACCGCATGGCGACCTTCCTGGAACGCCGGGGCGCGGCGGCGGTGCCGATCGTGTCGAGCAACATCTGGCGCTACACCGCCTACAAGGACCTCGACGCGATCTTCGCCCCCGACGTCAGCCACATCTACATGGCCGTCGTGGCCGGCCTGGCGGAGGTGGGCTACAGCGGCCTGGCCCTCACGCCGGAGTTCGGCGCCCGCAACCGCTTCGTCACCGTCGTCACCGACGCGGCGCTCGAACCGGACCCGCTGATCGAGCCGGGAACCGTCTGCGATCACTGCATGCTCTGCCGCACGCACTGCCCGGCCGAGGCGCTGTCCAAGGAAGTCGACGGCGAGAAGGTCCTGCGGATCGAGGGGCGGGAGTACCGCTTCGCCAACAAGAACCTGTGGCGGTGCTCCTGGGGCGAGCATTTCGACCTGGACCTGGACCTGCCCAAGCCCGAGCGGGTGGACGAGGCCGTCATCCTCGACGCCCTCCGCACGCACGGCATGCGGGCGGGGGAGATGGGCCAGTGCCTGAAGTTCTGCGTGCCGGCCCCGCTGCGGACGTGGGACCGCGGCTACAGCCGCACGCCGATGCGGCGGCCGGCGATGGTGCTGGATGAGTCGGCCGAGTCGCGTGCCGTGATGGACCGTCTCATCACGCGCGCCCACGCCGCCGGCGTCGAGCACGTCATCGCCGTCGACGCCGACAAGGCCGCGGCGCTGGGCTTCGATCTGAACGGGCGGCTGAAGGGAGCGCTGAGCGCCGTCCTGCTGGCAGCCGAGAAGGGCGATGTGCCGGCGGCCGCCGACAGCGCCGTGACGGCGCGCGACGCCGCCTACTACCACTGCGAATCGGCGATGTACGACCTGGCCCGGGGCCTGGAGGATCTGGGCTTCCGCTCGGTCACCTGCGAGCGGGACCAGGCGTCGAAGGACTTCGCCTGCGCGCTGCTGAGCGAGGCGGGGGTGGATCCGGAGGCCTGCCAGGCCGCGTGGGTCATCACCCGCAAGACGATCGCTTCGCGGACCTCCGTGCAGCGGGCCGCGGCGCCGGCCTTCGACGCCGGGCGCGAGGACGACAACCTGGTCGCGGCGTTGGAGCGGGCGGCCCGCGGGTTCGGGGCCGACCTGTTCGGCATCGCGTCGGCCGAGCGGATCGACGCCCTGGCGGCGCAGCTTCGCCCGCACTATGAAGGCGTCACCCGCCTGGTCGGTCGCGGCGTGGGCGGGCGGTTCCTGACGCCGGACTGGCAGATCCGCGAGGAGCCCATCACGGTCCGCACGGCCGAGGACGTTCTGGCGGGGGCGCGGAGCGTGATCGTCCTGGGCCTGCGCGTGCACAGGGCGGTGGTGGATCGCGCGGGCCGTCCGCCGGCCGAGGCGGTGGGGCCGTACGCGTTCCAGACGTACGTCACGCACTGGCTGGCGAGCCAGGCGGCCCTTCGCCTGGGCAAGGCGCTGCAGGCCGCCGGCCACCGGGCCGCGATCACCGGCGACCTGATGGGCCTGGCGTCGGCGCTGGCCAATCCGCAGGGCCCCAAGCCGGATTTCACGTCCAGCCGCTTCGCGGCGATCGCGGCGGGGCTGGGCCGCCTGACGACCAGCGGGCGGGTCGCCACGCCGCAGTTCGGCGTGCGGCAGCGGTTCTTCTGCGTGGTCACCGACGCGGTGCTGCCGGCGTCGCCGCTGGCGGACACGTCGCAGGGGCTCCTGTGCGAGGGCTGCGACCGCTGCACGGCCGCCTGCCCGGCGGGGGCCTTCTCCGGCGGTTGGATCACGCTGACGCTGGAGGGCAGGCAGTACCGGTACCAAGCCGTCGACGAGCGCCGCTGCGACTGGTCCCGCCGTTACGCCCTCCAGGCCGCCAGCGGCTTCGGCCTGCTCGGCTCGCCCCTGGACGCCGCCCCGCCCGAGGTCATCGACGCGCCGGCGCTGAAGGCCGCCCTCGACCGCCACGACCCGATCCGCTCGCACCGCCCCGTGGTGGCCGAGCCGTGCATGCTGGCCTGCCCCTACGCGCGGGCCCAGCCGTAGGACGGCCGATGCCCGCGGGGTCAGTCGTCGGCCTTCTCCCTGGCGTGGGCCAGGACGAGGTCGATGGCCTCCTCGGGGGTGGCGTTGCGCTGGACGAGGGTCCCGATCTGGGGCGTCTGGCCGGCGCTGCTGCCGATGACGACGGTGAAGGCGTCGGAGCGCTGGTCATCGTGGACGACCTGGCCGCCGAACAGGCCGATGTCGGCCACGGCGCTGTGGGCGCAGCCGTTCGGGCAGCCGCTGATGGCGACGAAGGGCCGGGAGGGCAGGGCGCCGAGGTCTTCCCAGAGCCGGTGGGCCATCGCCTGGGTGTCGACCAGCGACCGGGAGCACCACCGCATGCCGGGGCAGGCGACGATGACGGGTCCGCCGACCCACGAGGGCGGCAGGGGGGCCAGGACGGCCTCGAGGGTGGCTTCGCTGGCGGCGAAGACCCAGATGCCCTGGTGGATGCCGAGCCGGACGACGACGTCGCCGCGGTCGGCCAGGTCGGCCAGGACGTCCAGGACCTCGGCGGGCAGGTCCCCGGCGGGCACCGCGATGCGGCGCTGGTGGGCCAGGCCCTTGTCGCCCTGGGGCGCCTCGATGGGCACGTCGGCCGCCCCCGGCGGGGCGGCCGTGGCGTCGAAGGTCTCCCGCAGCAGGGCCAGGAAGGCCTCGTCGCCGAGGCGCTGCCTCACGTGGCGGAGGCGCGCCCTGCGACGGTTGGCGCGGTCGCCGTGCTGGATGAAGACCTCCATCGCCGCCATGACGAATCGCGGCACGTCGGCCGCCGCCAGCGGGGCCGGCCACGCGATGCCCAGGGCCGGCGACGCGCCCAGCGAGCCGGCGACCGTCGCGTCGAAGACCCATCCGTCGTCCGTCGAGCGGGCCACCAGGCCCACGTCGTGCATCCACGGCAGGCCGCACGCGTCGCGGCAGGCCGACAGGGAGACCTTGAACTTCCGCGGCAGGGCGTAGGCCTGCAGGTGCGAGCGCAGGTGAGCCGTGAGGAACCGCGCCAGCGGCTCCAGTTCCGGCGCGCCGGGCTTGACGCCCGCGCAGGGGCAGACGGTGACGTTGCGGAGCGTATCGCCGCCGCTGCCCAGGCCGGTCAGTCCCGCCTCGGCCATCCGCCGCTGGGCCTGGGGGGCCGTCGCGGCCGTCAGGCCGTGTATCTCCAGATCCTGACGCGTCGTCAGGTGGAGCGGCTCGTCGGGGGTCAGCTCCCGCACGATGGCCGCCAGGGCCCGCCACTGCGGCCCCGTCACCCGTCCGGCCGACACGCGCACCCGCTGCATCCAGAGCCCTTCCTGCCTCTGGGGATGAAGCCCCAGCAGCTTGGCGCGAGCCGGCTCGGCGGGAATCGGGTCCGTCGGGAACCTCACGGGTGCTTCCATGTCGGATCTCACTTCAGGGGAGCCCGCGGGCTCCGGCAACGCCTCCACGTCCATCTACGCGCCCATCACAAACCATAGCGTCCGGACGCCTTCGACTCAAGCCGTGACGCCACGACAACGTGGCAGGGGGGGCCGGATTGCCGCCCGGACCGCTTGGCGCAAGCGGCTGCCGGCGGTACGCTTGTCACCCGTGCTTCCGTGGTGGCCTTCGCGGGTCGCGCCCGCTCCGAAAAAGATCCCACGCAGAGAGACGCCGTGCGCACGAAAGGGAGCCTGTCATGCCGACGCCGGCGCCGCTGCTACGACGCAACACCGCCAATCCGCGATACTTCGCCGATCCGACCGGCCGTGCGGTCTTCCTGACCGGCTCGCACACGTGGAACAACCTGCTGGACAAGGGCCCGGGCAACCCGCCCCCGCCGTTCGACTGGGACTTCTACCTGGACTTCCTTGAGAAGCACAATCACAACTGCATCCGCCTGTGGAGCGGGCAGATGCTCACCCCCTGCGACAACCCCGGCGGGGGGGTCAGCCAACTGCCCTGGCGGCGGACCGGGCCGGGCGAGGCCATCGACGGCGGGCCCCGATTCGACCTGACGGCGTTCGACCCGGCCTATTTCGATCGCCTCCGCCATCGCGTCGGCACGGCCGGGGAGCGGGGGATCTACGTGGACGTGATGCTCTTCGAGGGCTGGTGCGCCACGGTCGGCCATGCCCCGATGGAGTGCCATGCGTTCGCCGGGGACAACAACATCAACGGCGTGGACATCCTGGGTTCACCCCGGGAGAAGGTCTACGCCCGCTGGGTCACCCTCGACGACGCGGAGGTGGTCCGCCTGCAGGAGTTGTATGTGCGGGAGGTGGTCCGGGCCGTCAACGCCTTCGACAACGTCCTGTACGAGATCGCCAACGAGCCGTCCGGCCTGTCGCACGGATGGCAGGAGCACTTCGTCGACTTCATCCGCGCCTGCGAGGCCGAGTTGGGCAAGGTCCATCCCATCGGCGTCCCGGGCGGGATGAAGACGCACAACCGCAGGATGTTCGCCTCCGGCGCCGACTGGGTCTCACCCGACATCCAGGCCGTCGACGATGATCGGCGGGAGGACTACAGGAAGGGCACCGTCACCTGGGGCGAACCGGATTACGACAGGGGCGACAAGGTCGTCGTCCTCGACACCGACCACCTCTGGGGCCTCGGCGGCAGCACCGCCTGGGCGTGGAAGAGCTTCTGCCGCGGCTACAACGTCTTCTACATGGACCCCGCCAGGGACTTCCCCGGGGCCTTCTTCAAGGGCACCGCCCAGTGGTCCAACGAGCCCAACCTCGACCTCCGCCGCGAGATGGGCGTCATCCGCAGCTACGCCGAGCGCGTCGACCTCAACCGCACGCTGCCGCGCAACGACCTGTGCTCCACGGGCTACTGCCTCGCCCAGCCCGGCCGTGCCTGCATCGCCTTTCAGCCGGAGGCCGGGCCGTTCACCGTGACCGTCGAACCGGGGCGGTATGCGATGGAGTGGCATTTCGTGGACACGGGGGATACGGCCGCGGCTGCCCCCGCGGACCTCCCCGGCGGAACGGCCGCCTTCGAGGCCCCGAGCGCCGAAGCGGCGGCGCTGATGCTGCTGCGCCTGTAGGGGCAGGCCCTGTGCCTGCCCGCCATGGGCGACCGATTTCGACAGGGCAATCCCAAGGGTCGCTCCCGCCGGCACCTGGCCCCTGCGCCGGGAACCGCCAATAATCCCCGCCCCGCCCCGTAGAATTCCTCGATAAGCGGCCTGCGGGCGCGGTGCCCCGGTGCGGCCGCGCGAGGGAGAGAGCATGAAAGCGACAGCACAGAAGACCATGCGGGCGGCGGCGATCCATCAGTTCGGCGGGATCGACGAGATTCACGTGGAGAACGTGCCAGTGCCTGAGATCGACGCCGACGAGATCCTGATCCGCGTCCAGGCGGCCGGGGTGGGGGTGTGGGATCCGTTCGAGCGCGAGGGCGGATTCGCCGAGATGCTCGGCGAGGAGCCTGCGTTCCCATATGTCCTTGGCTCCGACGGCGCCGGCGTCGTCGAGGCCGTCGGCGAGGCGGTGACGAAGTTCAAGGTGGGCGACCAGGTGTACGGCATGCTCCTGGCCGGCCCCAAGGGCGGATTCTACGCCGAGTATGCGGCGGTGAACGAGGACGACGCGGCTCTCATTCCCGAGGGCCTGACGATCGAGCAGGCGGGCGTCATGGGCGTCGACGCGATTACGGCCCTGCGGGGGCTGGACGACGTGTTGGAACTGAGGCCCGGCGAGGCGGTCATCATCTTCGGCGCCAGCGGCGGCATCGGCCACCTGGCGGTGCAGTTGGCCAAACGGATGAACGCCCGCGTCTTCGCGGTGGCCTCCGGTGACGACGGCGTCGCCCTGGCCAGGCAACTCGGCGCCGATGCCGCCGTGGACGGCCACAGGGAGGATGTCCCCGACGCCGCGTGGGGGTTCGAGCCGGACGGCTTCGACGCGGCGCTGCTGACGTGCGGCGGCGACGTCGTCGAGCAGACCCTCTTCGCCATGCGCAAGGGCGGACGCGTCGCCTATCCCAACGGCGTGGACCCGGTGCCGGATGTGCCGGAGGGCGTGTACCTCCAGGGCTACGACGGCATGCCCGACCCCGAGGCGATCGAGAAGCTCAACAGCCTCATCGAGGCCGGCCCGTTCGATGTCCACGTCGCGCGGGTCTACCCCCTGGACCGCGCCGCCGACGCGCACCGGGCCCTGAAGGAGCATTTCCTGGGCAAGATCGTCCTGCGGCCGGGATGAGGTGGATTCGGCGGTTGTGACCATCTGAGGCGCCGCGACCCTGTCGGCGGCCGGGAAGAATCGGCTGGTGCAGACGGTCCGCGCGAGTAGGATGACAGGTGGTTCCGAACTCGAGAGGAGTCGACATGGACCACCGTGCCATCCGCATCCGGCCGCGCTACACGCGGCGGCTGACGGATCCCGGCGTCGAATTGAAGGAAGCCAACTGCAGCCACGTCCAGCTCGATTGGGAGATCCCGATCGGCCAGGCGGCCCTGGTCTGCGTCGACGTCTGGGACCGCGACCTCCACACCGATATGCGGCGCGAGGACGACCGCGTCACCCGCGAGCGGATCGTCCCCGTGCTGGCCGCCTGCCGCCGTGCCGGCGTACTGGTGATCCACGCCCCGGCCTGGCCGACGGCCGAGCGCGAGGCGAACTGGGTGGGGCTGGTCGACCACACCCAGGCGGCTCCGCCTTGGCCGGACTCGCCCGCGTGGCCGCCGCAGGATTTTCGTGCGCGCGTGGGGCCGTATGCACGGTATGCCCGGCCTCGGGAGCCGCGGGCCGCCGAGTGCGACCAGGTCGCCAACCCGCCGGGATTCCACCCACTGGTCCGCCCGGTCGGCGACGAGCCGGTGATCGGCGTCGGCGAGGAACTGCACCGGCTGTGCGCCCGGCGGGGCGTGCTCCACTTGGTCTACGTCGGCTTCCACACCCCCGGCTGCATGACCGGCCGCACGTATGGCCTGCCCGCGATGCACCGCTACGGCTACACCTGCATCCTGCTGCGCGACTGCACCAACGGCATGGAGACGCACGAGACCTGGCCCGACAGGACGTCCATGCGCGGCTGCATCGCCTTCCTGGAACAGACGGGCATCTACACGTTGACGAGCGAGCAGTTCATCGACGGATTGCCGCAGCCGCCCGCTTCCTGATGGGGCAGCGGCCCATCAGGCCTGCCTTCGGTGGAAAGGCTGGGTCCAGGCGAACCGCTCGCCGTCGCCCCAGCACTCGAAGCGGACGTAGGCCGCGTCGTCGGGGTACTCCACCTCGATGGAGGAGTCGTCGGCGACGGCGAAGCGGCGGCCGGTCTCCCGGAGGGCGACAATCCGCCGGGCGTTGCCGGTGGCGATGCGGATCCGCGTGCCGTCCACGTCGATGGCGGTGATGTCCACGCCGGTGGAGGCGTAGAACCGCCCCGCGCGCAGGGCGTCGACGACGCCGGCGGGCGTCGGGTCGGTCACGTAGGCGGCGTTCCAGCCCAGGCCGACATCGGCGGCGTCACGGTGGCTGTCGTCGTTGGCGAAGCCCCAGAGCCGGCGGCCCTCGGCCAGCAGCATGTCCCACTTGTTGGTCGCGTAGGGGCTGCCGTGCAGGCGGCCGATGACGCCGTTGTAGATCTCCAGGCCCAGGTAGCCCACCCATTCCCGCATCGCGGCGAGGGGGCAGTGGTCGAAGCGCTCCTGCCAGTTGGGGTGGTTGACGATGATGAACCCCCGCGCCGCCAGGACATCGTTGATCACCTGCTGGCGCAGGGGGTGGGGGTCGATCCGCCGGTCGGCGCCGACATGCAACAGGTGGGGGCCGGCGGCGGAGATCTCGTTGCCTGGGATGAGGATCATGCCGCGGCTGTCCCATCGGGCGCAGGTGTCGGCGGAGGTGTAGACGTCGTGGTCGGAAAGCATGAGGAAGCCGTGCCCGCGCCCGGCGTAGTCGTCGATGACCTCCTGGGGCGAGCGGGCGCCGTCGGACTGCGTGGTGTGGGTGTGCAGGTTCCCCCGCAGCCACCGGCCGCCGGCGAGGTTGGTGTAGGGATGATCGAGCATGGGGCTGCCGCTTTCGAATGCCTGAGATCCGTTGTACCGTTCAGTCGCCAGTGTCGCGCCGGCGCGGGCGGGTGTCAAGACCGCTTGCCTCGGAGCGGGTGGACAGGCGGTCAGGCGTCCGCTACCATGCCGCCATGAATCAACCGAACATCCTGCTGATTCTCTGCGACGACCTGGGGGCGCGCGACTTGGCGTGTTTCGGCAGCACCTTCTACGAGACGCCCGCCCTCGACCGCCTGGCGGCCGACGGGATGCGCTTCAGCCGTGCGTACGCCTCCTGCCCGGTCTGCTCGCCGACGCGGGCGAGCCTCATGACCGGCAGGAACCCCGCGCGGGTCGGCGTGACGCAGTTCATCGGCGGACGCGGCGGGGGGCGCCTGCAGGATGTGCCGTACATCCACGAACTGCCGCTGGAGGAGACCAGCATCGCCCGGGCCCTGGGCGCCCAGGGCTACCAGACGTGGCACGTCGGCAAGTGGCACCTCGGCGGACGCGAGTACTGGCCGGACCGCCACGGGTTCGACTTCACGATCGGCGCCGACGTCGCCGTGACCTCGACGGGGTACTTCAGCCCCTACCGCAGTTCGACGATCTCCGACGGCCCCGAGGGCGAGTACATCACCGACCGCATCACCGACGAGGCCATCGCCCTCCTCCGCCGGCGCGACGCGGGGCGGCCGTTCTTCCTGTACCTGGCCCACTTCGCGCCCCACGTGCCCATCGAGGCGCCCGAGGCGCTGGTGGCCAAGTACCGCGCCAAGGCCAAGGCGATGAGGCTCGACCAGGTCGAGGCGCTGGTCCCCGGCGAGCCCTTCCCGATCCTCGCCAAGAAGGACTGGCGGCTCCAGCGGCGGGTCCTCCAGTCCGATCCGGTCTACGCGGCCATGATCGAGAACCTCGACGCGAATGTCGGACGTCTGCTGACGGCGCTGGACGACGAGGGGCTGGCCGGCAACACGCTGGTCGTCTTCACCTCCGACAACGGCGGCCTGTCCACCGCCGAGGGCGCCCCGACGTGCAATTACCCCTTCAGCGAGGGCAAGGGCTGGACCTACGAGGGCGGCACGCGGGTCTGCCAGATCGTCCGCTGGCCCGGCGTCGTCACGCCGCGGACGGCGTGCAACGCGCCGGTTACCAGCCCCGACCTGTACCCGACGTTCCTGCAGGCCTGCGGCGCCGACCTGATGCCCGACCAGCACGCCGACGGCGTGAGCCTCCTGCCCCTGCTTCGCGGCGGCGACACGCTGGACCGCCGGGGCCTCTTCTGGCACTACCCGCACTACTCCAACCAGGGCGGCACTCCCGCCGCCGCCGTTGTCGACGGGCCGTGGAAGCTGATCCAGTTCTTCGAGGACAATCACATCGAGCTGTACCACCTCGACACGGACGTCAGCGAGCAACACGACCTCGCCGGCGCCCGCCCGGACATCGCCCGCCGCCTGCACGGGATGCTGGCCGCGTGGCAGAAGGAGGTCGAGGCCCTGATTCCCCAGCCGGACCCGGACTACGAAGCCAAGGCCGCCAGGCCGTGTGAGCACACGCCGAAGTTCATCTAGGAGTCTGTCTGGGAACCCGGCCGGTCTGGGGAGTTTCCGGGAAAAGGCCCGCTTGCGGAAGGGTCGTGGAGCGACCGGCAACTGTCCGTGATGAGCCGCTTGCCCATGCTGACCACGTCATCCTGGGGACCGCTACGCTTCGAACAACTGGACCGGCAGGGCCCGGTTCGGTCGGGCGGGGTCGATGGCGACCTCGATGTCATCACCCGGCGACAGCGCCGACGTGGTCCTGTTCTTCATGATGGCCGATCCGGAGGCGATCGTCCTGCCTTCGTGCACGTACTCGTACTCGACGCGCCCGCGATCCCTGAAGAACTCGATCCGCAGCACCGTGGCCGTTGCGCGGGGGCCGCTGGTGAGGATGGCCTTCATCCGGGCCAGCCGTGCCGCCAGCAGCACCAGCATGAGGGAAGCCACGACGGCAGCAGTTGCGAAAGCCCAGAAGCCGAACAGAGGATCGACCTGCTGGCCGCCCCGCCCGTACCGGGTCGGCGGGATGAAGCCGAAGATCATCACGAACGCCCCGACGCCCAGGAAGACAGGGCCGCCGATGGTCAGCAGGAAGCTGGGGTAGTCATTCAGGATGATCCTGCCGGTCCTGATCCGTTTCATCGCTCTCCCTTTCGTTCTGCAGATGGGCCTGCCCCGCGGTCATCGTTCTGTGCAGGCCAGCCGGGGACCCATGGAACATCATGTGCGCTCCCGGTGGCAGGCTCCGTGCCGCGGATCCCCAGGTCGGCACGCAGACCCTGGTCGTCGCAGAGCAGGGCGGCCAGTTGCGCCGCATCATCGTCGGCTGACAGGGCGTATCGTTGTCTGCGACACCGCGCCACTCCTCCCACGGGCTGCGAGGGTACGGCTCGGGCGGCACGTTGGCAACCGCTCCATGCGGTCCATGCGGTTCAACCCCCCGAGGCGAGGTCTCACCGGCCGTTCAGACGGACGGTGAGGCCTCCTGCTTCAACATGCGATTCCTGACCACCAGCAGGGCGATCCCGAACACGCCCGCCACGCCCAGGCCGTAATCCTGCGGCACGCGCAGATGGATCGCCGCCGACAGGCCGATCAGCGACCAGAGGACGGGGACGACCGGCACGTACCAGGGGACCGGCCGCGTCGCCCACAGCAGCAGGCCGAACGTGAAGATCGCCGCCGGGCAGGGGGCCACGCCGAAGACGGGACTGCGGGGGTAGATGTGTCCGGCCAGACGGCCGAGCAGGGGGTACAGCACCATCGCGTAGAGGATGAACGCCGCACCGATGATCGGGATGGGCCTGACCGCGAAGCGGAACCGAAGCTTCGCCAGGATGCACCCGGCCCCGATGAACACGAGGCCCTGCAGGAGGAACAGGACGCCGAAGACGGTCGCCGCCGGGTTGATGGCCCGGAAGTGGCCGAGGTGGTACGCGGCGCCCATCCAGATCCACGAGAGGGCGAGAATCCCGGCCACGGCGCGGCCGCGCCGTGCCGTGTCGCCAGACGCCAGGACGATAGCGGCCAGACCAAGCACGTAGGCCAGGACCTGCGCCGGCCAGATCGCCCTGTTGTAAGCTTCGAAGACGTCGAAGAACTGCTCCACGGTGAAAGGCAGCCTCATGGTGACTCCTCAGAACCCGATGTCAGTCGAAGTGTTCCTCATGCCGCTCCATCGCTCCTGCTTGCAGGTGTCCTCCCGGCGCTACGTCTTCAGCCACGCCGCCAGGATGAGGAAAACGCTGGCAGTCCACGTGTACGCCCGGTCGCGCAGCCCCTGGCCGGTGAGCGCATCGTAGTTCTCGGCCATGCCGTGCTCGGCCGCCATGTCGCAGAAGCCCTTGGCCAGGCGGCGGGCGAGGTCGGCCTCGCCGCAGGCGAGCAGGCCGTCGACGATCAGCAGCGTGGTCGGCGCCCAGATCGGGCCGCGCCAGTAGCCATCGGGTTCGTAGAGGGGGCTGTCGGGCGCCTCGGTGGCCGGGCCGTGATCGGTCAGCAGGCCGCCGGCGGCGAGGCTCTCGATCATGGTGCGGCGGATCGGCTCCGGCAGGCGCCGGCCGAGCACCAGCGGCAGGTAGGGCAGCAGGCTGTGGGAGTCGGCGGCTTCGGCGTGGTCGCCCGAGCGGGGGACGGCGAAGCGGTCGCCGCGCCAACTGTGGTCGATGAGCAGCCCCAGCAGCACGTCGGCCTGCCGCTTCCAGGCGTCGGCGGCGTCGGAGCGGCCGAGCCTCGCCGCCATGTCGGCCAGGACGTCCATCTGGAGGATCAGGTAGGCGGCCAGGTCCGGCCCCTCGACGGGCAGGCCGGCGTCGAAGACGGTCCCGTTGTCCCACCCGCTGTCGTTGCCGTGATGGTACTCGGGCAGGCCGTCGCCGTCGCTGTCGCGCCAGGTGAACCACCACTCGGTCCAGCGGGCCAGCGGGGCGAAGACCTCCTTGAGCCGCCGCGTGTCGGCCAGGCGGGCGTTGCGGCTGAACATCCATCGCAGGGCCCATCCGTGCACGGGCGGCTTGACGAAGGCCCAGAGCATCGAGCGGTCGTTCATCGCGTCGGGCAGCGCCCCGGTGACCGGGTGCTGGGCGTCGAACAGAACCATCATCTGGTCCCAGGCCAGGTGGGGCGATCCTTCGGCCAGGGCCATGGCGTTGAAGCAGTGGTCCCAGCTCCAGACGTTGGCCATCCAGTTCTTGCTCATCAGCATCGTCGGCCGCGTGAGGTGGCCGGCGGGCTCGACGACGCACATCCAGTTGATATACGCCGCCAGTTCCGCCGCCTGGCGGTATTCGGCCGCCACGGGCGGGTAGGCGTCGTGGAAGGCCGCGAATTCCGCGTCGACGCGGCGGACTGCCTCGTCGAAGGGCTCGCCGTGCTCGCCGGGCGTCCAGGCCGACTCGAACTCCTCGATCGCGCCTTCGAACGTCCCATCGTCGCCGGGCAGCCAGTCGGCGACGACCCGCTCGCAGCGGGCCACGGTCCACGGGGCGTCCACCTTCAGTTCGCCGGCCAGGGGCATCAGGCCGTACTGCTGGCGGTTGATGAACGCGTTGACCTGCCAGCGACCGCCGGCCACCGGCACGGCGTTGACGAACACGCCCGGCCGCAGCGTCAGCCGCAACCCCACGCCCCCGAGGCCGCGGATGCGGAGAACGCCCGGCTGCGGCAGGCACATCTCGACGGCGCCGCGCCCGGCGACCAGCCTCAGCACCGACGGCGATGCCTCCTCCCGGAACGCCACCGGCCGGCCGTCACGCGTCAGTTCCATATGGAAAACGTCGGGCGAGCGGGCCTCGCCGTGCAGCGTCCGGAGGTACAGCCCCGCCGCCATGTCCTTCGTGCCCCGCCGGGCGATGCGGTCGGCGTCGAGATGCGAGACCGCCATGTAGCTGCCGAACCGGCTGAACGGCACGATGCGAAGGTCGAAGGTCATGATTCTTCTCGGTCTCCTGAGAGGGACGAGTATAGGCTTGCGGGGAAGGGCGGGCAATCCTCCGGGTCCCGGCGCAGGCTGTCACAGCGTGAGGGGCCGAACCGGTCATGGACAGGCTGCGCATCGGGTGGCATAATAGCGTTCCAGGAATGATGTCTATCTCGGGTTCCGTCCGGACCGCCTGATTCGACTGGAGGAGTTCGATGAAGATGCTCAGGACGTCGATGATCCCGCTGTCCACGCTCGCCGTGATCCTCGCTCTGGCCTCGGCGGCCATCGCCGCGCGGCCCGTTGCCCGCTGGGACGTCGTGCCCGATCAGTTGATCGAGGCGCCCTTTGCGATCGGCGTGGTCGCCTTCCACCTCGAGGGCGTGAAAGTCGAGTTCCGCGTCAACGGCCAGTGGGCCGCCACCGCGGCGGACCCCGCCCGCAACCCGCGCACCGGCGTGTGGGAGTACTTCTTCACCCTCGACCCGGCCGCCTGCGGCGATGGGGCCGTGACCGTCGACGCCCGCGCCGTGTGCCTGTCCGGCAGCGCCGACGATCCGGATTACGACCTGCCGACCCTCACCTTCTACGCCAACGCCGGCGGCACGCTGAGCCCCAACGTCGAGAGGTGGGTTGACCCGACCGGCGGCTCGGACGCCAACCCCGGCACCGAGGCCGCCCCGTACGCCACGCTGGCCAAGGGCGTGAAGAACACCCCCGCCGGCGGGACGGTCTATCTGATGCCCGGCAGCTACGACAGCCAGTCCCTCGCCGGCGGCACCAGGCCGTACTGGACGACGATCACGCCGGCCGACGGCGTCAGCCGCGACCAGGTGGTCATTGGCATCGGGCGGCCCTCGACCCAGCGGCTCAAGTGGAAAGGCGTGTCCTTCATCACCAACTCCACCGGCACCTACGGCGGCTTCCTGATCGGCGAGAACGGCAACCACCTGGTGTGGACCGACGACTGCCGGTTCGAGAACACTGCCGGGCGCTGGAACGGCAGCCTGGAGTACTTCACCAACCGCTACGTGGCCTACGTCACCGGCGGGGAGAGCTCCAACATGGCCAACGGGCCCGGCGCGGGCGTGGTCCGCGACCACGTGATCCGCACACTGAAGTCCGACGCCTGGTCCGGCGGGGGCAAGCTGGTGGTCAACTCGGCCGTCTACGACATCGACCCCGGCAGCACCGGCGCCCATCCGGACTTCCACCAGAGCTACGCCGCCGCCCCCGACTTCGTCGAGAACGTCATCCTCTACAACGTCCGCGGGATCGACTGCGACAGCCAGGGGCTCTTCGGCAGCCGCCTGCGACATGCCGCCTTCGTCAACGTCCTCTTCGAGCGGGTGCCGAACGTCTACGGGCTCAGCCAGTACTCCGGCCCGATGGAGAACGTCCTGTTCGCCCACGTCTCGCTGGTCCGGCAGAACTGGCTGTGGCGCGGCGTCGGAACCAACGCGCTGGCCGCCGCGGACGTCAACGTGGTCAACTGCCTGTTCAATTCCATGAGCTACGCCGAGGATGCCCAGCCCCAGCCGGGGCTGGTGATCGACCACAATCACTTCGCCTCGGGCACGCCCCAGGGAACCAGCACCACCGCGGGTGACATGATGTACATCGACGTCGACGCCAACGATTTCCGCATCGACCCGGCCAGCCCCGCCGCCGGCAACGGGCGCCTCCTCCAGTGCGTCCCGGCCGACATTGACGGCGACCCCTACGACCCGGCCGGGCGCAACCGCGGCTGCTATGCCGCGCCGGCGCCCGCCGCTGCCGGCGACGCCGATGGCGACGGAGACGTGGATCTGGACGACTTCGTCATCCTCAAGCGGAACTTCGGCACCCCGTCCGGCGCAACCGCCGGCATGGGCGACTTCGATGGCGACGGCGACGTCGACCTCGATGACTTCGTCATTCTCAAGCAGAACTTCGGCGCCTGAGTTCGCAGGTGTTTCCGCGGGACTTGCGGGGGGGCGTTGACGCATTGCCGCCACCGGCCAAGAATGGTGCGCGGCCGCGGCCTGGGGCCAAGGAACCCGGAACCGCTCGCAAGGGCGGGACGTAAGACAGGCAGTGCCCGGGCCCGCGGGCCGAGGAGTCAAAACGTGGCAAACATCGATCCCCGCCTGACAACCGGGCTGGACGGCCTGGACCGGATGCTCAAGGGCCTCATCCGGGGCGATAACATCGTCTGGCAGGTCGGCCGCGTCGAGCAGTACCGCTCGTTCGTCCAGGCGTACCAGCAGGCCGCCAGGAAGATCGGCGAACCCCTGATCTACCTGCGCTTCGCCGGCCACGAGCCGTTCCTCCAGGCCGAGCCCGGCACGAGGATCCATACGCTCGACCCCAACGACGCCTTCGAAGGGTTCGTCACGTCCATCCACAGGATCATCGAGGAAACCGGCCGCGGGGGCTATTACGTCTTCGACTGCCTCAGCGAACTGGCCGGCGCCTGGCGAAGCGACCAGATGCTCGGCAACTTCTTCATGCTGACCTGCCCCTACCTGTACGACGTCGAGGCGATCGCCTACTTCTGCGTCCTGCGCGGGCAGCATTCCTTCCACGCCACCCGGGCGATCGCCGAGACCACGCAGGTCTTCCTGGATGTCTACGAACACGACCGCAGGCTCTACGTCCATCCCTGGAAGGTCCAGGCCCGCCACTCGCCGACCATGCACATGCTCCACGCGCGGACCGGGGACGACTTCGTGCCCGTATCCGACAGCGCCACCACCACGGAGGTGCGCCATTCGGTGCCCTGGCTGCAGAGCGAGACCCTCCAGGCCGGCTTGTGGAACCAGACCTTCACCCGCGCCGCCGACCTCGGCCGCGACGACCTCGACCGCGGCCGGTTCGGCCCCCAGCGCGCCGAGTGCTTCGAGAGCCTTCTGCGGATGTGCGTGTCGCGGGATGAGCAGATGATCCGCCTGGCCCGGCGGTACTTTACGCTGGAGGATATCGTCGAGATCGGCAAACGCATGGTGGGAACGGGGCTGATCGGCGGCAAGAGCGTGGGCATGCTGCTGGCGCGGGCGATCCTCCGCGCCGCCGACGGCCGGTGGGGCCGCCTCCTCGAACCGCACGATTCCTTCTTCATCGGCTCGGACGTGTTCTACACCTACCTCGTCCGCAACGGCATCTGGGCCCTGCGGGAACGCGCCCGCGACGCCGACCGCTACCTCGAAGGCTCCGAACGCGCCCGCCAGCGGATGCTGATCGGCACCTTCCCCGAATCCGTCAACCAGCAGTTCGAAGACATGCTCGACTACTTCGGCCAGTCGCCCGTCATCGTGCGGTCCAGCAGCCTTCTCGAAGACAACTTCGGCAATGCCTTCGCCGGGAAGTACGAGAGCGTCTTCTGTGCCAACCAGGGCTCCCGCCACCAGCGCCTCGAGGACTTCCTCGCGGCCGTGCGCACCATCTACGCCTCGACCATGAGCGAGAAGGCGCTGACCTACCGCGCCCAGCGCGGGCTGCTGGACCGCGACGAACAGATGGCCCTGCTCGTGCAGCGCGTCAGCGGGAGCATGCACGGCAACCTCTTCTTCCCCGAGGTCGCCGGGGTGGCGTTCTCGGTGAACCCCTACGTCTGGAACCGACAGATCGACCCCAGCGCCGGCATGCTGCGCATCGTGTACGGCATGGGGACGCGGGCGGTCGACCGGGCCGACGACGATTACACCCGCGTTGTCGCGCTGGATGCGCCCACTCGCAGGCCGGAGGAGACCTTCAGCGAGATCCGGCGGTGCAGCCAGCGGAAGGTGGATGTCCTGGACCTGACAGCCAACCAACTGGTGAGCGTCCGCTTCCAGGAGATGCTGGCCGGGCCGTACGACGTGTCGGTGGACCTGCTGACCTCGGCCGACGCCGAAGCCTCCCGCGCCGCGGCCGGCACGGCCGGCGCCGCCGCGCCCCCGCGCGTCCTGACGTACGAGAAGCTCTTCACGCAGACCGACTTCGTGAAGGACATGCGCGCGATGCTGTCGTCGCTGCACAAGGCCTACGACTACCCGGTAGACGTCGAGTTCACGACCAACTTCCTCCAGGACGGCTACCGGATCAACGTCGTGCAGTGCCGTCCCCTGCAGGTCACCGGCGGCGGGCGCGTCTCGAAGCCCCCGGCGGACCTACCGGCCGACCGGGTCCTGCTGGATGCCCGCCAGGCGGTGATCGGCCAGGCGCGGGTGAGCCGGGTGGACCGCATCGTCTACGTCGTGCCCCAGCGGTACGCGCTGCTGCCGATCGCGCGGCGTTACTCGGTCGCCCGCCTGATCGGCCGTGCCTGTCACGTCGAGCCCCGCGGGCGGCGGCGGATCCTGCTGGTGGGGCCCGGGCGGTGGGGCACGACGACCCCTTCGCTGGGCGTGCCCGTGCGGTTCTCGGAGATCGACTCGGTGTCGGCGGTCTGCGAGGTGGTGGCCATGGGCGAGGGCGTCGCCCCGGACGTCTCGCTCGGGACGCACTTCTTCAGCGACATGATCGAGGTGGACATGCTCTACTTCGCCCTCTTCCCCCAGCAGCCCGGCAACGTCCTGGGCGACGGGCTCCTGGCGGCCGCCCCCAACCGCCTGGACGACCTGGTGCCGAACGGCGAGGACCTCGCCGACGTCATCCGCATCATCGATGCCGATGCCGCCTGGCCCGGCCGTGCCGTCGTCCTCCACGCCAACCCGCTCGACCAGCGCGCCGTCTGCTACCTCGCCGACCCCCAGGAGGTGAGGGAGCGGTAGCCGCGAAGCACCGGCAAAGGGGTCGGGCCGAACCGCCCGACCATGACCATCGCCGCCTGTCCTGCGCAGCCGGCCTTGTTACGGCGGAGTCGCAAGACGAAGCCGGAAAGCCGCTCCAAGGCGGTCGCTTCGAACTCGTTCTGTCCGCGCATGAAACGGGCGGCCGCAAGGGCCGCCCGTAGAGAGTCATCCGGATCGCTTCACGCCATGCGACGGCGGCGGATCAGCGCCAGCCCGCCCAGCGCCAGCAGCGACAGTGTGCCAGGCTCTGGAATACCTTGAATCTCACCCGTGCCTGCCGAGACGAACGACGAGACGAACACGCCGTCCTGGCTGCTCCGCTGGCTGACCTGCGTGGAGAATGAGACACTGACCGGTTCACCAACGGCCAGGCCGAAGGGCAAATGCTGGCCGTCGATCTCCGCGGTCGAGCCGGCAAAGACGAACTGAACCATTGATGTCATCGCGATGTAATTGATCACGGCCGCATCCAGGGTCAGATGCAGATAGTCCGTACCGCCCAGATCCAGGCTCAGGCTCCCGTTGGCAGCGCTGATCACCTGCCCGCCGCTTGCAGGGATGTTCAGCACGTCGGGGATGAGCAGGTCCATCGCGACCCCCGAGGTGACGGCGCCGACGACCGCATTGTCGACGATGAACGTGGCGTTGCTCAGCGGATCGGGCTGCCCCGGGCTGGCATCTGTGACATCGGTGCCGTCGTAGAGCAGATCGACACCGCCGACCTGAATCTGAATGATCGCGGCCGATGCGGCCGCGGGCAGGCCCGCCAGAACCACCCCAATAACCGCCAGAAGTACTGTCTGTTTCCCTCGCATGCCCATTTTTCCTTACCTTTTTCCCGAAAGACCCGCCGCGGGAGATCCCCGCGCGCAATCCATAACTGATGGTGTTCGGAAACTCGGCCCAGGGGGGGCCAAGGCAGGAAAGAATGAGCGATTTCTCGCCCTGCCCTTACAGTAGCACCGGCTGTTCAGCCGGCTTTCCTCTCCGCCGTTTCCCGCAGCGTGAGGTCGGAGCTGGAACTGCGTACAACATATTACCGCGCATCCCCACTTGCGCCAAGTGGAATTCCTGCAGATTCCCCGCAGAGGTGAGCGAAGCCGAAGTCTGGCGCCCGCTGCCGGCCAGGTTCGGTCCGCCCTCGAAGGCCAACGGTAGGCTTCAGACTTCAGGAACGACGACGACCGGGAGCCGTTCTCCGCGGTGCTCGAAGCCTGGAGCCTCGCAATCACCGAATTTGTTTATTCTCAAAGAGTTCTGAATTGGCAGGAAGCGCTTTTGCACACCGCGAGCATGGGCGCAGCGGGGTACGTCGTAGCCCAACGACAAGGGTGCGCTTCGGAAGGGACTCCGTCGCCCCGCGGCATGCCGGCGTTTCGGGCGGCTCAAGACTCCAACACGGCCTGCTCGCGCTGGCGGAAATACGCCGCCGTCTGACTCACCAGGTGCTTCAGGGCCTTCCGGTCGGGACGGCCGTGCATGGCCGGGTAAGGGTCGCCCCCCGGCCCGAGCGGCTCGGGCGTCACGTAGCAGCCCGGACGGTTGTAGCCGATCAGGTACAGCGCCCGGATGATCGTGTCCAGGTCCAGCGAGCCCTCGCCCAGGGCGCAGCGGTTGCTGTCGGCCATGTGCAGGTTGGTCAGTTGCCCCCCGGCGTCGAGCAGGGCCAGGCCCAGGTGAGCTTCTTCGCTCGACATGTGGTACACGTCGCCGTTGATGTGCCGGACGCCGGGATGGTCCACCGCCTCGATGTAATGCTTGGCGTCGGCGATGGTGTGGCAGAAGCTGACCTCGGCCGACCGGATCGGCTCGATCGCCGCCAGCACCTTGGCCTGGACGAAGCGATCGGCCACGAGCCGAAGCGTCTCGACACTGCGGTCGAACTCGCTGGCGTCGTAAGGCTTCGGGCGGCCCACGGCGCCGGGGACGACGAGGATGTATCCGGCCCCGACGGCCTGGGCGAAATCGATCGTCCGCTTGAGGTAGTCCAGCGCGTTCTGGCGAACGATCCCGCTGTTGCTGGACAGGTCGTTCTCTGCCGCGAACATCCCGCAGATCCCCGCCACGCGAAGGCCCCGCGCGCCCAACGTCTGCAGCGTTTCCGCCGGCCTGTAGCCCAGGTCGGCGCCGTAGTGGTTGCCGTGCAGCTCGATGAACGTAACCCCCGCTTCCGCCAGGCGTTCCGCCGAGTCGTCCAGGCATTCCATCCCGAATCCCCAGTTGCTCCACGAAAGGTTCAGGCGGTCCTTCAGCCGTCGGGGCTCATCCCGTCGGAGGGCCTCGAACTGTTCGCGAATCCGGTCGTTGCTCAATTCGTAGTTCTGCCTGGTCATCTCACTGTCTCCACGGTCGCAGGCATCTGCCGATGCCCGGGTCCACTCCACTTCGGCATGCCCGCCGGCCGACCCCATCCTCGGCCGCCAGCCTCGCACGCGGCTCGGGGCAAGAGCACTTGTACTCAAACCGCCGCACTCAGGCAAGAGCAAGCCTTGATTGCACATCCGGGGAAGAGTCCGGGGAGAATCGCCTGCAACTGGGGGAGCGCAGTGGCGGCAGGCGCACTGCGAATCCAGGGGGCGCGCAGCAGGTACGTCTTTGTGAAAAAAGTGCATGAAACCACCCGCATCGAAGCCGAGCAGCAGAAGACCTACCCCGGTCTGCGCGTCCGCCGCGACGGCGACGCCGTCGTGGTTCACATCCCGATGCGCTTCCACCGGCGGAACGGCCGGAACATGATCATTGCCGAGGGGGACGCCGAGGCCGTGCCGTTGTCGTCGCCGTTGCCGTACCTGCAGCCTCCAGCCTCAAGCCTCCAGTCTGCCGTTCTGAACCAGACGCTCGTGGAGCCATCACGGGCAGGCTTGTCCGGCCGAAGCCCGCCGTAGCTTCAGCGGAGGTGGGCGAAGGCGGAAGCAACTCGAATCCGGCGAGTACGCGAGCCTCGACGACCTGGCCCAGGCGGTGGGCCGTTGCCGTCTCCGTTGCCGCGGCCGTTCCTGCAGCCTGTAGCCTGAAGTCTGAAGCCTGCTGTTCTGAGCCTGGATGTCGGCCCTGAGCGAAGTCGAAGGGACGCTGAGGAATGTTCGCCCTGAGCTTGCCGAAGGGGATCTGCCGGTCAGGTGGGAGGAGCAGACAGAGCGGTGGGGTGGCGACTCCAGGTGAGTCGTCAGCCGGCACACCCCGAACCCGGCCAGATCCCTGTCCATTTGCCAGGGAGGAGAACGGAGGCCGCCGCGTTCAAGCGGCGGCCTCCCTGTGAAGCCGGACCTATTGTGGTGCGGGCGTTTCGTCTGCGCGCCGGTCGTCCAGGCCAGTGGAGGGAGACTGCCAGCCGCCGCCCAGGACCGCGTAGAGATGTATCTGGTTGGACCGCTGCAGCAAGCGGAGCGATACGAGTTGCTGCTGTGCATCGAAGAGGGAACGCTGGGCATCCAGAACACCCAAATAGCTGTCAACTCCTGCCTCATACCGGCAGAGAGCAAGGCTATACGTCTCTGCAAGGGCATCAACAAGGGCCTCTTGAGCGGCTACCTGCTCATCTACCGTCTCGCGTACGGCCAGGACGTCGGCCACTTCCCTGAACGCGGCCTGGATGGCCCGTTCGTATTCGGCCACGGCAATGTCTCGCTCGACCGTGCTGACCCTGTGGGCAGCCCACACCTGGGGATCGAAGATCGGCATCGAGATCTGAGGACCATAGCTCCATGTGCCCGTACCCGACGAGAAGAGATTGGATAACTCATCGCTGGCGGTGCCGACGGTGGTTGTCAGCGAGATCCTGGGGAAGAAAGCCGCTCGAGCTGCCCCGATCCGGGCGTACGCTCCCCTGAGACGATGTTCGGCCGCAAGGATATCAGGTCGGCTCAGGAGCACCTCGGAGGACAGCCCTGGGCGTATCTGCGCAGGCGGGGCGACCTGATCCAGTTCGCGGGGCAGCAGCCTATCTGGAACCGGCGCACCGACCAGAAGGCGCAAGGCGTTTTCCGCCTGCGCCGCCAGTTGCGTGTAGCGGGCGATGTCGCCACGAGCCACCTCCACCGGCGTCTGGGCCCGGCGCAGGTCCAGTTCAGTGGCTACCCCCTTGTCGTATCGCTGCTGTACGATCTCGTAAGCTTCCTGCTGGATCTGGAACGTGCGCTGAGACAGCGCCAACGCCTCCCGACCGGCCGCCAATGTCAGGTAGGCGTCGGCGACGGATGATACCAACAGGATCTGGACGCTGTGGCGTGCCTGCTCCGTGGTCAAGTAGGCTTCCAGGGCCCCGGCTTCGAGGCTGCGAATGCGCCCGAAGAAGTCGATCTCCCAGGCAAAAACACCAAGGTCGACAGCATGAAACTCGCTGGTCCGGGGCTGCCCTGGCGCTACGAAATCGGCCGACACGCGTTCCTCGCCACCGGTGGCGCTCGCGTAGAGCGTCGGGTACAGTTCAGCCCGTTGAATGCCGTAAAGAACTCTCGCCCGCTCGACATTCAGCGCGGCCAGTTTCAGGTCACGGTTGCTGGCCAAGGCGCTCTGGACGATGGCCTCCAGATTCGGGTCGGCGAGGAAGTCCCGCCAGTGAAGTTCCAGGGGGGGCGGTGCGCCCTGTTCTTCCGAAGCCTCGTCGCAGGCCGTCCCGGTGGGCCAGGTGTCGGGAACCGGTGCTTCAGGTTGCACGTAGGGCGGAGCCAACGTGCATCCGCTCGCGAGAACGGCACCGACTGCGATAGCGAGAGCAACTGCCTTGGTCATGTCATTGATTCCTGGTATCAAGCCGCAGATGATTCTGTGTGCCTCTGTCTTCCGAATGCCTTCTCGATGATCACGTAGAACAGCGGCACGAACATCACGACCAGAATCGTTCCGGTGACCATGCCGCCCAGGACCACCGTTCCAATGGCTTGCATCGCGCCTGCGCCGGCACCGACCGCCAAGGCCAGAGGCAATACAGACAAGCCCGTGGTCAATGAGGTCATGCAGATGGCACGCAGCCTCAACCGCACCGCGTTAAGCGAGGCATCGATCAGTCCCTCCCCCTGCTCCACTCCGCTCATGGCAAACTGGACAATGAGGATGGCGTTCTTTGTGGCCAGGCCGAGCGTCGTCAACAACCCGATCTGGAAGTAGATATCCGACGGCAGACCGCGTAGTGACGACGCCACAAAGCCGCCAATCACGCCCAGGGGCAAGACCAGAAGGACGGCAATGGGGATGTCCCACTTTCCGTAGAGTGCAGCCAGGAAGAGAAATACGATAATAAGCGAAACCACGTAGAGCAGTCCGGTCTGGGCCGAGGCTTCCCGCTCCTGGTATGACAGTCCGGTCCAATCATAACCAAAGCCTCGGGGCAGCTTGGCCGTAAGCTCCTCCATTGCGTCCATCGCTTCGCCGGAACTGCACCCGGCGGCTGCTTCGCCCCACAGATTCACCGTCGGGAATGAGTTGAACCGTTCCAGCCTCGGGGAACCCGTGGTCCATCGGCCCGAAGCGAACGCGGAATATGGAACCATCTCGCCGGAGACATTTCGGACGTACAGTCGCTCGAGGTCCGCCGGCAACATGCGGTAGGGCGCGTCTGCCTGCACGTAGACTCGCTTGACGCGACCGCTTTGAATGAAATCGTTGACGTAGGCACTGCCGAACGCAGCCGAGATCGTGCTGTGAATCGAAGATACCGGCAACCCCAGCGCCCCGGCTTTCTCCCAGTCCACATCCACGCGGTACTCCGGAACATCCTCCATGCCGTTGGGACGTGCCTTCGTCACTCTGGGATCCTGCGCCGTCATGCCGAGCAGCTGATTGCGAGCCTGCATCAGTGCGTCATGGCCCGCACCACCCCGATCCACCAATTGGAAATCAAATCCCTGCGCCGTACCGAGTTCAGCTATGGCGGGCGGTGGAAAGGCGGCAACAATTGCCTCTCGCTTGGCCGCGAAGCGAGCCGTGGCTCGGGCAGCCACCGCCTTCGCCCTCAACTCGGCGCGATCTCGTTGCTCCCAATCACGAAGCTTGACGAAGACCATGCTGTTGTTCTGTGCACGGCCGGAGAAGCCCGCTCCGGCGATCGTCATGCAGGATTCCACCGCATCCTTCTCTTGCTGAAGGAAGTACTGGCGTACCTCTTCCGCAACCGCGTTGGTCTGCTCCATGGTCGAACCGGTGGGCAGGATGATCTGGGTCAGCAGGATGCCCTGGTCCTCGTCGGGCAGATAGCTGCTCGGCATGCGGACAACCAGCCATCCCAGGCCTGCCACGAGCATGAGATACACCGCGACGAAGCGCAACTTGCGGGCCAGGCCGTAGCTAACAAGCTTCACGAAACCGTCGCGGAAGCGGTAGAACCCCCGATCAAAGTACAGGAAGAACGGACGAAGAAAACGGATGGCTCCCTCGGCCGCCTCGTGACCTTTGGCCACCGGCTTGAGGATGTTGGCACACAGTACGGGAGTGAGGATCAGCGCGACCAGCACGGACAGGACCATGGACGTGACGACCGTAACCGAGAACTGACGGTAGATGATGCCGGTCGAGCCGCCGAAAAACGCCATCGGGCCGAACAGGGCAGAGAGAACCAGCGCGAAGCCGATCAGCGCGCTGGTGACTTGTCCCATGGACTTGGCGGTCGCCTCACGAGGCGAGAGCCCCTCCTCGCTCATCAGTCGTTCGACGTTCTCCACCACCACGATGGTATCGTCCACGAGCAGGCCGATCGCGATCACCATGGCGAACATGGTCAGCATGTTGATGGAGAAGCCCAGCGCTCCCAGCATGCCACACGTCCCCAACAGCACGACCGGCACGGCGATTGTCGGAATGAGCGTCGCGCGAATGTTGCCCATGAACAGCCACATGACCAGGAAGACCAGCACAATGGCCTGCACCAGGGCCTTGACCGCCTCGAGGATGGCAACCTTGACAAAAGGCGTGGTGTCGTAGGGGTAGACCACCTTGACGCCCGGCGGGAACGTCCGGCTCAATTCGGCCATCTTGGCCTTGATCGCGTTGGC
>JAAYZK010000413.1 GCA_012514895.1 Planctomycetota bacterium | reverse complement strand
TTGAAGATCTCGATCCAGTCGGAGGTGTCGCCGTCGGCGTCGCGGAGGCCCTCGGCGTTGGAGGCCATCAATTCATTGATGACCGGGCCGGCCCCGTCGAGCATCAGGCGGGACTCGAGAGCTTCCAGTGCGGGCCAGGCGGCGGGTGAAAGCGTACGGCGGCGCATCATGACTGTCCTCCAGGCTGTTCAGGCGTCAAGCGGTCGCGTCCCTTGCAGCGGTCCGTCCAGCTTCGCATTGTACCACAACTTAGGGATTTGGGGCTAGGGTTTGTCTGCGGCGATCGCCGGCAAAAAGCCGGCGGCGGCGGCGGACAAGCCGCTTGCTTAAGCACTGCGGACGTGGCAAGATAACGCCGTCAGGTCCGCCGGACGGCTGGGCGGCGGGGCCAGATCTGCCGTTTTCGCCGGGACTTGGGCGCCGCACGTCGCCGGGCGCCGCACCGATGGACATCACAAGGAGATCATCATGAAGCTGGGAGTCATGGCCGCCATGCTGGCGGGGATGAAGCTCGACGACGCCCTGGATTACTGCCGGAAGGTCGGCCTGGACGCCATTGAGATCCCCATCGGCGCCTACCCGGGCGACCCGTGGAAGCTCGCCGGCGTCCACACCGACAAGGCCCGCCTGAACGACCTGAAGAAGAAGGTCGCCGACCGCGGGCTGGAGGTGCAGGGAATCGCCTGCCACGGCAACCCCGTCCACCCCGACGAGGCGATCGCCAAAGAGCACTCGGCCGCCCTGCGCAACGCGATGCACCTGGCGGCCGAGCTGGGAACCGTCGTGGTGTGCTTCTCCGGCTGCCCCGGCGGGGCGCCGGGCGACAGGACGCCCAACTTCGTCACCTGCCCCTGGCCGACCGAGTTCTCCAAGGCCGCCGAGTACCAGTGGGACGAGGTGCTCATCCCGTTCTGGACGGCGGAGAACGACTATGCCGCCAAGCTGGGCGTCAGGATCGCCTTCGAGGCCCATCCCGGCGTGACGGTCCACAACCCCGAGGACATCGTCCGCCTCCGCCAGGCCGCCGGAGAGCAACTGGGCGCCAACCTCGACCCCAGCCACTTCTTCTGGCAGGGCATCGACCCCATCGAGGCCGCCCGCTTCCTCGGAAGCCACCAGTGCATCTACCACGTCCACGCCAAGGACACCTACATCGACCCGGCCAACTCGAAGGTGACCGGCAACCTCGACATCAAGAGCTACGGCGAGGTCACCCGCCGCTCGTGGGTCTTCCGCACCGTCGGGTACGGCCACAGCGACGAGTTCTGGAAGCCCTTCCTCGAGATGCTCCGCGCGTACGGCTACGACGGCGTGATCAGCATCGAGCACGAGGACTCGCTGATGAGCATGAACGAAGGCTTCGAAAAGGCCGTCGCCTACCTCAAGGGTATCCTGCTGAAGGAGAAGACCGGGCAGGCCTGGTGGTTCTAGCAGCCCGCCGGAGGCGTCGGGTGGTCGAGAAACCCGAAATCCGAAGCACGAAATACGAAACAGATCTCAAACGGAGAAAACTGCAAACGCCAAAACGGTCGAGCCCCGTTGTTTGGAGCTTTTCCGTTTTGCCGTTTTGGGTTTGTTTCGGATTTCGTGCTTCGGATTTCGGATTTCCGGTTAGCGCCTGAGCTTTCCTCAGGCACAGGATCTTCGATTCGGGAGGCACATGATGGCTGCAGGCAAGAACACCGTCAACATCGCGATCGTCGGGATGGGCTTCATGGGCCGTGCGCACTCCAGCGGCTGGCTGGAGTCGGCGCGGTTCTTCGATCCGCCGGTCACGCCGGTGCTGCACACGGTCTACGGGCGGGACCTGGCGCGGACGCAGGCGTTCGCCGACCGGTGGGGCTACGCCCACGCGGCGGTGGCGGGCGAGGGGCTGACGGTCGCCGGGGAGATCGACCTGGTCGACGTCCTGACGCCCAACGACCTGCACCTGCCGCAGGCGAAGGCGGCCCTGGAAGCCGGCAAGGCCGTCGCCTGCGAGAAGCCCCTGGCCGGCACGCTGGACGACGCCCGCGCCATGGCCGAGCTGGCCCGCCGGCACAAGGCCCCCACGTTCGTGTGGTACAACTATCGCCGCTGCCCGGCCGTCGCCCTGGCGGCGCGGCTGGTGGCCGAGGGCAAGCTGGGCGAGATCACCCGCGTCCGCGCGTCGTACCTGCAGAGCTGGGCCACGCCGGATGTGCCGCTGGTGTGGCGTTTCCTGAAGGAGCCTTCCGGCTGCGGGGCGATGGGCGACCTGAACGCCCACATCGTCGACATGACCCGCTTCGTCACCGGCATGGAGATCACGGACATCTGCGGCGCCGCCACGGGGATCTTCATCCCCCGGCGCGCGCTGCCGGACGGCTCGGGGCGGACCGGCGCCGTCACCGTCGACGACACGTCGATCTTCCTGGCCCGCTGGTCCAACGGCGCCCTGGGCAGCTTCGAGGCCTGCCGCCAGGCCACCGGCAACTTCAACCGCCACGGCTTCGAGATCAACGGCACGCGGGGGGCCCTGCGCTTCGACTTCGAGCGGATGAACGAGCTGGAGTACTACGACGCCGACGCGCCCCGCGCCACCCAGGGCTGGGCGAACATCATGTGCACCCACGCCGGCGACCACCCCTACCTGGAGGCCTGGTGGCCCGACGCCCACCTGTTGGGCTACGACCACACCTTCACCCACCAGGCCGCCGACATCCTCCGCGTCCTGGCCGGGCAGCAGCCCACCGTTCCGCTGCCCGACTTCCAGGATGCCTACCAGACCCAGCGCGTCCTGGAAGCCGCCCTCATCGCCGCCGATAAGAAGACGTGGGTGGCGATGGACGACGTGAAATAGCCATGGCCTGCGACTTCGACATCATCACCATCGGCCTGGGGCCGGCCGGGATGGCCGTGGCGGCGATGGGGCAGGCGATGGGGCTGGAGGTCTGCGCGTTCGAGAAGCACGCCGTCGGCGGGGAGTGCATGAACGTCGGGTGCATCCCCTCCAAGGCCCTGCTGCGGATGGCCAAGGCGCGCCGGATCTTCGACAAGCTGCCCGCCCTGGCGCTCAAAGGCGGCGCCAAGCCTGAGCCGTCCGACGTGTTCGCCCACATCCAGCGCCACCTCGACTTCATCTCCGAGAAGAAGACCATGACCATATTCGAGAAGATCCACATGGTCTACCGGAAGGGCCCGGCGTCGTTCGTCGACGCCCACACCGTCGAAGCCGGCGGCGAGCGGCACACGGCCCGGAAGATATTCATCTGCGCCGGCACCCGCCCCGAGATGCCCGCCTTCGAGGGGCTCGCCGACGTGGACGTGCTGACCAACGAGAACGTGTTCGCCCAGGAGACGGTCCCCGACAGCCTCATCGTCGTCGGCGGGGGGGCCATCGCCTGCGAGATGGCCCAGGCGTTCCGCCGGCTCGGCAGCGAAGTGACCCTCGTCATCCGCGGCCCGCGCCTCATGTGGCGCGAGAGCCCGCAGGCCACCGACGTCCTGGAGCAGGCGCTGATCGACGAGGGCGTCGAGATCCTCCGCGAGCAGAAGCCGGCGAGGTTCGAGAACGTCGCCGGCCGCGCCGTCATGCACACCGACGCCGGCCGCCGCGTCGAGGCCGCCAAGGTCCTCGTCGCCGCCGGCCGCCGGATGGACCTGTCGGAGCTGCGGCTCGACAACGCCGGCGTGGCGCACACCGACCGGGGCATCACCGTCGACAAGTACCTGCGGACCAGCCGCCGCCACATCTTCGCCTGCGGGGACTGCAACGGCTACGCCCAGTTCTCCCACGCCGCGATGCACCAGGGCATGATCGGCCTGATGAACGCGATGCTCCCCGGGCCGATGAAGCGGGACTTCCGCCGGTTCGTCGTCCCCTGGACCGTCTTCACCGAGCCGCAGTTCTCCCGCGTCGGGGCGAGCCGGCGCGAGCTGGACGGGCGGGGCGTCAGGTACGAGACGATCCGCGTCAACTACGGCGACTACGGCGCCGCCATCGCCGAGGCGGTCGACGCCGGGCACGTCGAGGCCTACGTCTCGCCGGCCGGGCGGATCCACGGGGTCACGATCGTCGGCGAGGGCTCCGGCGAGATGATCAACGAGTGGGCCCTGGCCATCCAGACCCGCCGCCGCATGCACGACCTGCTGCTCCTGCAGCACTCCTTCCCCACCATGGGCTTCCTCACCAAGCGCACGGCCGAGACCTGGATGATGGCCCGCATGAAATCCCCGCGGCTCAGGAAGCTCTGCCGGTTCCTGTTCCGCCGGTGAGGCCTTGTGCTTCGGGATGAGTCGCTCTATACTGTCGTGTCGTCTTTTCGCAGGGTTTCCGTTCGACATGCCAGGGAGGATGGTCTGATGAAACGATGCGCCGTCGCGGCGGCCTTTCTGTGGGCCGCGTGTCTGGGAGTATCGGCGTGGGGACAGGTCGGCAGGCTCGCCCCCGTGGATGCCGGCGGCGCCGAGGCGCTGCTGGCCGAACCG
>JAAYZK010000051.1 GCA_012514895.1 Planctomycetota bacterium | reverse complement strand
CCTCGGCCGTCTCGCAGTGCACCGGCGAGGCTCCCTCGTCGGCCGCCCCGCAGGGATCCCATCGTTTCTCGCCCTCGTTCCAGCGGATCGCGTAGCTGATCCGCCCGCCGGCGGCGGCCGCCGTCGCCGCCTGCAGGCTTGCCACCGCGCACTGGTGGTCCAGGTACTTGAGCTGCTTCCAGACCAGCGGCTGCATGTGCCCGCAGTGGGGGCAGGGACAGAAGTACTGCAACTGCACCGTCGACTGCTCGTACAGGCGGTGGATCGTTCCGGCGATCGTCGTGGGCGTGGAGGTGTTGACCTGGCATCGCTCGTCGCCGTAACTCGTCAGACGCCCTTCCGTGGCGGTAATGGCGTCCGCGTCGTCTCCCTTCCACGGCTCGAACTTGTCGACCTCGTCGTTGGCGACCCGCTTGTACGGGTTGCTCGCTGTCGCCGTTGCGGACCCCGACCACATCGAATCGAGCTCGAAGCCGTTGAGCAGCTTGATCGATTCGATCAGCAGATCCTGCGCCGGGTTGCCCACCAGCTCCCGCAGCACCGGCAGGTGTTTGAACATCGGTCGCACGTCCGACTTCATGATCTGGCGGCCCTTGTCCCTGTTCGGCAGCGTGAGTCCCATCGGGGCCGGATCAACATGTGCCCAGTAGGCCATCAGGATCCGCAGCAGCGTGCTGCCGCCGATCTGGCCGGGCTTGCGGAAGTTGAACTGTACGCACCCCCGCCGGGTGGCAATGTCCATCAGTCCCCGGGAATAGGGCGCGTTCGCGTGCAGATACCGCCCTTTGCGGTTGCCTCTCTTGATTCGGAAGTGCTTCGGCGCCCACTCACTCGGCTTGATCCGCGGCGGGATCGCCCAGGCCTTGCGCTCGCGGTCCGACCAGAGGCCCTGTTCGCCGGCGGAGGTCGTCTCAGTCCTGCTCATCGCCGCCTCCGTCGTTGTCCTGGGCGTCGGCGCCGCCGGCGAACTCCTCGAGAACGACCACGATCGCGTCGGTCATTTCGTCTTCGATCCGCTCGGCCGGCAGACCCACCAGCACCGGCGCCATGGACTTGGGCAGTTCCATCAGGCGGTTTCGCACCTCCATGATCTGCTGCACGCGCCGCCGCTCGCACTCCTTCACGTCGTGCAGTTGCCCGGCCTCCACGAGCCGCCGCTGGCGGAGCAGCAGCGCCCGCTCGATCGTCGCCTGCAGGCGGGCCTTCGTCAGGGCCGACGTGTCGCGGAACTCGCCGAGGCCCCGCTCGGCCGCCATCGCCTTGGCGCGGTACGCCGCGGCGGGATCACCGTGGCGGTGGATCTCCCGCCACGCCTTGACCTTCGCCACGTCCCACGGCGGCGCCAAGGAAAACGCCCAGTCGTGGCTCTTCGTCCATTTGCGCACCGTCCCCTCGGCCACGCCGCACCGGCGGGCCAGGTCGCGCATCGACGTCGCCATGATGGGACCCTTCGCCATTCTCGACCGATCTCCTCACCTGCCGCCGCCGGCGGCGTCCTGCATGCCGCCTCGCGGCCTTTCCCCGCCGCACAGCCCCGGGCGCCCATTGCGCCCGCGCACCTGCGCAACTGAATTTCCGAAACGCGTTCTGTCTCGAAAGCCGGGCCTCGCCCTGACCCGCACCGGCCCCCACCCCCTAGGGAGGACCCGAACGCCCTGCCCGCTCCCGTCGGAGCGCGGCCATCCACACGCCGAACCACCACCGCCAGTACTGCCCCCGGGTGTATCTGCACTTCACCGTGTGCGACCGCTTGGCCTCCTGCAGCGAGCGGGTCAGCAGCCGCATAGCCCCAACCTGGTCGAGGCTAAGCAACGCCCCTTCGAACGCGCGACGGATGCAGCCTTCCTCTCTGGCCTTGAACTCGTCGGGGGCCTGCGGTCCGCCCTTCGCTCGACGGCCCTGTACCACGAAGTCCTCGTGCGTTGGGTACAGCACATCTCTGACCTGTTGCATGAAGCTCTCGGCGTGCCACGACATGTCCGGGCCCGCCCGGTGGGTCTGCCCGCCCTCAGTGCCCAGCCGCTCAGGGTCGGCTTCCGTCGGCTTGATCGGCTCGGCAATCGGCGGGTGGGGGGCGGGGGCGGCAGGGACGGCGTCTGTGGCCTCCTGCTGCCCCGTGCCTGCGCCAGCGGGCTCGCCGTCGCCTGTAGCGGCGTCCGCCGTCGG
>JAAYZK010000412.1 GCA_012514895.1 Planctomycetota bacterium | reverse complement strand
CGGGGCGGCCTGCCTGGCCCTGGGCGCACTGCTCTGCCTGGCGGCCGTGTCGTGCACGCCGGCGGGCAGGGCGACGACCTCGCACGCGGAGGCGACGATGACGATCCGCGATTTCACCGACCTGCCCCGCGCGGACTTCCGGTGGCGGGCGCTGTGGGTCTGGATCAGCGACCGCACGGAGGCCGCCTACATCGACCGGATGGTCGACACGGCCGTTGAGGCGGGGTTCGACGCCATCATCGTCAGCGCCCGCCTGGGCGCCGAGGGGGCGGGCGACCCGTTCGGCCACGCGGTGGAGGCCGCCCACGCGCGGGGGCTGGAGGTCTATGCGTGGATCAGCTACCTGGCCGGCGCGAAGGACGCCCCGCCCCAGACGCTCCAGGTGCTCCTGCCGGGCCAGGAGGACGCGGCGGCGGCCGGCACGCGGACCGACCCCGATCGCGTCGACGTCATGGGCGGCCCGTGGCGCTGCCCCGATCGCGGCCTCAGCGAGGAAGAGGCCCGCCGGACCGAGACCATCGTGCGCCGCTACGACGTGGACGGCGTGGCGATCGACTTCCTGGGCTACCGCAACTACGCCGCCTGCTGGTGCGACCACTCCAACGCCCTCCGGGCGGCGTACGCCAAGGACCATCCGGCGCTCAGCGAGGCGGAGGTTCTCCGCGAGGTCTCCCGCCGGTCGCTGGCGGCGTTCTCCCGCCAGGTGCGCCGGCGGGTGCTGGCCATCCGGCCGCAGGCGAAGATCGCCGTCCACGTGTACCCGGACTTCGACCCCGACCCGCTGTACGGCTCGCTGCTGGACGTGGACTACTGCGGGCAGACCATCGCCTGGTTCTTCACGCCCCACTGGAGCTACGGGACGATCCGCGACAGGCACCTGGCCTTCCTGGCCGCCCAGGGCCGCGGGCCGCGGCACAACCGCCACGTGCCGTTCGTGGGCGCACGGCCCGGGGCGGAGGCCAAGTCGCCCGACCGCGTCCGGACGGAGATCCGCCTGGCAGGCCTCGGCGGCTGCCGTACGTTCATGTTCGCCTTCTACGAGACGCTGCTCGAACAGCCCGAGCTGATCGCCGTGCTCCGCGACGAGCTTCGTTCGCCCGACGGGCCGCGGTGAGGGGGCCGGCTATCTCGGCTCCGCCGGCAGGGGTAGATTCTCCAGCCGCGCGTGGATGAGGGCGGCGTCGCTGCGCAGCCGGTCTTCGTTCCCGCGGTCGCTCCAGCGGTCGGCGACGAGCTGCTCGAGCTGGGCGGCGGTGAAGTGCTGGGCGAGCCAGTCGCGGAGGATCCGGCGCAGCGCCTGCTCCGCGGGCCCATCCCTGGGCAGCAGGACGGCGCCGTCGTGGGTCGGGTGCGATGCGCCGAGGTACCAGCGGCCGCGGGTCGGCGAGCCGGCGCGGCCGTCCAGGGCGAACCGCAGCCCCGCGGCCCCGGCCGTCATGTCGAACCCCAGGGTTCCCCCGTCGCGGAATCGCTCCAGGAGGGTCAGCCTCAGCGGGGGGATGAGGGCCAGGCGCTCGAACCGCAGGCTGTCGCCGGACAGTTGCTCCAGGACGACGGTCGCGCGGCCGGGGGGCAGGTCCAGGGGGAAGACCTCGTCGATGGCGGCGCAGGGCTGCTCGACGGCCTTGACCGGACGGCTCGTCCCGGCGCGCCGATCGTCCACGCGGACGGCGAACTGCGTTTCGCCGCTGGAGCCGGGCGTCCAGCGGACGTACAGCCAGTAGGGGCCGCTGGGGCGCGTGGAGGTCAGACGGATCGACCGGACCGGCTCGGCGCCGCCGGCCAGGGACCCCAGGCCGGCGGGGCAGGCGCCGCCGTCGTCGAGGTCGACGTCGACGGCGCCGTCGCCGACCGCGCAGGCTCTGCCGGTGGCGTCGAGCAGACCCGAGGAGGCGAGGTCCCAGGCGGCCGGGCCGGTCAGCAGGGCCACGCGGATGCCGACCGTCTCCGCCTGCCGGCACGCCTCGGCCGGCAGATTGAAGCGCAAGGTCCGAAGCTCGTTCCATCGCTCGTCCAGGGGCGCGCCGCGGCAGATGTTGCCGAGCCAGGCCTCGGGGCCGAGGGACTCGGCGCGGTACGCCGAGGCGAGGGCGCGGCCGGCGGGGTCGAGCAGGGCGAGGTCCACGATGGCCGTCGTCGCCGTGCGGCGGGTGAACCGCACGTCGACGGCCAGGCGGGGGCCGCCGCCGGCGGACTCGAACGTCGCGCCGGCGATCTCGAAGCCCCGCACGGCGGCGCGGCAGGGCGCGGCGGGGGCGTCGCGGGCGATGGGGAACCGGACCTCCAGGTCGGCCGTCGTGTCGCCGCCGCCGAAGGCTTCCCGCTCCATGATGCCGCGCTTGTGCGGTGCTTCGGGCGGCCAGCCGGCGGCGGTGACGTCGTGCCAGCGGCCGAGGTCGCCCTCGACGTTGATCATGGCGTAGTCGTCTCCCGCGCTGCGATTGTCAGGCTGGCGCGGCGCCCAGTTGCGGTAGCCGGTATCGATGCGGTTCTCCCAGTGCCACCCGCCGGCCGGTTCCCCGGCGCCGCGCGCCTGCCTCAGGCCGATCCAGAGCCACTGGTCGCCGAAGGTCTCGACGAGCCAGTCGTTCTCGGCCGCGCTGTCGATGGCGACCAGCGTGGCGCCATACGCGGCGGCCTCGGCCCGGACCGCCGCCCAGTCGCCGCCGGTCAGCGTCAGCGCGTACCAGTGACCGTCATAGCCGTGCCACTGCGGCAGCGGCGGCGCGCCCGGCGCGAGGACCTCCCCGCCGCCCGCCGTCGCCGTCATCGTCATCCACGCCGCAAGTGCGATCGCCAGGTGTTGACGCAGCGTCATCCTCGTTCTCCCTTCCCCCCGTCTTCCTGCAGCCATGGACGCCATCGTAACCGAAGCGTTTCGTGCGATGGAGGCGCAAACCCCGGATCGCCTCCTGTTTCTGAAACGGGGCCGCAGACAGAGCGCGGCCTCATGACGCTCTCGGGCAACATCGAGACGCTGAGCCTCTTCGGCCAGGAGATGTACATCGACAGCATCACCGTCATCCCCGAACCGGCCTCGCTGTCGCTGGCCGCCCTCGGGGCGCTGCTGGTCGCCAGGCGCAGGCGCCGTGGATGAGCCTGTGCATCCCGTCGCCGTTCACGCGTTGTACTGCCTGGGATCCTCCTGCGGCGGCTCGGCCTTGTCGGCGCGGGGCTGGAGGAGGTGGGAGACGGCCGAGAGGGGGCCGGCGATGAGGTAGCGCAGGCCGGGGATGGTG
>JAAYZK010000411.1 GCA_012514895.1 Planctomycetota bacterium | reverse complement strand
GGCTGGGCGGGATCGCCGGACCAGCGGTAGAGCGCCCCGCCGTTCTCCCCGTCGTGGGGGCCGGCCAGCAGCAGGAAGGCGTTGCGGTGGGGGATGTACTCCATGGAGCGCAGGCCGCGACCGTCCAGGTCCCAGAGCAGCGGCGGGCCCCACTGCGGCTGCTCGCCCCGCTCGACGACGGCCGGGGCGTTCAGCAGGGGCAGGACGACGGCGCGGCGGCGGCCGTCGGGGCCCTTGGGGCGGGGGTTGCGCAGGCCGACGTAGAGCACGCGCCCGTCGGCCGAGGCCGCCAGGGCCTCGATGTTGAACCCGTCGTCCTTGGGGGCAAGGTTCTTGCGCCTCGAGCGGTCCATCGCCCCGTCCTTCACGCCGATCGCGTCGGCCAGGCCCAGCGCCTGCAGGTGGGGCGCGCGGACCAGCGACATCGCCAGGTCCGCGAAAGGCTTGCCTGCGGGGCGGGCCGTCGCGGGGGTCCCCTCGTCCAGATCGACGGCGAAGAAGCGGTGGCGGCTCGCGCGGTACTTGCCGTCCTTGTTGCGGCCGTGCGAGGTGATCCAGTAGATCCGCCGGCCGACGCGGGCGGCGCCCTCGATGTCGGCCTCGGGATGGTCGGCGTCGGTCTTCAGCCACGCCGACAGGTCGACCGTCGTCACGGGCAGGCCGCCGTCGAGGCGATAGAGCCGCAGGCTGTTGGTCTCGTCGTCGGCCGTCAGCATGTGCCCGTCATCGACGGCGGCGGCCGCCGACGCGTCACTCATGCCGCGCCAGGTCAGGGGCGCCGGCGGGGGCGGCCCGTCAGCCAGGCAGATCGCCGTCGCCAGCACCATCGCCACCGGCAGGATCGCCGGCGTCGTGCGGCGCGGGCGAGCGGCGCTGGAGGGCGTCGCACTGTCCGTTCTTCTGTACATCGAGCACTCCCGTATCACGGTAGAGGTTCACCGCCGCGACGGCGTAGTCGGTCCGGGTGTCGGCGATCTCGACCTGCAGGTCGAACAGATCCTGCTGGGCGTCCAGCACGTCGCGCGCGTCGGCGCGGCCGTACTGCAGCAGCGACTCGGCGCTGCGGAGCCGCTCGATCGCCGGGGCGAGCTGCTCTTCCAGGATGCGGCGCCGTTCGGCGGCGGTGAGCAGGTCGCGCAGGGCCTGGCGGACCTCCATGCTTGCCAGTTGAACGCCATCCTCGTATTCGCGGCGGCGCTGCACCAGTTCGAGCAGGGCGGTGCGGTAGGCGTTGCGTTCCAGCAGGCGGTCCAGCGGCGCGTCGAACCGCAGGCCCAGGGTGAACGTGTCATCGACGCCCGAGGCGCCGAAGTTGTTATCGCGGGAGGACGTGGCCAGCCCGCCGGTGGCGACGATGCTCAGGCCGGGGCCCAGGGCGTCGGCGGTCACCTTGATGTGGCGGTCGGCGTCGTCGATCCGGTCGCGCTGGTTGGCCAGGTCCAGACGGCGGGCGAGGGCCAACTCGATCGCGCCGGCCTCGGGCTGCTCCAGGTTCAGCAGGTCCAGCGACCAGTGGGCGTTCAACTCGTCGGCGTCCAGGCGGATATCCGTGGTGATGGGAATGCCGATCGTCTGCTTGAACAGGTCCAGGAGCGTTTCGTACTCCTGGCGCGCCTCCAGCAGCTCGTTGTGCGCGTCGGTGCGGTCCTGGCGGGCCTCGAGAATCTCATAGTCGGTGACGCGGCCGGCCTTGGCCAGGTCGTCCATCCGCTTGACGTGGGCGGTCATGGCCTCGTAGTTGGCCTGGGCGTGGCGGACGACGGCCTCCAGTTCGAGCACCTGATAGTACTCCGCCATCACCTGGGCCGCCAGCACCTGTCGTGCGCGGTTGAACGTGCGGACCTGGTAGAGCGTGTCGCGCTGGGCCTGCCTCCAGGGCTCCAGCACGATGTCGGACCCCAAACCCCGCAGAAGAGGTTGGACAAAGGCGACGTTGCCCAGCGTGGCGAAGCCCCCGGACCGCTCTCCGCTGAGCACCTGCGTCCAGCTGCTCAGCAGGTCGGCCGTGATGGTCGCACCGGTGCTGAACACCTGCTGGTAGAACAGAGCGGCTTCCGCGCCTGCGTCGGTCCGGTCGGGCACACCGGTGACGCGGTCGCGCCGGACAAAGCCCGTGACGCTGCCCAGGGGGTGCGGCGCGAACTGGTAGGCGATGAGCGTCTCGTTGAGCCCCGTCAGGTACAGCAGTTCCTTCTCCATCTGGAACAGGCGGTTGTGGTCGAGAGCCAGGACCAGCGCCTCGGCGAGGGTCACCACGCCGGGAGCGGGGTACGCCCGCGCCGGCGCGAGTTGGTGAACCGACGGGTCCACGTCGGGCACGTGGTAACCCTCGCGAGGGCCGCACTCGTCCTGCCACTGCCGGTCGATGGCCCCGTAGACGTCCCGGTCGGCCTGGGCTTTGTAGTGCGACGGCGAGCAGCCTGAAACGACCGACGCCGTCAGGCACGCCAGGGCAACCAGGACGAAACATCCAGCGCGGCTTGCGACCATAAGCCTATGCTCCCGCTTTCAGTGCCGGTTCGGGTGGTGTGCGGACCAGGGATGGTCTTCCACGGGGCCGCTCCCGAGGCGATGCCCCGGGGCATCGTCGGGCTGCGGCCTTAGTGAGATCATAGAGCGCAACCGCCTGCCGTTCAATCGCAAAGGGTCCGCCCATCTCTCCCGACTGGGACAATCCGAACCGGACATCCGCCCCAGGGCGCACGGCCCCACCGTGGCGGTGGCCCCCGGCGGCGGCTGAGGGGTAGGCTTACCATGGGAATCGGACAGCCCGAAGGCAGGAGGGGCAAACGCGTGGACGACATGTCAGGACGTGCCGGACGGCGGTTCAGCGCCGTCGAGCGGACGACCGACCCCCTGCGGATCGCGGTGCTTGCGCCGATCGCGTGGCGGACGCCCCCGCGGGCGTACGGGCCGTGGGAGCAGGTCGCCAGCAACATCGCCGAGGGGCTCGTCCGGCGGGGCCACGACGTGACGCTCTTCGCCACCGGCGACTCGGTGACGGCCGGACGGCTGCACGCCATCTGCCGCCGCGGGTGGGAGGAGGACTCGACGGTCGACGTGGGCGTCTGGAAGCTCATGCACATCGCAGAGGCGTTCGAGCGAGCCGACCAGTTCGACGTCATCCACAACCACTTCGACTACCCGTCGCTGACCTACTCCCGCCTCGTGCGCACGCCCGTGGTGACGACGATCCACGGGTTCTCCTCGCCGACCCTCTACCCGGCGTACGAGAAGTACAACGCCAACACCTGGTACGTCTCGATCAGCGACGCCGACCGTTACGACGCGATCGACTACGTCGGGACGGTCTACAACGGAATCGACCTGGCCGATTTCACCTACAGCGACCGCCGCGGCGGCCACCTGCTGTGGCTGGGGCGGGTCTGCCACGAGAAGGGCACCGCCGAAGCCGTCGCCATCGCCCGCCGCAGCGGGCGCAAGCTCATCCTGGCGGGGATCATCCAGGAAGAGGACTACTACCGCCGGCACGTGCAGCCCCACGTCGACAACGACCAGATCCGCTTCATCGGCCCGGTCGGCCCGCGGGACCGCGACGAACTGCTCGGGCGTGCGGCGGCGCTGCTGCACCCGGTGATGCGGCCGGAGCGGTTCGGCCTGGTGATGACCGAGGCGATGGCGTGCGGGACGCCCGTCATCGGGTTCGACAAGGGCTCCGTCCGCGAGATCGTCGCCCACGGTCGGACCGGCTACGTCGTCGACGACGTCGACGCCGCCGTCGAGGCCGTCGGCCGCCTGGGCGATATCGATCCGGCGGCCTGCCGTCAGCGGGTCGAAGACCACTTCACCTGCGACGTCATGGTGGACGGCTACGTCGACGTCTACCGCCGCGTTCTCCGGATGCACGCGGACCGCCAGGCCCGCGAGCATCCGGAGACGGCCGACGTGGGATAGCTACAGCCGCCGGGCTGTGCGCCGCCGCAGCGCCGCCGCGCCGCCCAGCGCCAGCAGCGTCAGCGTCGCCGGTTCGGGAATCGGGATGCACGAGATCGAATAGGCGTCGAAGCCGCGGCCGACGATCCGGATGCCCTTGACGGGCACGTCGGTCTTGAAGCAGTAGCCCATGAGTCTCTGGCAGCCGAGGCCCGTGGTGTAGTGGGTGTTCTTGGCCACCTTGGAGGCATCCACCAGCACGCCCGGGCGGAGCGTCCCGTTTTCGTGGATGCCGTACCAGGTCGCGTCGTCGTTGCCGTTGTTCTCGAAGACGAAGAAGGTGGTGCTGTAGACGTCGAAGAGCGTCTTGAGATAGGCGCCGTTGTCGGTGGTGTGCATCGTCCGGTCGAAGCAGAAGTCGTCGGCGCCGGGCGCAGGATAGGCCGAGGGCACGCCGACGTTGGCGGCGTTGTAGACCCTCGTCTTGCCGCACACCAGCTCGCTGGTGAGGTGGGTGGTCCCGTCCCAGGTCACCGACAGGATCTCGCCCTTGTTGCCCGTCGCGATGATGTCTCCGCAGCCGTAGACGGCATCGGCCGCCGCCGTCCGCACGAACCCGCTCATCAGCATCGCACCGGCCGCACACAGCGTCATCGTCACCGCGCGTCGCATTGCCTGTCTCCCCCTGTTGGAAACCCCCGTCCCTGGCAGGACGTGTCCGCGCCACTCCCGGCTTCCCCGGCCGGCGTGCGTGGCGCACGAGCGTTGTCGGGAAACTCGTTCGGCCGCAACGGCGCCGCACCTGAGCAGTTCCCGCGGATTCGGTGACGGGTGCGCAGAAAGCGCAGCCGCGCGCCGGGGGGCCGGCGACGGCAAGGTCCTGGGGGCGCCGGGCTTGCGGCGGATCAGGACCGCGTCGGCCGCGGAGGCGGGTCTGCGCGCCTACGGCGTGCAGGCGGCGATGGATCGGCGGAGCGACTCGCCGTGGTCGTCGAGGCTCGGGCCGTACTCGAAGGCCGCCACGCCCCGCCAGTTGCAGTTGCGGAGGTGGTCGAAGACGGGCCGGTAGTCCATCTCGCCTGTGAACGGCTCGTGGCGGCCGGGGACGCCGGCGACGTGGAAGTGGCCGATCGTGTCGATCGTGCGGTCGATCTGGGGGATCACGTCGCCGCCCATGATGCGCATGTGGTAGCAGTCGAACAGCAGCCTGACGCGGGGCGAGCCGACCTCGCGGCAGAGGGCGGCGCCCTCGTCGGCGCTGGTGAGCCAGTAGCCGGGGTGGTCCACTTCGGTGTTCAGGGCCTCCAGCAGCAGCGTCACGCCGGCGGCCTCAGCCAACTCGGCCGAGGCCTTCAGCCCCTCCAGCACGGACCGGCGCGTGGCCGCCGGATCGGCGCCCGCAACGACGTTGCCGGTGCAGACGATGCCGGCGCGGATGCCGGCGCCGCCGGCGTAGTCCAGGCAGTCCCGCAGCCGCGCCAGCCACAGGGGGCGCCTGGCCGGGTCGGTCAGACCGCCGCCGACGGAACCGTCCGGCGAGCACATCACCAGGCTGTTGACCCGCAGCCCGGCCCGCTCGGCCTGGCGGGCCAGGTCGGCCGGGTCGGGGCAGAGCTTCTCGGCCAGCCACAGCTCGATGTTCCTCAGGCCCGCGTCGGCCACGCGGGCCATCCGCTCGTGAAGGGGCTTGTCGCGGAAGACCGTGTCGAGGACCAGGCCGAACTGCAGACCATCGCGGGTGTCAGGCGTCATGGCGCATCCCTCCGGCAGGCCAGGGCGCCGCACCGGCGTCCGGCGTGCAGTAGGCGTCGAAGACCTTGTTCAGGGCGGCGGCGACGTTGTCGCAGTCAGCGTCGGTGAGCCACTGGTTGAGGTGGACCGTGACCGCGCGGTCGTACAGGTCGTCGGCGACGGGGCAGTCGCCGCGGCCGTAGCGGACGGCCCCGCCGCGCCCGGTGTAGTGGGGGCATTCGTAGGGGCAGCGGATGTCCGTCCAGCCGGTCCGCTCGGTGATGGGGAACATGTCGTGGTAGATGTGCCAGTCGCGGCCGGGGTTGCGCCCGCGGGTGGAGCAGCCGACGCCCTCGGCCCGCAGCGCCTCGACGATCCGCACCGCCAGGTCGATCGACTCGGGGAAGAACCGCAGCGTGTAGCCGACCTCGCCGTCGGCGTCGTTGAGCCGCTGGGGCGCGATCTCGCGGCAGGGCGGCAACTGGCGGCTGATGCGCTGCTTGACGGCGCGGAACCGCCGGACCTTGTCGTGGACCTTGGCGAGCTGGATGGCGTCGACGGCGGCCTCGAGCTCGGACATGCGGTAGTTGGTGCCGGCGAACAGCTCGCCGGCCCAGCGGGGCGGGGCGAAGCGGTCCGGCCGCCACAGCCCGCCGCACTCCATGAGCTGGTTGGCGCGGGCCCAGACGCCCTCATCGCCGGCCAGCAGCAGCCCGCCCTCCCCGCCGCCGATGATCTTGTAGGCCGAGATGCTGAAGCAGCCGGCGTCGCCGAAGGTGCCGACGTACCGCCCGCCGACCGATCCGCCGCACGACTGGGCGCAGTCCTCGACGACCTTCAGCCCATGCCCGCGGGCGACGGCCATGATCGCCGGCATGTCCGGCACGCTGCCCATGACGCAGGTGGGGGCGACCGCCACGGTGCGGGGGGTGATCGCCGCCTCCAGCGCCGCCGGGTCCATCGACAGCGACGCGTCGACGTCGCAGAAGACCGGCACGCCCTTGGCCATCACGACCGCCGCCGCCGTGGCCATGAAGCCGATCGCCGGACAGATCACCTCCGTGCCCGGCCCGACCCCCACGGCGACGAACGCCGCGTGCAGCGCCGCGGTGCCGTTGCACACGCCGATGGCGTGGGGCACGCCGAACGTCTCCCGTGCCACCCGCTGGAACGCCTCCACCTTCGTCTCCTTGAGGCCCGAGTAGTAGTTGGCCAGGAAGGGACCCTCGCCGAAGTCCTCCTCGTCCAGCACCGCCCGGATGCCCGCCATCGCCCGCTCGGACAGGCCGAACCGCTCGGCGATGGACAGGAACTCCTCGGGGCCGATCTTCGGTTGGCCGCGGCCCTCGAACCCGCTGACGGCCTTCATCCCGCCCTGGAGGGCGAGCCGCTCGTGTTTCCTCGATGCATCCGACATCCGCAATCTCCTGGCATGTGCCCGCAGCCGATCCGCCGACCGGCAACCGCGGAAAGTATGCCACGGCCCGCGGCCGTTGGGAATGGACACGGGTGCAGAATCCATGTACGATCCTGCAAGACCGGCCCCTGTGAGCAATGACGATGAACACGAAGAGATACCCGTGGATGGGGCACGCCTGGACCACGCCGAGGGATGCGTCCCCGCGGGTGGTGTCGGCGGCGTGGTGCCAGCGGGATCCGGTCCGCCTGGCGCGGCGGATCGTGCATGAGTTCTGGGTGCTGGACTACTCCCGCTCGGACTGCGGCCGAGGCCGCGTCGGCTCCGCCCGCGCCCGCTGGTGGCCGCGGCCGCCCAGGGTCGCCCATCTCTACCGGCCGGGAACCCCGTTCTGGGAAGACGACACGGCGGTGGGCGGCCGGGTGTGCGAGGCCTGGGTGCTCTTCAGCGGCGGGGAGCACGCGGACCTGGAGCGTTTCTTCAGCGCCGACCGTCCCTTCGGACGGATCGTGGACCCTGGCGGCCGGATCGAGGCGCGGCTGTACGACATCGCCCTGACCGGCCACCGCCGCGGGGAGGCGGGGTTCTGGACGGCGCAGGCCCAACTGGCGGCGCTGCTGGACGACCTGCAGGGCGTCAGGCCCCACGGACCCCACGAGCCGTTCATCCTCCCGGCGACCCGGCGGGCCGACGAGCAGGCCGAGGACCTCGTCGAGGCGGCGCGGAACTTCTTCCGCGACCACCTGGCCGAGCGAATCACACTGGCACGGGCAGCGGCTCACCTGGGCATGAGCCAGTCGAGCTTCTCGCACCGCTACACGGCCCTGGCGGGGCGGCCGCCGATGGCCGACCTGGCCGCCATGCGGGTCGAGGCCGCCACCGGCCTGCTCCTGCGCGGCCTGAAGCTCGACGCCATCGCCCGCCAGGTGGGCTTCTGCGACGCGTTCCACCTGTCCCGGGCCTTCCGCCGCCACCGCGGGGTGGCCCCCAGCCGCTTCCGCCAGCAGTTCCGCTGAACGGCGGGCGGCGAGGCGAGTCTTTCCGGCACAAACTGGGGCGCCCTGTTCGTGGAGCAAAAAGACGCCGCTTCTTCGTCCACTGCGCCGCCGTCCAGGAAGGGGGGGCGGGATCATGTGGGCTGGGCGGGGGCGCCCGGCGTAGAACGAGGTGGACCGCGGGTGGCCTTCGCTTCCCTCGCGTCGGGCGCGGGGCATGCCACCCTCGTCGGACGGGCGTGCGACACGAGAGAGTCAGGTGTATGGCAGAGAATAGATCATATAAGCCAAATGCACGCTGGACCTTGCGTCGCGTTCTGGTGCTGCTGGTGCTGGTGGCGGTGCTGCCGTCGCTGGCGGTCCAGGCGGTGCTGGTGCGGCGGTGGCTGGCGAGCAACTACCGCGAACAGGCTGAGACGAACCTGGAGTTCGCCCGGGCAGTCGGCGAGCTGTTCGAGGGGTACATCGCCGACCTGGGCCGCACGGAAGGGGCGATCGCCGACATGATCGTCCGCCTGCCGGACGGGCTGGCGGGGTCGCCGGAGGATCTCAACGAGCTGCTGGAAGCCCAGGCCGCTCAATACCCTGCGGTGTCGGCGCTTGCGCTGGCCGACGGCGAGGGCAGGGTCGTCGCCTGCAGCGACCGGTCGGTGGTGGGTATCCAGCTCGCCGATCGTGGCTACTTCCGCGAGGCGATGGCGGCCGGACCGGACCGGTGGGTCATCAGCGACCTGCTGGTCAGCCGTCGCACCGGCGGCGCCGAAGTGATCGTGGCACGGGCCGTCTACAGGGAGGGCCGTCCGATCGGTATCATTCTCGCCGCCGTCCCGCCCACCCGGCTGGCCGACGCGGCGGTGGAATTGCAGCGGGTGCAGGGCGGGACGCTTCTGCTGTTCGACCGGACGGGCCGCCCGATCTTCCGCAGTCCGGCGGTGGAGCTCACCGACGCCCAGACCGAGGCGTACCAGGAGGCGTTGCTGCTCAGCGCCCTGTCCGGTCGGGAGGCCTCGGGTCAGTTCGTCTCGCCGGTGACCGGTCAGCGCATGGTCGCCGCCCGCGTGCCCACCGGCCGCCTGGGGTGGGTGGCCGGGGCGGGCCGAGACGTCGAAACGGTCAACGCGGCCGCGTGGGGGGCCATGCGTAACGCGTTGTGGGCCAACCTGGTCCTGATCGGCGCCTGCGCCGGCGTGCTGCTGCTGACCGGCCGCGCCATGCAGCGCGACGCCACCGCCCTGAGCCGCCAGATGGCCGCCGCCGCCCGGGGCGAGCCGGTGACGGGCGAGCCCCTGCGGATCGGCGAGTTCCGCCTTCTGTCGGAGGGCTTCGCCGCCGCCACCGATGAGCGACGGCGGGCCGAGGAGGCCCTGCGCCGGCGGGAAGCGACGCTCAACGCCGTGCTCGACGCCCTGCCCGTCGGCGTCGCCATCGCCGACATGCGCGGACGGCTGGTCCGCGTGAACGCCGCCACGCGCGAGATCTGGGGAATGATGCCGGAGACGACGAGTTGGGAGCAGTACGGCCAGTTCGTCGGCTATCGGCTCGAAACCGGCGAACGGCTCGAAGCCGAGGAATGGCCCATGGCCCGCGCCTTGCGTCATGGCGAGACGTCGGCGGGGCAACTGATCGAGATCGAGCCGTTCGGCGGCGCCGAGCGGCGGATCATCCTCCACAACGGCGCCCCCGTCCGTGATGAGGCCGGCGCCATCATCGGCGGCGTCGTCGCCATGGTCGACGTGACCGAACGCATGAAGACCCAGCAGGCCCTGCGCGACAGCGAGTCGTTCTACCGCCAGACGCTCGAATCCATCCCCGGCATGGTCTTCACCACCCGCCCGGACGGGTACTGCGACTACCAGAGCCAGCAGTGGGCCGACTACACCGGCGTGCCCGCCAGCGAGCACGTCGGGGCCGGCTGGAACGACCTGCTGCACGGGGACGACCGCGCCCGCGCCATGCGGGCCTGGATTGACGCCGTCGAGGGCCGCGCGCCCTACGACGTGGACTACCGCGTCCGCCGCCACGACGGCGCGTACGAGTGGTTCAAGGTCCGCGGGCGCCCCATCCATGATGACGAGGGCCGGATCGTCCGCTGGTTCGGCGTCGCGACCAACATCGACGCCATGGTCCGCGCCGAACAGGCCCTGCGCGACAGCGAGGAGAAGCTCAAGCAGGTTGTCGACGAGCTGCGCCGCAGCAACGAGGATCTCCAGCAGTTCGCCTACGTCGCCAGCCACGACCTGCGCGAGCCGCTGCGGATGGTGGCGGGGTTCACGACGCTGCTGAAGGACCGCTTCGCCGACCGGCTCGGCGGCGAGGGCCGGGAGTTCATCGACTTCGCCGTCGACGGGGCGACGCGGATGCAGCAGTTGCTCGACGGGCTGCTGGCGTACTCGCGGGTGTCGACCCGGGCCGAACCGCCGGCCCCGATGCCGATGCGCGAGGCGTTCGACGCGGCCCTGGCCAACCTGTGGGGCGTGGTCCGCCAGACCGAAGGCGAGGTGACCGCCGGCGAACTGCCGACCGTCCGCGCCGACCGGACGCAGATGGTGCAACTGCTGCAGAACCTCATCGCCAACGCACTGAAGTTCCGCCGCGACGGCGCCGCTCCCCGCGTCCACGTGTCGGCCGAGCGGCACGACGGGCAGTGGCTGCTGCGCGTGGCCGACAACGGCATCGGCATCGACCCCCAACACGCCGAGCGGATCTTCCTGGTGTTCAACCGCCTGCATCCCCGCGGCCGCTACGAGGGCACGGGGATCGGCCTGGCGATCTGCAAGAAGATCGTCGAGCGCCACGGCGGTAGAATCTGGGTGGAGAGCGCGGCGGGCGAAGGGGCGACCTTCTGTTTCACGCTGCCGGCGGCGGAGGAGTGATCGGCCATGGAACCGACGGTTCACGTCCTGCTGATCGAAGACAACCCCGGCGACATGTGGCTGTTCCGCGAGGCGGTCCGCCGCGCGGGCCTGCCGTACCGCGTGACGGTCGCCGCCGACGGGGAAGAGGCCCTGGCGACGCTCCACGCGGCCGAGACGGCGGTGGACCTGATCGTCGCCGACCTGATCGTTGTCGACCTGAACCTGCCCCGCATGAGCGGGCGGGAGTTGCTGGCGCGCCTCCGCGCCGACCCGCGCCTGGCGAAGATACCGCTGGTGATCCTCACCAGTTCGACCGAGGACACCGACCTGGTGGAGACGCACCACCTGCCGGCCGACGCGTATTTCGTCAAGCCGCACGACTTCCACGGGTTCGACGCCATCCTGCGGCGGATGGAGGCGGTCCGCCGGCGGGAGGCGGGCGTCGAGGCCGCCGAGCCGCCGCCGGCGCCGGCCCCGCCGGCCGAATCGCACGGCCAGGTGCGGGAGAAGGGCCAGACGGAGGCGGAGGTCGTCGCGATCCGGCAGGACCGCGGCGAGGCCATCGCCGAGCTGCGGCACCCGCTGCGCGTGCTCATCGTCGAGGACAACCCCGGCGACGTCGTGCTCCTGCGCCACATGCTGGCGGCCGTCCCCGGCGAATCGCTCGACCTCACCCGGGCCGCCACCATCGCCGAGGCCCTCGAGGCGATGGAGCCGGTGGAGACCTTCGACATGATCCTGCTGGACCTCGACCTGCCCGACAGCCGGGGGCTGGACACGGTCCGGCGCGTCCATGACGTCGACGGGGACGCGCCCATCATCGTCCTGACCGGCCACGAGGGCACGACGCTGGGGGTCGAGGCGGTTCGCCTGGGGGCGCAGGACTACCTCGTCAAGGGCAGGATCGACGGGTGGGGGCTGTGGCGGGCCATCCGCTACGCGATGGAGCGCAAGCGCAGCGAGAAGGCGATGCTGGCCCTGATGGACACGCTGGAGCAGCGCGTGGCGGAGCGGACGGCCGAGGCGGTCCGCCGGGCCGAGCAGATCCGGGCCCTGGCCGTCGAGCTCACCGGGGCCGAGCAGCGCGAGCGCCGCCGCCTGGCCCACCTGCTGCACGACCACCTCCAGCAGCTCCTGGTGGCCATCCGCATGCGCGCCAACGGTGCCCGCGGCCGCGCCGCCGACGAGGCCCTCCGCAGGGCCCTGGGGGACATCGACCAGCTCGTCGGCGAGTCGCTGGACGCCACGCGGGAGCTGATGGTGGACCTCAGCCCGCCGGTGCTGGAACGGTCGGGGCTGGCGGCGGGGATGGCGTGGCTGGCCGAGTGGATGCGGACCAAGCACGGCCTGGAGGTTCACCTGGACGTCGACCCGGACGCCCAGGCCGACAGCCCCGACCTGAAGGCCTTCATCTTCCGCACCGCGCGGGAACTGCTGTTCAACGTCGTCAAGCACGCCGGCGTCAGCGACGCCCGCCTCGTCCTCGCCCGCGCCGACAGGGGCCTCCGCCTGGCCGTCTGCGACCACGGCCGCGGCTTCAACCTGCCCGACCACTGGGACGGCCACGCCGAGAACGAGCACTTCGGCCTGGCCACCATCCGCGACCGCCTGAGCCTGCTGGGCGGGACGATGGACATCGTGTCCGCCCCCGACCAGGGCACGACCACGACGGTGGAATTCCCCGCGCGCCTCGGCACGCGGACCTCCTGAGCCGTCATCCCCGGTTGGGGACCCCCGCTGCGGCCGAGAGACCCGGGATCCGCCCTTCGGCAGGCTCCGGCGGTGCGTCATAACTCTAAAATATGAAATAGCCTACATCCGTTTTCTCCCCCGCCCGTCGCCCCATTTGGCCCCTCGTCCGTACAATTAGTAGAAATTTTGTACTATTTAGGCTTGAAATAGTACCTGTCAGGTACGATATTAAGCGCATAGGATGACGGTGGAGCGAGGTGCATGCTAAGCCTGACGCGAAAAACCGATTATGCCCTCCTGGCCCTGACGTACCTGGCGACGCGGGCGGCCGAGGTGGTCAGCGCCCGGGAGATGGCCGAGCGGTTCGCTCTGTCCTCGGGGCTGCTGATGAACGTGCTCAAGCAGCTCAGCGCCGCCGGGCTGGTCGACAGCGTCCGCGGGGCGCACGGCGGGTACCGCCTGGCGCAGGCGCCCGAGCGGATCACGCTGGCCGACCTGATCGACACGATGGAAGGGCCGGTCCGTCTGGCCCCCTGCGTCGGCGGCGGCGAGGGCGACGCCAACGGCTGCGGCGCCAGCCGCCTGTGCCCGATCCAGGGCCCGCTGCAGTTGCTCCACGACCGGTTGCGGGGGTTCTTCGGGGAGATCACGCTGGCCGAACTGGCCGCCGCCGAGCCGCGGGACGGCGCCGACACCGTGAACGCAGGAGCACAGCAGCCATGAGCGCGACGACACCGGTGTACCTCGACTACAACGCCACCACGCCCGTCGACCCCCGCGTCCTCGAGGCGATGATGCCGTACCTGACCGACACGTTCGGCAATGCGGCCAGCCGCACGCACCTGTTCGGCTGGCGGGCCGAGGAGGCCGTCGAGCGGGCGCGCCAGCAGGTCGCCGACGTCCTCGGCGCCGACCCGAAGGAGATCGTCTGGACCAGCGGGGCGACCGAGTCGGACAACCTGGCGATCAAGGGCGTTGCGGAGATGTACGCCGAGAAGGGCAACCACATCATCACCGCGACCACCGAGCACAAGGCGGTGCTGGACACCTGCCAGTACCTCCAGACCCGCGGGGTCGAGGTGACGTACCTGCCGGTCGACCGCACCGGGCAGGTGGCGGCCGCCCAGGTCGCCGAGGCGATCACCGACCGGACGATCCTGGTGTCGATCATGGCCGCCAACAACGAGATCGGCACGATCCACCCGATCGCCGAGATCGGCGCCGTCTGCAAGGAGCGCGGCGTGCTGTTCCACACGGACGCGACGCAGGCGTTCGGGAAGATCCCCCTGGACGTCGGCGCGATGGGCATCGACCTGCTGAGCTGCAGCGGCCACAAGATCTACGGCCCCAAGGGCGTCGGGGCCCTGTACGTGCGGCGGCGCAGCCCCCGCGTCCGCCTGGCCGCCCAGATGCACGGCGGCGGGCACGAGCGCGGGATGCGCAGCGGGACGCTCAACGTCCCGGGCATTGTCGGCCTCGGCGCCGCCGCCGAGCTGGCCGGGGCCGGGATGGCCCAGGAGGCCCCGCGGATCGGCGCCCTGCGGGACCGCCTGCACGCCGGCATCACCGGGCGGCTGGACTTCGTCACGCTCAACGGCCACCCGGCCGAGCGGCTGGCCAACACGCTGAACCTCAGCTTCGCCTACGCCGAGGGCGAGGCGATGATGATGAAGTTCAAGGACCTGGCGGTCTCCAGCGGCTCGGCCTGCACCAGCGCGTCGCTGGAGCCCAGCTACGTGCTGCGGGCGCTGGGCGTCGGCGACGCCCTGGCCCACAGCTCGATCCGCTTTTCGCTGGGGCGGTTCACCACCGAAGCCGAGATCGACCACGCCATCGAGCGGGTCGTCGCGGCCGTCACCGAACTGAGACAGCTCAGCCCGCTGTACGAGATGGCCCTCGAGGGCATCGACGCGGCCGGCGTGCAATGGGACAAGCGAGCCTGAGGGAGAACCATGGCTTACTCCAACAAGGTCATCGACCACTTCGAGAACCCCCGCAACGTCGGGTCGCTGGACAAGAACGCCCCCGACGTCGGCACCGGCATCGTCGGCGCCCCCGAGTGCGGCGACGTGATGAAGCTGCAGATCCAGGTCTCCGCCGACGGGCGGATCGTCGACGCGAAGTTCAAGACCTTCGGGTGCGGCTCGGCCATCGCCTCCAGCTCGCTGG
>JAAYZK010000410.1 GCA_012514895.1 Planctomycetota bacterium | reverse complement strand
GCTTTCGCCTGCAAAGCAGGTTATGAAACAGCTTCTTATTGAGCAGTGCGGAAGGAAGTGAATTCGTGCTTCAAGAATAGCGCCGGCGTTCCAGCGTGATTCGGCTGTCGTTGAAGGCCGTCTTGGCTGTTGTCGAGCCAGACCTATGGTCTCGAAAAGTTAAGTTCTTTATGCAACGCTCAGTAGGCCGATTTTTCGCTTTGCACCGCCCTATGGGCTATAATGGGAAGTCGGCGGCCTTCTCGGCATGTCCGGGCCGTCGCCATGAGTAAAAGGACGGGTGAGTGGTATGGCCCGTAACGACCGCAAATGGCTCCAGTCTGTCCACCAGGTCGTCCTGGACGGCCTGGCCCGGTTCGATGAGCAGCCCCTGCAGGCGCCCCAGCCGCGCCCGACGTGGCGCCGCCTCCGCGCGGCCGGGTCGCGCCTGTGGCTGGCCGCCGGCGGCATGGACGAAGCCGCCGCCCTGTGGGACCCGGCCTTCGAGGCCCTCACCGTCACGCCCGGCCTGCCGGCCGACGAGGTGCGCCGGGGCGCCTACGACGCATTCCTGCGCGACGCGGCCCCGCGCCTGCGGGCCGCCGGGACGGGCGAGGATCTTGCCGGCGAGCTGGCCTTCCTCGTGACGGCCGTCCACGCGTTGCGGCTGGCGAGGCGTTTCGGCGCCCCCGTCGCCGTCGAACTTTCCCCCGGTCCGCCCGACGATGCCGCCTCGCTGGTCGCCCGTGCCCGGCGGCTGGCGGCGTTGGGGGCGGAACGGCTTATCGTCACGGTCCCCCTGTCCGCCGTCGGGTTGATCGCTTGCGGTCGCCTGGCGGCGGCGGGGTCCGCGCCGGCCCTGGGGCCCTGCCACTCCCCCCGCCAGGCGGCGGCGGCGGCCCTGGTGGGGCGGGCGTCGTACGTCGAGGTCCCGCTGGCGCCCCTCCGCCGCGTGGCGGTCGACAACGGCCTGGGCGACGGCCGCGGGGTCGATCGGAAAGCCCTGGCGGCCATCCGCGATGCCCTGCGGGCCCTGCGCGACCAGGACGCGACCGCCACGCTCGAGGCGGCCGTCCTGGCGGCGGAGACCGACGGTGACGGCGACGAGACGGCCGAACCCCGCTGGACACGCCCCGACGATCCGGACGTGTACGGCCTGGACACCCTCTGGACGCTCCCGCCGGCCCTGCTCGACGCCGCCAGGCGCCTGGCCGAGCAGGACATCCGCCACCTGACGCCCCGGCTCCTGCGGGAGAGCCTGCCCGACCTGCTGCCCGCCTGGAACGGCGACGACCGCGCCCGCGCCCGCGCCAACGGCCCCATCCCCGTCCTCAGCGCCTGGCGCTACCGCCTCGCCGCCCGCCGCATCGGCCTGGACGCCCTGATGACCTTCTCGGCGCTGACGACCGCCCGCAAGCAGCGGGAAGACCTCGACCAGAGCATCCGGCAGCGGCTCCATTGAGAGGCGGTTTCAGGCCCCTTGGGCATCGAAGTTCTCAAGAGAGGCAGAGAGCCTCGACCCGCGGAAGAGTCGTGAAACAGCCTGTAGGCGCCGACAGTCCGTGTGCGATTGAAGCAAAACATATACAGAGTCCGCTTCCCTTTCCCCCACCAAGCGGGTCACCAGAGATAACGCAACAGTCGCGGCCCCAATCGTAGGGTGGCGCAGCCGAGCCGGAGGCGAGGCTGCCCACGCGATCGCGGCGGAACCCCCACGGGGCCGCGTGCGTCCAACGAGGG
>JAAYZK010000409.1 GCA_012514895.1 Planctomycetota bacterium | reverse complement strand
GTGGATCAGCTTCTCCAACCCCTACCACCTGTACGAACTGCCCTTCATGGACCCCTACCTCGTCACCTACAGCCCCTCGCCGGCCAGCCAGCGGGCGGCCGGGCGGGCCCTGCTCGGGCAGATCCCCTTCACCGGCACGCTGCCCTGTGAGTTGGAGGGCTTCTGGTCGCTCGGCGACGGCGTCCGGCGGAGCGCCCGAATCCGCCGCGCCTCCGAGCCGCGGGATTGACGCAGGCCCGTCGGGTGCTATGATGCAATATATGGACCGATCCTCTGACACAGCCCGTGCACTCGCGGCGCCCCTGGCGCACCACCGCGCTCACGCTGCGCATCGCCGGAGGAGCGGGCTGCCGCACTGCTGATCGAGCTTTCCTGAGACTCACAGCCCGCTCCTTCGAGGCGGGCTTTTTTCTGCGCTCGATCCGTCCCGGCGGAACCCGCCGGTCGCCAATCGTATTCCTCTCTCCATTCAAGGAGCAGACCATGCAGGAGTGCCTGTTCAGAATGCCCGCCGACCGCAGCTGTCTGGCCCGGCGGCTGGCGCGGCGAACCGTGCTGTTCGACCGATCCCTGATGGCCGACGTATCGGCCCTGTTCGACCAGGTCGCCCGCGAGGGCGACGCGGCCGTTCTCGCCGCCACGCGGAAGCATGATGGGGTCGCCCTCGACGGCCTCCGCCTGACGGACGCCGAGGCGGCCGCGTGCGCCGCCTCGCTGCCGGAGGACCTGCGGCGGGCCGTTGCTGTGGCGATCGCCAACATCGAGGCGGTCAACCGGGTGCTCAGACCGCTCTCCTGGCAGCGGGAGATCCGCCCGGGCACGCTCGTCGGCGAGCAGGTCGCGCCGCTGGACTCGGTGGGCCTGTGGATCCCCGCGCGAAAAGGCCCGCTGATCTCGACGGCGCTGATGCTCACGGTCGCGGCCCGCGTCGCCGGGGTGAAGCGGATCGCCGTCGGCGCCCCGCCGACGCCGGGGGGCTCCATCGACGCCGGCACCGTTGCCGCGGCCGCGATGGCTGGGGCAAATGAGTTCTACGTCGGCAATGGGGTCGGCCTGATCGCAGCCTGGTCGGTCGGCACGCCGTCCGTGCCTCAGGTGGACGGGATCTTCGGGCCCGGTCCCGGCGCCATCGCCGCGGCCATGGCGGCGGCGTTCTCGTACGGCCGGCGCACCGTCATGGGGATCGGCCCGTCCGATTCCATGGTCGTGGCGGATGACTCGGCCCGGCCCGACCTGCTGGCCTGCGACCTGGCCAACGAAGCCGAGCACGGCACCGATTCGGCCTCGGTCCTCGTGACGACCTGCGAAGGGGTCGCCACCTCCGTCGCGGCGAGACTGGCCGCGATGATCGCCGAGGCGCCCCAGGGGCGGAAGGGGGTCCTTCAGCACGTCTTCGGCCCCGCGGGGATGGGCGCCGTCGTACTGGCCGGCGACGACCGCGAAGTGTGGGACCTCGTCAACGCCTTCGCCCCCGAGCACCTGATGCTCGCCTGCCGTCGCGAAGGGATCGAGGAAGGCCTCCGGGAAGTCCGCAACGCCGGCGAGATCCTGCTCGGCGACACGACGCCCTTTTCCGCGGCCAACTACGCCCTGGGCATCACGGCCGTACTGCCCACCAACGCCTGCGCGCGGGCCTTCTCGGGCATCACCTGCCGCGACATGATGAAGTGCTCCACGATCGGCTCGCTGGACCGTTCGGCGCTGGCGGCCCTGACGCCGACGATCGAAGCCATCGGGCGGTACGAGGGCCTGCCGTTCCACGTGCGGGCGGCACAGGAACGATAGGCTGGAGGGAAGACTTCTGACCAGGAGACGGTCCAGACCCCAAGGCCCGTCAGGGGTCGGCAGAGGAAGGGAAGCTCTGTCGGTCCTGACGGGCCTCAAGGATATCCGTATGCCGGCCGAACATCGTACTTGGGCCGTCCGGCGGCTTGGCGGGGCAGACGGGCCGCGGGGCTTACCTCTTCTGCTCGGCATGTCTCAGGATTTCGTCGTTCTCCCTGATGATGCCTTTCAGTTGCTCCGTGGCGTTGGCCGTATCGCCCATCTCGATGTAGAGGTCCTTGAGCGTCATGCGGACGGCGTTTCGCATGGCTCGCGAGGCTACCATGTCGATGCCGCTGTCGGGGTTGTTCTCGATCATGCCGTTCAGCAGCGCGACCAGGTCGGCACGATCCAGGCCCGCTTCCGTGCGCAGGCTGCCGAGGGCGACGATGCCCATGGCCTGGGGGTCGGAGCAGAGTTCCTTCATGTTGCCGACAAGAATCATGCGCGGCTCGGCCTGCTGGACCTGGGCGGCCGGGGAAGGCTGGATCTGGACGCCGGCCCCACGGAGTTTGTTCAACAGGCTTTCGAGGGCACGGTGGTTCTCATAGGTCTGCACGACGAGGAACGTCCCGCCCAGATAGCGGAGGCTGCCCTGGGTGCCGCCGTTGGCGATCCAGGTGTCCGGGGCGACGCTCACCCTGATGCACTCCGTCAACTCAGCCACCGCTTCGCCGGCCGGTTCGCCGCTGAAGAGATCCCGGATATCGTACACCTTGGTACACGTCCTTGTGTTCAGGTCCTCCTGAGTGCTGATCCAGATCGCGTCGTCGATCACTGCGAAACCCAGCGGAACGACACCACCGGCCGTCTGCAGGACTGCCCGCAGCGCGCTGCGCAGGGGAGTGTCGCTGAGTTGAATCGTCACGGGCGTGTCGCGGTCGATGCCGGCGTTCCCGAGGGCCACCCAGTTCACCACGATGTTCGCCTCGGAGACAGCGCGGAAGTAGGTGACGGCGGACTCGAAGTCCATCTCGTCGAACTCCAGAGAGGGCAGCACCATCTCCAGTGCCGTCTCGGATGCGCCCTCGGCCGGCCGCGAGGCCGCCGGTTCGGCGGCGCCGGACCAGCCGCACAGGACAAGGATCAGCATCAACGATGTCAGCACCACGTTGCCTCTAGCGCGTTTCATGGGTCATTTCCTTTCGCACGCAGGGAACTCAGAATCTCGGCATGGAGACGGCCGGCACGTTCATGGTCACGCCGGCGCCCGCCGCCGACCTGATCGGCGCGACCGACATTGTCATCACGGGCACGGGCATCTCCCATCGGCCCTCGGCGCCGGGACCGGGCTGGGCCACGCTCACGAAGTTCATCGTCGGCATCGCCAGCGGCGACGGCTCGACGGGGGCGGCCTTCGCCGGCGGCGCCGGCGTCTGGGCAACCGGCGCCGGCGGCGCCTCGCCCCCCGGGCGGGGCAGGGCCGCCACCGCGGCGAGGATTGCCGCGGCTGCGACCGCCGCCGCCGTGCCAAGCCGGCGATTCCGCCGCCGCTCCAGCCGCCTGTGCACCGCCGCCGCCTGCGGGCCGGGCGGCGCCTGGTCGGCCAGAGCATCAAGCGCCGCGGCCAGTTCTCTCTCGAAACTGTCTTCGCCGTTTCTCATCCGGGCCTCATCGTCTCTCGCAGTTTCTCGATGGCCGCGTGGCAGCGGCTCTTGACCGTCCCCGACGGCACGCCCAGGGCGGCGGCGGTCTGGTCAACGCTCAGACCTTGCCAGTACCTCAGGATCACCACGTCACGCAGCCGCCCCTCCAGTCGCGCCAGCGCCTCGCGTACGGCCTGCAGGTCCCCGTCGTCGCCAGTCGCATCGACGGCCGCCGCCTCCGACCGTGCGGCAAGCTGTTCGCGCCGGCGCCGGCGGGCGGCCGCGCGGATGTGCTTGCGGCAGCGGTTCACGAGGATGCCCAGCAGCCACGCCCGCAGGGAGGCGCCTTCGCGCTTGCGCCTGGCGGCGTCCCACGCCGCCAGCAGCGTCTCCTGCACGGCGTCTTCGGCGGCGTGGGCGTCGCCCAGGACCACCCACGCCGTCCGCGCCAGCAGGCCCCCGTACGTCTCGACCAGGCCCGTCAGAGCCTCTCGTTCGCGGCGGCGCAGCCGCAGGAGCAGCGCGGCCTCGGCCTGGGCGGGACAAGTCCCTGACGGCACCGGACTGGTCTGACTGGCGTTCGGCGTCATCCTCTTCTCGCGCTGGCGGCCCTTCGCCGCCCGCAGGCTACCCGTAAGTACCCGACCTCGGCAATCGGTTCACGGATTTCGGGGCGGGATGGGTGCGTTGGGCGGATCGGATCCACGGGTCGGGCTGCGACTGGGAGACGGAGCATGGCCGACCCAACAATGCCGCCACCGGATTCAACCGCCCCGCCATTGCTGGGAGCGGCCTGGGCCACTAGGATCGAAGTGCAAGGGTCTGGTGAGATTCCAGGAGCGACGACATGGACCTGCAGGATCTGGGACGGCGGATACGCCGGCGGCGGGAACGATGCCGGTTGAAGCAGGCGGACGTGGCGGCGGCGCTTCAGGTGAGCCCCCAGGCCGTCTCCAAATGGGAACGGGGCGAGAACGCCCCGGACATCTCGCTGCTGCCCGCCCTGGGTCGGCTGCTGGATGTGTCGGTGGACTGGCTGCTGGCCAGCCACGACGAGCAGCGGGACCTGTTCGAGGCGACGGTGCTTTCCTCCGGCGTGCAGAATGCCCGGGAGATGTCCGAGCGCCTCGCCCCGCGGGAGTTCGCGGCGTGGACCAACAGCGTGTGCTTCCAGGTCACCGAGGCGGTCCTGCAGCACGACGCCGTCCCGATCAAGTTCAGCGGGCCGGGCCTCCTGTGCTTCTTCTCCGGTGCCCAACACCGCAGGCGGGCCGTCCAGGCCGCCGTCAGCGCAAAGGCCGCGGCTTCGGCCCCGCTGAAGATCGGAATCGCCGACGGAACGATCTACTTCGGGGCCATCGGCCATCCCGACTACGCCCAGCCGGACGCCATGGGCGAGGCCGTCAGCATCGCCCGCCTGGCCGCGGGCTGGGCGGCGGGCCACACCGCCAGCGGCGTGGCCGCCACCGCCTCGACCCTCGCGGGCCTGGCGGAGGCCGTCCCGGTCGGGGAGGAACAGGAGGCGCACTTCACCGGAATCAGCCATCCGGTGGCGATGCGCGAGATCAACTGCTGATGAGTCGGAAAGGAATAGACCATGTCCGTCACCGCGGTGGTCGGAGCGAACTGGGGCGATGAGGGCAAGGGGAAGATCACGGATTACCTGGCCGGCCAGGCAGACGTCGTCGTGCGGTTTCAGGGCGGCAACAACGCCGGCCACACGGTCATCAACGACCACGGCAAGTTCGCCCTGCACCTGCTGCCCTCGGGCGTGTTCCACAGCGGCGTGATCAACGTCCTGGGGCCCGGCGTCGCCGTGAACATCCCGGCGCTGCTGGCCGAACGCCGCGACCTGCTCTCGCGCGGCGTCCCCGAGCCGCGCCTCCGCGTGTCGTAGCGGGCCCAGGTCGTCGCGCCGTACCACGTGCTGTTGGACGAATACGAGGAGCAGCGCCTGGGCGACCGCAAGTTCGGCTCGACCCGGTCCGGGATCGCGCCGTTCTACGCCGACAAGGCCCTCAAGCTCGGCATCCAGGTGGCCGACCTGTTCGACGAGCCGCGCCTGCGCGACCGCCTGACGGCCTCCCTGACGGCCAAGAACGTCCTGCTGGAGCACCTGTACCACAAGCCCCCGTTCGAGGTGGATTCTCTGCTGGATGAACTGCTCGCACAGGCCGAGCAGATCCGGCCCTTCGTCTGCGACACGCTCAGCCTGCTTCACGACGCGCTGGCGGACGGCAGGCGGATCCTGCTGGAGGGCCAGCTTGGGGCGCTGAGGGACCCGGATCACGGCATCTGGCCCTACCCGACCTCCTCATCGCCCCTGGCGGCTTTCGCCGGCGTCGGGGCCGGCGTGCCGCCGCAGGCGATCGGGCGGGTCGTGGCCGTGGTGAAGGCGTATTCCTCCTGCGTGGGGGCCGGGCCCTTCGTCACGGAACTGTCCGGCGGCGCGGCCGACGAGCTGCGCCGGCGAGGGGGCGACGCCGGGGAGTACGGGGCCACGACCGGGCGCCCGCGGCGCGTCGGTTGGTTCGACGCCGTCGCCACCCGGTACGGCTGCCGCGTCCAGGGGGCGACGGAGATCGCCCTGACCAACCTGGACGTCCTGGGCTACCTGGACGCCATCGGGATCTGCACGGCGTACGAGATCGACGGCCGCCGCACGGGGCAATTCCCCATCTCGGCGAAGCTGGACCGTGCTGCGCCCATCCTCGAAACGCTGCCGGGCTGGAAGTGCAGCATCTCGGGGGCGCGCCGATTCGACGACCTGCCCCGGCAGGCGAGAGACTACGTGCGGCGCGTGGAGCACCTGGCCGGCGTTCCCGTCCGGCTCGTCTCCGTCGGACCGGCACGGGAAGCGACGCTTGTGGTGTAGACTGCCAGGGTTGCGGATTCCGGGGGCGACGTGCGGATCGGCGATCTGAAGACCCTGGGCGATCCTGCCGATGGGTGATCCCGGGGTGGCTCATCATTTCCATTGGGGCGCGGCGCGAACCGTCGCAGACGGGGACCATTCAGCGGAGGGGGGTAGCTTGCCGTGCGCATCGCCATGATCTGTCAGCCCTGGGACAGCGTGACGCGGCTGCAGCCGAACTCGTCGGTTCCCCTCTGGACGTGGCAGGTGGCTCAACGGCTGGCCGGGCAGGACAGCGTGCTCGTCTACGCCAAGGCCAAGAAGGGCCTGGCGCCGGTCGACCAGGTCGGGGGCGTGACGATCCGGCGGATCCCCGTGCGACTCGACCGGGTGCTGCGCCCCGCGCTTCATCGCCTCAGCCGCGCGCTGCATCCGGCGTCGCCGTTCTTCAGCCGGGGGATGTACTACCCGCTGTTCTACCGGCAGGCGATCTGCGCGGCCCGGGCGGACGGCTGCGAGATCCTGCACATCCACAACTTCTCGCAGTACGTGCCCCTGGCCCGGCGTCTGCACCCGTCGGCGAGAATCGTCCTGCACATGCACTGCGACTGGCTCTGGCATCTCGGCGCCCGGGCGGTGGACCGATCGATCGCCCAGGCCGACGCCGTGATCGGCTGCAGCGAGTACCTCACCCAGGGCACCCGCCTGCGCTTTGCCGCCAGGGCGGAACGGTGCCACACGGTGCTCAACGGCGTGGACCTCGAGGCCTTCGCGTCGGTCGGCGGCGAGAACCGTGCGGCGGCGCCCAGGCGGATCCTCTTCGTCGGCCGTCTGACGCCCGAGAAGGGGCTGCACGTGCTGATTGACGCGTTCGAACGGCTGGCACAGCGCCGGGACGACCTGGTGCTCGATATCGCCGGCGGCGACACGGGATTCGTCCGCGACTTCATGCCGGGCCTGCTTCGGGGGGCCGATCGGGCGGCGGTGAGTCTCTATCGCCGTCGCGATTACGCCGGGTGGCTTCGCCGGCGGGTGGAGGCGGCGGCCCTGGGCGCGCGGGTGCGGTTCCTGGGCGGCCTGTCGCGGGAGCCGCTGCTTGGGGCCTACCACGAGGCGACCGTGCTGGCCCACCCGGCGCTCAACGAAGCGTTCGGGATGGTCGCCGCCGAGGCGATGGCGGCCGGGCTGCCGGTGGTCGCCAGCAACGTCGGGGGGCTGCCGGAGGTCGTCCAGGACGGCCGGACCGGCGTGCTGGTGCCCCCGGACGACCCCGACGCCCTGGCCGAGGCCCTCGCCTCGCTGTTGGCCGACGGCGACCGGCTCGGCCGTTTCGCCGCCGCCGCCCGCCAGTATGCCTGGGCGAACTTCGGCTGGGACCGCGTGGCCGACCGGATCCGTCACGTCTACCACCTCACCTTGGGGATCCTCCATGGAACCACCGTCGCTGCGACCCCTGGCGTGCCGTCTGTACCGCCGCCTGTTGCGGGTTTGGGCCACTGAGCTGACCGAGGCGGAACTGGCCCAGCCGGCCGTCGTCTTCTGCCCCCATCCCGACGACGAGGTTCTCGGGTGCGGGGGCACCCTGGCCCGCAAGGTCGCCGCCGGGGCGGACGTCCGCGTGGTCTTCCTGACCGACGGCAGCCGCTCCCACCCCCGTCACCTCGATCCCCGCTCGGCCCGGCGGCTTCGCCGCCGCGAGGCCCTCGCCTCGTGCGCCGTGCTGGGGATCCCCGCCTGCCGCGTGCGATTCCTGGACCTGCCCGACGGGCAGCTCGCAGCCCGCCAGGCGGAACTGACGGCGGCGGCGGCGGATATCCTCCGCTGTCACCGGCCCTCCCAGGTATTCGTCCCCAGCCGCTTCGACGGGGTCTGCGACCACGTTGCGGCCGGCGCGGCCGTGCTTGCGGCCGCGGGGGCGGCCGGGGAGACGACCATCCTGGAGTACCCCGTGTGGTTCTGGCGCCACTGGCCCTGGGTGAGCGAACGCGGCGGGCCGCTGCGCCGCCGCCTGGGACGCACGCGGGACGCGGTGATCGGGGCGGTGAGGCTGTTCGGGCGGTTCCGCTGCGCGGTGGATGTCCGTCCCCTCCTGGACCTCAAGGCGGCCGCCCTGGCCTGCCACGCCTCCCAGATGGTCCGCCCGACCGACCGGCCCGACTGGCCGATCCTCGCCGACGTCGCCGGCGGCGACTTCCTCGCCTGCTTCACCGGCCCCCGCGAGCACTTCCAGCGCTATGCCGTCCGAACGGCAGGCCGTCGGCGGCGGGAACACCGCTGACCGAGGAAGAACGACCCGTGCCACGAACGGGGCGCCTGCAGACTACAGCCTATCCCTTCACCCAGACCCCCACCGCCATCGACGGGAGCGCCGGCCCACACGAGGCAAGCAGCGGCGCGAAGCCGCTCGGCACGTCGACGGGTTCGGGGGTATCGCCGAAGTTGGCGATGACGGCGTACTCGGCCCCGTCGGCGGCGCGGACGCGCACGCCGCGCAGGCCCGCGGGCAGGTCCGCCAAGGCCGCGTGGCGGTTGGCGGCGGCCAGTTCGGCGGTGGCGGCGGCGTCCAGGGCGCTGACGGCCAGCCAGCCGACGTCGAAGAGCACGGCGCCGCCCATGACGTCGTGCGCGCCCAGGCGGGCCGACCAGGCGAACTGCTCGACGTGGAGCGACTCGTACCTGCCCGCGCAGCGGCGGGGCGTGCGGCGGAGGTGCATCGTCTCGGCGCCGTACAGGCCGATCGCGCCGAGCCTGTCGTCGACGTTCACCCACCGGCTGTGCAGGTCGATCAGTTCGTCGCGGGGCGCCGGCGTCGTGACGACCGTCCGGCCCGCCTCGGTCGCCAGCGTGCGCTGGAAGTCGTTGAACAGATCGTTGGCGACGTTCAGGCGCAGGCCCTGGACCTCGGTGAGGTAGAACCGCCGGCCGCCGGCCGCGCAGCGCTGCAGGCCGACGACGGTGTGGCCGTCCGGCAGGGCGACGTAGGCGAGGCGCTGGCGGGCCAGGTCCTCGCCCTTCCAGCCCTCGGCCTGCTCGACCTTCGTGCCCTCGATGATCTCGCCGATCGTCGCGAAGCCGCCGTCGAAGGTTCCGATCCAGCGGCGGACGACGGCGGCGGGCACGCTGTTGGTCATCACCCCGTCGTAGGGCGTGTTGACGAATTCGACGCGGCCGGCGAGGTTCCGCACCCACTCGACGAGGTGCCCGTCGCCCGGCGGGGTGCACAGGCCCATCGAGACGTTCTGGCGGACGTCGCACGCCGGCCAGACGAAGCTCGCCAGGCGGGTCGGGCAGCGGTGCATGACGGCGCCGTAGAGCGGTTCGCACCAGCCGCCGGCGACGGAGGTTTCGTAGTCGGACTCCGACGAGGCGACGCGGGCCGCGTCGTCCATCAGCTCGGCGTACCGCACTGCCATCGCCAGCACGCACGCCCGGTCGGATTCGAGGCGGGTGGAGTACAGCGGGCTGGCGCCCCCGGTGCTGCCGGCCAGGCGCCGGGAGAAGAAGGTGCCGTCGCCGTTGTGGTCGTACTCGCGGGCCATCAGTTCCACCACGCCGGTGGCAAGCTGGCCGGCGTGGCCGTCGCCGAGGGCGTCGGCGGCGTAGAGCACCGCCGGCAGGAGGTAGTCCTGGCAATAGGCGTAGCGGACGCGGGAGTCCCCGCCGAGGCGGGCGAGGCGCCCGTCGGCGAAAATCATCCGGCGGATCGTCTCCCACAGCTCGACCTCGTGGTGGTCCAGTTCGGCGGGGCGCGAGAAGCCCCTGGCCTTGAGATCGAAGTGCAGCATCGCGGCATTGGAGGTGCAGATAACCATGTAGCCGACGTTCATGTAGCCGTGATGGTCCAGGGCGTAGTTCGGGAAGAAGTTCGCCGCCCCGACGTTGCGGGGCTCGACGCCGATGTCCGCCGGCACGCTGACGGCGTTGATGAGAAAGCATCGGGCCTTCTCGCGCCACGCGCCGGCATGCGGGTGATCGGGGCAGTGCTCGGCCGCCCGCCACGAGATGCAGCCGTTCCACAGGTTCGACTCAGGCTTGTTGCCGCCCATCACATTCCACAGGTTGGCCGCAACGTCGTAATGCGTCAGCAGCCAGTCGGCCTCGCTGGCCAGCACGCGGTCGACCGCGCGGCGGTCGTCGTCGGCCATGAACGGCTCGAGCAGGTACACGCCGAACATCATCCGCTCGATGCCCAGCGCCGAAATCCACGTGTGCCCCCACCGCGACCCATCCATCCGCGCACGGCCGCCCGAGACGTGCGTGGCCAGGTTGTACCGCAGGGCCGCCAGGGCCCGCGCGCGGGCGTGCTCGTCGCCGCGGGCCCCCAGCAGCGCCATCGCGGCAAGGTACTTCTGGTTCGTCTGCACGCCCCACCCGTTGTACCCCGTGCCGTAAACGCCCAGCCGCCCGTCCTCGACGGGGCACCAGTGCGCCTCGGCGGCCTCGGCCCAGCGGGTGAGCATTGCCAGGATGCGGTCGCGGTCGATCATCGTGCACCTCTCTTTGCGCGCCGGTCAAAGGCGCGTCGCGGGGGCTTCCGTCGGGTGGCGACCGGTGACGCTCCTGCGCTACCGGCGCGACGCCCGCAGTTCATACAACTCCTCGCCCATCAGGCGGGCGGCGTCGATGGTCTCGGCGTAGGGGGTGTCGGCGACGTCGATGAAGCCGAACTGGAAGTTCTCCCCGTCGCCGCGGCCGGTGGTGGGCTGGTCGGCGTACTGGAACCAGTGAAAGCCGACGAGCTGCGGATGGCGCAGCACGTCGCGGACGAAACGCTTGTAGGCTTCGGCGCGCTCGGCCTGGGTGTCCATCGCCTCCAGCGTCAGCCCGCCGCGGTTGAACTTGCCGCGATCGATACCCCAGAAGGAGAACTCGCCGATGAGCATCGGCCCGTCGGCGCCCGCGGTATTGACCACCTGGGAAGCGGTGCGCCCGTAGATGTTGAAGCTGACGACGTCGCAGTACTTCGCCGCCGCGGCCATCAGCGAGGGCGATTCGTATCCGCCGCCGGCGAAACGGCAACCCAGGTAGAGGTGGTTCGGCGCGACGGCCTTGACCACGTCGCGGACCGTCCTGAAGTACATCTCGCACGTCCTGACCTGGAAGGCCGCCAGATCCGCCTCGGCGCCGGCGCCGTCGGGGGGCGCGGTGCTCGCCAGCAGCGCCTGCCACGAAGCGTGATCCGTCCCCCAGGCGGCGTTGAGCGCCTCGATGGTCCCGTATTTCCCCTGGAGATCCGCCACGAACGCCTGCTTGGCCGCCTGGTCCGGCGGGCAGGCGAGGATCGACCTGGCCAGTTCGGTGTCCGAGCCGCCCCACGCCATCTCGTTGCCGACGAAGAAGCCCAGGCACCAGGGGTCCCTGGCGGTCGTGTCCGCGTGCGCCTCCATCGCCCGGCGGAGTTGGTCGGCGAAGTCCGCCTCGAACGGATCGGGTGACTTGCCCCACCAGCCTTCCACGGTGTCCAGCGGCTTGCTGCGGAAGCCGACGTTGGCCGTGTAGGCCGTGCGGCCCATGCGGGCCAGATCGCCGTCGGACCAGTTGCCCAGGGTGTTGAAGCCCCAGCTCCGCAGGCGGCGGTGGACGAGGTCCGGGTAGAGGCTCTTCCAGTCCGGCCCGTACTTGCGGATGATGTTGGCACAGGCGAAATCGAACGTGGCGGGACGTCGCCCCGCGTAGTACCCGCGGGGGAAGCCGCGCGAGGTCCCGTAGCACTCGCCGAGGTCCCCCTCGCGGTCCGGCAGTTCAGCGAACCAGCCGTCTCGATCGTCGATGGGCGTGGCGGCCCGCCCGACGCCGACGCAGTCCATGCCGGCCGAGATGAACAGCTTGCCGTCCGGATCGACCAGCCACCACTTGCCGTTGAACCTGGCCGTGCGGAACCAGCCGGTCGCCTCCAGCGCCGGTCCGCCGGCCCAGCCGCCCCACCGGTTCCAGTCGGCGGGCCCCGGATGGGCCGCCAGGTCCGCCGCCTCGGCGTCGCGGCGGACGATCAGGTCGCCGGCCGAGTGGATCTTGCCCGGCCAGTCCTCGTGGATGTACTGGCCGAACGCGTCGATGAACGGAAAGAACGCCTCCGGATCGGCAAGAATCCGCGCCGGCTCGCGGTAGGGGTAGGCGGCGCGGATGCAACTGATCTCGAACGCCTGGTCGTGGAAGCGGTTGCGGACGTAGACGAGGATGCTGGCGATGTCCGACGCCTCGACCGCCCCCGGCTCCGACGGATCCGACGAGTTGCACTGGCCCCAGGGGTAGCTGACCATGTTGAACAGGTCGACCTTGGCCCAATCGGGTTTGTGGCGGCGCAGTTCGACCCACACCGCGCCGCTGGTTCCGGGGGCGAACACCTGGTCGCTGTTGACGTACGGGGCGTCGGGGTGGATGCCGAACGTCGGCAAGGCATCGCCCGCCACACCGGGGTTGTCGACGCGACAGCGGATGCGCACCGCGTGGTCGCCGACGTTGCGGACGTGGACCAGGACCGCGTCGTAGCGCGACAGGTCCCACCGGCCGTCCGGTGCCGGGAAGGCCACGCCGGCCACCGGCGTCCCCGCGGGGACCTCGACGCGCAGCGCCGCCGCCTCGCCCTCGGTTACCAGGCGGACCTGCGCGTCGCCGACGACCGTGACGCTGTTGAGGTCCGTCGCCGGACCGGCCGTCCACAGCGGCTCACTCGCCGCGGCCAGCCCGGCCGAGAGAACCGCGACTGCGCCAAGAACGATCAGGCAGACATGCATGATCATGGTCTCGCTCCTTGGAATTGCACCGCCCGCTCGAGCCGCTGCAGGATGGCGGTCATGTCAGTGAGGGTCTCCTCGTCCGCGCCGGCGCCGCGGGCGAGGTCCAGCAGGTCGCGGCAGTGTTCGAGCACCGCCGGGAGGTCCACCGGCCGCGGACGGTCGCCGGCATAGCGGCGGAAGTTGCCGGCGTAGATCATCGCCAGCACGTCGGACGGCAGGCCCAGGCCTCGGTAACGGCTGCCGCCCGCGAAGCCCTCGACCTCGCCGGTGAGCTCCAGGCAGCGCCGCATGGCGGCGATCCGTTTCGAGCCGGTGTCGACCTTCTCCGGGTCGTTCGGCGTGCGGCCGCCGCTGTTGTCGGTGCCGAAGAGGATCCGGTCGGCGTAACGGATGAAAAAGTCCCGCCAGGCGGCCGGATCCTTCGAGAATGACCCGTACATCCCCCACCCGGGCGTCAGGTCGAACGCCAGGCCGGACCAGCGGTCGAACATCACGGCGCAGCGGTCCCTGTCGCCGTCGAGGAAGGCGAAGTGGGCCAGGATCAGCCGCAGGGACGGGTGGCGGTCGAGGACGTCGGTCACCTGGGCGTACAGTTCCTCCAGCGTCGGGTACGTCCCATCCCCGTAGACCCAGCCCCGCTGGACGGCCCAGGCCGGCGGGTTGACCGTGTCCCACATCCCCGCCGGATCGCCGACATGCAGCAGCACGGGCATCCGCCACGCTTCCAGCAGGCCGTAGAACTCGTCGTACAGCGGGTCGTTCAGCGGCGTGGCGAGCGGCTTGTAGACCGAGGGCTTGCCCTCGATCATCTTCACGCCGTCGAATCCCAGGTCGCGCAGGCGGCGGAGCTGCCCCGCGAAATCCGGCCGCAACGGGTCGACGGCCGGCGCCTCGTGGTGCAGTCCGCCGAAGCCGTACACCCGCCCCGGCCGCTCGGCCTTGAACAGGGCGACCAGGACGTTCTGGTTGATGTTCATCCCGCCCCGCGCCGCCATCGACAGCGCGTTGACGGCCGTCAGGTGGCACGCGTCCATCACGTTCGACTGATTGGCGACCGAACCGATGGCCCGCATGTGCGTGTGAGCGTCGATGAGGGGAAGGGTGCTGTGGTCGGTCATGGCATCGCCTCGTGTCTGAGAACCGCCAGTAGATAGTGTGGTCTATAACCCGCCGGCGACCGTACGTCAACGGGATGCGAGGAAGCCTCTGCCCCGCTCCACGCGGTTCCCGACCCACACCCTCTCAGCCTGCCCCTGCCGCCCTACGGTATGCCGGCGATCGCCTTGACCGCGGACTGGTGGCCCGCCAGATAAGAAGCTGTTTCATAACCTGCTTTGCAGGCGAAAGCGCGGAGTTTTGCCGATCCGGCAAGGAGCGGAGGCGAAGGCGTATCCAGGGGATACGTCGAGCCTTCGGCGACGCGGCCGGGCGGCAGAAGAACCGCTTGCAGCCCAAATGAGGTTATGAAACAGCTTCTAAGCCGCCTGAGAGGCGCCCTGCACTTCGTAGTAACCCTCATGGCCGAGGATGCGGAACCGTGAGTTGACCATGAGGCCCACTTCGCACGTCGCGCCGCCGCTGGACTCGGCGACGGCGTACAGCTCCGGCCCGACGACCAGAAGGAGCTTGCCGGTGCGGTACACGACGTCGTCGAACATCGGCTGGACCGTTGGGGGTCCCAGCCGGGCATGGGGGATCGCCGAGAGGGCCGCGGGCGTCATGGCGGCGCCGCTGGCGGCGTCGATCCTGTACACCGTCAGCGACTCGAAGGACGGGGGCTGGATCCTGCAGAGACGAACACCGTGCGATCGTCCCGCGATGTAACCGGCGACGAACACGACGACGACCACGACGACCGTCAGCAGGCCGCGAAGCAGGCGGGTCGCGATCCTGCGCTTCGGTGGGATCTGGGGCGGCGACGGTTGGTTCTCGGCATCGGTCATGGGGTCTCTCCTGGTTGGCCCTGGCTCGACGCGCCGCCCGTCAGATCCGCCGCCGACACATCCGGGTGGTGGTAGCGGTGCTGCCTGGCGGTCCGGCCGCGCTGGATGGCGCGCGTGGGGCAGAAGTGGAAGCAGGCGTAACATTGCTCGCAGCGGCCCAGCCATCTCGGACGGCCGTCGACCAGGTCGATGTTGCCGACGGGGCAGATCTGCGCACACAGGCCGCACTGGATGCAGGTGTCGTCGGCGGTGAACTTGCGGTCCATTCGGGGCAGGTCCCGGAGGAACAGCGGGTGGATCAGCGGTCCCAGCAGGCCGAACAGCGGATTGCCGTCGCGGGTAACGCCGGCGGGGAAGGCCTTGAGGCTCCCGACGATCTCGCCGATCCTCCGATCGGCCGCCGCCAGGTGGCGCTGCTGCGCGTCGGGGGCCGGGGCGCCGCCCAGGGGCGGGTAGTTCTCGACCATCCTCACCGACCACGCCGCCGCCAGGTCCAGCCCGCGGCGGCGGAGGAGCTTCCGCGTGATGGCCGCCGTCGAGCCGGCCGACCCCCCGCAGGTGAAGGCGGCGAAGACGTACGGCTTGCCCTCGACGACAAGGCGCTCGATGAAGCGGTGGACGATCCCCGGCGGCCCCCAGGCATACACGGGAAAGACCAGCCCCACCCGCTCGGCGGTCCGCGGCGGGTCGGCGGCCCGCATCGCGTGGGCGATGGAGACAAGCTCCGTATCGCCGAGGCCCTCGGCGATCCGCCGGGCCAGGTGCAGGGAATTGCCCGTACCGCTGAACCAGTAGACGATCGTGCTCATGGCTCGACCTCCCAGACCGGTTGAACGGAATTGCCGTTGACTTCTCCCGCCGCCGTCACGTCCACATGGCCTGGATGACCTCGAGCGTCCGTTCCACCAGGCGGCGGCCCCCTTCGGGGCCGACGGGGTTGGACGCCGCGCGCGAGCCGTACCCGCCGCCGGCGGTCGAGCGGCCGCTGGGGCAGTAGGTGCCGCCCCCGGCCAACTGGACCGTCAGCGTCTCGACGGCGGGGCTGCGGGCCTTGATGCGGATGCCGAAATCCAGGTAGAACTCGAACGGATTGGTCGCCAGGACCAGTTCGCCCAGGCGGATCACGTGCAGCTCGACCGGCTGGGCCGCCGACGCGGCGCCGGCCTCGAATCGCTCGGCGACCATCTCGTGCCAGCGCATCATCCGGTACGCGGCACTGGCCGGGGCATACCAGCGGGGCGCGGCCCGCAGGGCCGGATCGGCGTCGAGGCGCGCCCGCTCGGCTTCGTACTTCGCGCGGCACAGGGCGGCCTCGGCGCGGGCGGCGTCGGCGTCGGCGGCCGTCAGGGCGTTCATCGGCAGGCCGACCGTCTCGACGTGATGGGCCAGCGGCAAGGACCCGTCGGCCGTCGGCGCCAGTGCCGGCAGGACGTCCTCGACGGCGTCGGCGATCCGCCGGGCGATCATGTCGCGCTCGCTGCGCCCGGTCAGCTCGCGCATCCGCTGGTCGGCGCGCCGGGCGTGGATCACCCGCGGCGACTGGTCGCCGGCGGCGGCGCACTGGGGCAGGATGAACAACCCGTCGCCCAGGCGGCGGCGCAGCTCGGCGCGGGTCTCGTGCCAGTAGTCGGCGCTGATGGCGAATTCGTGCTCGGAGCACTGCGACGGGCAGGACACGTTGACCACCAGGCCCGTCAGGCGGCCGGAGGGGTCGTACGTGGCGATCACCGGCACGCTGTGGTCCGTGTAACCTTCGATGTGGCTGAAGGTCGCCGTGGTGGTGTCCCCATACATGGTGGCCTCACCGTCGGTGTCGACCCAGCGGCGGTTGTGGCTCACGACGGCCCACCCGTGGCCGTACGCCGCCAGGGCCGGCGTCCGGGCGGCCCAGGCGGCCCGCACCGCCCCGGCGATCCGCTCGGCGGCGAACGCCTCGTAGGCGTCGGCATCCATGATCTCGACGCCGAGATCCACGCCCACGGCCTGGGGGCTGATGCCGACGGGCCAGGACGGCAGCTTGACCTGCGGGCCGGTGTGCGTGTGCGTGGCGAACAGGACGACCTTCGCCGCCTCCAGGGCCTCCGCATCGCCCAGCCGCGCCCGCACGGCATCGCGCAGCGAGTCGGGAACGCCGACGAGGTCGCAGCTCACCAGCACCGCCTGCTCGCCGCCGGCCTCCAGCGCCAGGGCCGTCGCCGTGAGGGGGTCGAGCACCGCCTCGCTGAGACGGGCGTAGAACTGCCCGCAGACCAGCACCGTCCGCGGGGGCGTGATGTCCGCCTGGGCCCAGCCGATCTTCAGTCCGGCCGCCATGGGTGTGTTCTCCGATGCGTTCATGATGGGCTGCTCCCGTCCCGTCCGCCGGCCCCGACGCCCAGGCGGGCCAGGTCGCCGGCGACCTGCTCGGCGCCCGTGGCGACGATGCCGTGCATGCCCAGGGCGCGGGCGGCGTCGACATTCTCGGCGCGGTCGTCGACGAAAGCAACCTCGGCGGCGGGCAGACCGAGGTAGTCGAGGACCTGCCGGAAGCACGCCGCCTCCGGCTTGCGCGCGCCCATGGTGTGGGAGGTGAAGACCCGCTCGAATCGCGACAGCAGGTCGCGGTAGACCTCGCTCCAGACGGCTGTATGGGCCGCGTTCGTGTTGGACAGGCAGACCAGGCGGACCTGCCCGTCCAGGCGGTCGAGCAGGGCCTCGACGCCGGGCAGGATCTCGCCGAAGATGTCGCACCAGCCCCGTTCGAAATCCTCCAGCGACAGCGGCCCGTCGAGTCGGGCGGCGAGGTGGGCGTGGTAGTCGGCCAGGGTGATCTGCCCGCGCTCGAGGCGCTCGTAGGCGGTGTCGGCCCAGTAGATCCGCTCGACGGACTCGGCGTCCAGGCCGGCGGCGGCGGCCCAGGCGCGGGGCGTGTCGGCGACGCGCACGTCCACCAGGACATGGCCGAGGTCGAAGATCACCGCGCGGATCACCGCTCAGCCCTCGGCTTTCAGCGCCGCCAGGCGCCTGGCGACGATGGCCTGCTTGTCGGCGGGCATGTCCGTCTCGCCCAGCAGCGTGTTGCAGCCGTCGATGAAGAACTCGCGGGCGAAGTCGGTCGTGTAGACCCGCTGATCTTCCGGACGGCTGGCGACGGTCTTCAGGAAGCCCTCGAATTCGTTGAAGTAGCTGCCGTAGATGTGGAACGAGTCGGCGATGTGCATGTACTCGCCCGGCTCGACGCCCAGCTCGGCGGCCATGTCGCGCTGCAGCTCGGTGAAGGCGAACATGTTCATGAACGCCGCCTTGAAGGCGTCGTTGGACCGCATGTGGATGTTCATGTGCAGCTTGCCGTCGGCGATGCGGAACCACATCCGCTGCAGGCAGGCCGGGTCGTCGATGTTCATGTCGTTCCACACCTGCCACGTCACCGCCTGGGCGCGGCGGGTGAAGGGGACCGCCTTGAGCTTGGCGATCGCCCCGGCGATCTGGTCGACGGTGCCGATCTGCGGCACGTCGTACTCGAAGAGCCGCTCGTGTTAGGTGTATTCCCACTTGCCCACCGAGGGGTCCACCCAGTGGTCGTGCACGCCGTACAGAACCTCGCTGCGGTATTTCTCCAGGTCGTCCAGCCCCCCGGGAAACGCCCGGTGGATGCGGGGTTCGGCGAACGGGTCGGTCACGTGGATCAGCGCCGTCACGTCGCGGCTTTCCGGGTCGCCGGCGCGGTCGTACTCGGTGCGGAACCGATGACCGGTTTCCCAGCAGGCGACGACGGCCTTCTCCCAGGCCAACGGCAGCGACGGCTCAACGATGTGTATCGATTTCATGGCATCCTTTCCAATCCTTGCAGGCCCGCGGAGGGGCGATCTTGCATGGCACCGTCAGGCCGGGCAGTATACGCGGGGGCGGCGGGGAATGCCACTCGTTGAGGAGCGTTCGTTGAGGAGCGTTGAGGAGCGAGGGACCGGCATACGGTGTCGAGGGCCTGGCGCCGTTCCTGACGCCCAAGACCCCCATCCCACCGCTGCGCCGTTGCCATGCCTGCGGTCTCCAGCCTACTGCCTTGCCGTACTGACCCATCCGCCCGGCCATGATTTTGCGCCGTCGCGGTGTTCTACGTCCTTTCCCCGCGTATCGTTGGAGCATGGGGACAGGGGAACCGACCTTCACGATTGTGATGCCCGTGTACAATCGCGCCGCCTGCATCGACGAGGCGGTCGCGTCGGTCGCGGCGCAGACGCGGGCGGATTGGGAACTGTGGATCGTCGATGACGGCAGCACCGACGGGTCGGCCGAGCGGATCGACCGGTGGGCGCGGCGGGACGGGCGGATCCACGCCCTCCACCAGGCGCACGCCGGGCCCGGCGCGGCACGCAACGCGGGGGTGCGCCGGGGCCGGGCGGAGTGGCTGGCGTTCCTGGACAGCGAGGACACTTACTTCCCCGACGCCGTCGATCGCTTCGCCACCTTCCTCGACGCCCACCCCGACGTGTCCTTCGTGTACGGCTACCGCTACCGGATGGACGCCGACGGAGCAGTCACCTACCTGACCGGCACGTTCCAGGACCGCCCCACCGACGGTGCGGACCTGTTCGGGGGGATGTTCCTGTGGCATCCGTGCGTGTGCTACCACCGCTGGCTCTTCGACGCCGTCGGCGGCTACGACGAACGGCTGCGGTGCTGGGAGGACTACGACCTGTACCTGCGGATCAGCCGCCATACGACCTTTCACCCCCTCGGCGCCGCCACGGGCTTGCGCCGCGCCCCCGCCCGCCTGGCCCGACGCAATGGCGCCGGCCGCCGCGCCGAGGCCCACATCCTCAGACGCTACCTGCGCGGCCTGACCGGCGCCGACCGGCCCGACCCGCGGCGCGTCAACCGCCGCCTTGCCCAGGTCTACTACCGCGGCGGCCGCGACTGCTTCCGCGCCGGACGCTTCGACCGCGCCCGGAGGCTTCTGGCCATCTCCCAGCACTACGCGCCCGCCCTCCGCACCGGCGCCTTGGCCGTGGCGTCCCAATTGCTGAGATAGGCACCCGCCGGACTCACCGGTGCAGGGGCTTCATCGCCGCGGCCGCAAGCAGGTCCAGGCCCTCGCGCCGCCCGGCGCGGTCGCCGGAATTCTCCCGCCAGGAGAGCCTCCGTCTCGCCGGCACTCTTCGCGTCCTGGCGGCCGCGACCGAAGCCCGGGTCTCCGCCGGCCGGGGCGCCTCGGGCGTCGCGGCCAGGAGGTCCACCGTGCGTTCCAGGCCGGCCGACGCCGCGGCGACGCCCGCTCCGAAGTTCGTCTTCAGGACGACGAAATCGTCCAGGTCGACCCGTCCCGTCAGGTCGAAGTCGCCCGACGGAATCCCTCCGCCGGAGGTGCCGAAGCCGCGCTTGAGGGCCACGAAATCGTCGAGGTCGACGTCCCGGTCGCTGTCGGCGTCGCCGGCGACGTTGGCGACCAGGAACACGTCGTCGGCCGCCAGCCCGGTCGCCGCCGTCGCCCGCACCGTCACCTCCACCCACGTGTTCACCAGCACGCCGTCCGACCAGATCAGCGTCACACGGTCGCTGTCATCCCTGCCCGCCCCGGGCCGCACGGCGATGATCCGGGGCGCGGGCCCCGGCGTCCACACCCCGCCGGCCGGATCGTCGCTCAGGCGAACGGTGAAGTCTCCGTCGCAGAGGGCGTCGCCGTCGGCCAAGCCGGCGATATCGACCATGATGCCGTTCACGCCGCGGCTGTAGCCGGTGGTGTTGGCCGGCACTGCCGGCCCGCCCGGCAGGAGGACCTCCTTGTCGGCGGCGATGGCGCCGTCGTCTCCGGGGCCGGCGGCGGGATCGCCCCCGTCGAGCGCGGAGTTGTTGTAGAACAGCAACCTATCGACGACGCTCGCGCCGGGCTGCGGATGGAAGCCCATGCCATCCACCCACAGGGTGAACCCGTGGTCCCACGTGTCGGCGTGGATCTCGACCGAGCCGATGTGCTCCAGGCTCGCCGCCCCGACGGCCGTCACGTGCCACCCGGTGGGCTCCGTCGTGCCGTCCAGCGGAAGGATGAACTCGACCCACTGGCCGATCGCCCCGTTCAGGGGCGTTGCCGGG
>JAAYZK010000408.1 GCA_012514895.1 Planctomycetota bacterium | reverse complement strand
TTCTAGCGTTGTAGTATTAAGGGCCGTTAAGGAAGTGGCATTCGGTGCTGTCCCAGTAGTCGCGGCGGATGGGGCCGGCGTCCGGATCGATCCACCAGGTCAGGTGCTGCGAGGCCGACCAGCCGTTGCTCATCTGGAAATACAGGTCCACACCGACGATGGTGCACTCGAACGTGCCGGAGGGCAGGACCAGCGTCTCGGTGCCCTCGAAGCTGACGTAGCTGTCGGCCTGGAGGATGAGCTTCGTGCCCTCGATGTTGCCCGTGAAAGTGCCGTGATCGAGATGCAGGCTGTAGTCCGACTCGGCAATCGACGGGGGCATCACCATCAGCGGCTCAGTGGCCGTGAAGGCACACTCCGGCGTGCCGAAGCCCATCATGACATACCCGTCGAGGTCACGGGCGACGTACTCCCATTCGGAGTACAGCTTCGGTACGGCGTGCGTCATTCTGTACGTGGCGATGCCGCCGATCGTCGGGCCGCCGCTCACCGACACAGTGGCGACGCTGGTGCGATCGAGCGGCTTGTTCTGGAACTCGCCGATCTCGAAGTCGTAGGTCCAGCGCACCCCCGGCTTGAGCATCGAGGTCTGCAGCAGGTCGTAGCTGGGCGTGACGTAGACGCTGGCGGCGTCGATGTTATTGGCCAGGTTCTCCGGCGCCTCGGCGACGACGCCGTCCGGATCGACCACGCCGATGACGATGTGCTCGCCGACGCCCTCGGGGGCCGTGAACGGCACGGCGCGGCTGCTGGCACCCCAGGCGGCGATGCCGCCGCACGTGTAGCTGCCGATCGGGGTGTCTGCCGCGTCGAGCACGGCGTCGGCCGAGAGGTAGAGCTGCACCGTGAACGTCTGGGCGACAGCCACCGGCGAGTTGTTGGCGATCGCGACGCTCACGTCCATCTCGCGTCCGGCCGGTGCGGCCGCTCCGCCGGACAGGGTGATCGTCAGGTCCGCCCCGACCGTCAGCGTCATGACCGGCCCGACGTTGTTGGTTTCGTCGTACTCGGCGACGTTCCCGTCGACGTCGGCGGCCGCGCGGAGGTAGTACCGGCCCGGAGCGGCCGGAGCCGCGAAGGATACCGTCCGGTCGATCGCGTCGTCGGCGCCTACGTCCGCAAGGGTGAACTGCCCGACGGTCGTGACGCCGGCGGATAAATCGCTCGTCGGGGCCATCTCCAGCACGACGCGGCAGGCGGCGGCGTCCACGTTGGCGGCGTTGGCCACGCGAAGGGGCACATCGACCGTGTCGCCCGGGGCCGCGGCGAAGGCGTCCGTCACCGGCAGAATGCTCAGGTCCGCCCCCACCATCAGCGTGTGCGCCGGTCCGGTGTTGTTGTGCTCGTACGTCTCGACCAGCACGTTGGGCCGGTCGGCGACGGCGCCGACGCAATAGATGCCCGCCGCCGGGGCGTTGAAGCCGACGGTCTGCCTGAAGCGGGTCCAGTTGGCCATCGCGTCGGTCGCGAACGAGCCGATCAGCGTGTCGGAGGCGTCGATCGTCGCGTCCGTCGAGAGGTAGATCTCGATATTCGCCGGCGTAGACGATCCGTAGCCGATGTTGTCGACGTTCACCTCGACGTCGACCCAACCGTCGGGCTGGACGTCGGCGGGGATCAGCGTCACGTCGACGATCAGATCGGGCTGGACGCCCTGGTTGGCCAGGGTGCGGACGACCTGCTGCGTCGCGTCGGCGATCGCCACGTCCGGAAGGCCGTCGCCGTCGAAGTCGGCAACGACGGCCGCGTCGGGCGAGCCGACGGCATAGCTCTCGCCGTAGCCGAAGCCGCCGCCGGGCAGGCCATAGTCCACGCCGACCTGTCCGCCGCTGACGCCGATCAGGTCGAGCCTGCCGTCGCCGTTGATATCGGCGGCATCCTGCAGGCCGGCGACGCTGTACGTCGCAGCCGCACCGAAGGTGCCGTCGCCGGCGCCGCTCAGGATGCTGGTCGTGGTCGAGGTGCCGACCGCAAGGTCCGCGACGCCGTCGCCGGTGAAGTCGTCGTAGAGCAGGCTGGAGGCGTACCCGGGAAAGCCGTAGGTCACCGGCGTCTCGAAGGCGGCGCCGCCGGCCGCACGCAGCAGGACCTGCACCTGGTTGCCGTTGCCGGAACTGACCGCGACGTCCGACAAGCCGTCGCTGTTGAAGTCGCCGGCCACGATCGCCATGATGGGCATCGAAAGCGGCGTCATGACGCGATTGCCCACGGTGCCGTCGCCCTGGCCGAGAAAGACGTTGACGCTCTTGTCGATGGTGCTGCCGATGCCGGTGACGACGTCCAGCTTCCCATCGCCGTTGAAGTCGCCCGCGGTGACGGGCCCGCCATGCGTGTCGGGGTTGGTCCACGTGCCGGCGCCGGCGAGCGTGCCGTCGGGTTGGCCCAGCACGATGACGAGCTTCTTCACGGCGATCGTCACGGCCACGTCGCAGCATCCGTCGCCGTTGAAGTCACCGGCCGTCAGCCTGCCGGGGTTCCAGAGGAAGTAGCTGTCCGTCCGCACGAAGCTGCCATCGCCCTGCCCCAGCAGCAGCGCCAGCGCATCCTGCGTGGTGCTGCCGTTGCCGGCGTCCATGACGACCAGATCCGGCCGTCCGTCGCCGTTGAAATCGCCGCAGACCAGCGAATTGGGGCTCAGGCCGGCGCCGGAGGCCTGGGCATCGCCCAGCATCACGCCGTCCAGCAGCAGGCGCGACTCCAGGGGCTCGGTGGTCGGCAGAGATCTGTAAGAACAGGACCGGCGGCTCACATCACGGCGGGACTCCATCACTGATCCTTCCTTGGCGCGCAGAAGCGCTTCACCACAGAAACCCGTGCGGACACGACAAGGGCGGGGCGCCGCGGCAAGGACCTTCCCCATGCGTTAGCGTTCGAAGGGATCAGCCCGGCCTGTCTTCCCGCCGACACACCCCGGCGGAAACTGCCGGAATAGCAGTTATTGTATGCGGCCGCCGCAAGCCGTCAAGAGGGATTCTACGAACGTCGCCCGATCGTCCCGGCGCCATGGTTCCGACAGCGCGAAGGCACGCGGGGGATCTTCACGACTCGACCTCCTCGGCCTGGCCGCCCCGGTAGCGGGTGCCCCGCCACGTCACGCCGGACAGGCCCGCCGCGCGGCTGAGGGCGCCCACCTGAAAGCAGAGCGCCGCGAAGACTCCCAGAGGATAGGCAGGCGCATACCTCGACGGCATGCCCATCAGGGGATAGGACCTTCGCGACGTCATCATACTCGCGATGACCGTCGCCAGCGACAGCGCCGCCAGCAGCGTCATCCCCCCACCCGCACCGCCGCAGACGACGGCCGCGGCCGAGCCGACCAGCACCGGGAACGGCAGGAACGCCACCACGAACGTCCGCAGCCAGACCGCCACCAGCATCCCGGGCGTCTCGAAAGCCCCGTAGTAGATGCGGGTCCAGCCGTGCCACATGGCCGCCAGGCTGTCATACATGCGCGTGCTGAACAGTTGCGTGCCGACGGCCGTCAACACGCGAAGTCCCGCCGCGTGGCAAGCCCGGGCGAAGGCGACGTCCTCGGTGATCCTGTTCCGCACCGACGCCATGCCGCCGACGGCGTCGTACGCGTCGCGACGGATCAGCATGTACTGGCCGTTGGCAAACGGGCGGCGGGCGCAGAAGGGGTCCTTGCTGCCGAAGATGAACCACACGGCGAAGTTGGTGCTCACGGCCGGCTGAACGATCTTCTCGATCAGCCCCGGCGTCTGGAATCCCGGCGTCAGCGTGAGCATCTGGCCGCCGTGGGTCTGCAGGAACGCCAGGCCCGAGCGAACGCTGTTGGGGTCGTGGCGGCAGTCGGCGTCGGTGAACAGCAGCCAGCGGCCGCGGGCGCGCTGCACACCGACATGCAGGGCGTGCGTCTTGCCGTACCAGCCGTCCGGCAGGCAGTCCACGCGCTCCAGGCGTACGCGCCCATCAGCGGCGGCGATCTCGCGCACGATGGAGGCGGTCCGATCTGAGGAACGGTCGTCGACGACGACGATCTCCATGCGGGGGTAGTCCTGCGCCAGCAGGGACGTCAGGCACGCACGGATGTTCGCCTCCTCGTCACGGGCCGGCAGCACGACGGAGACGAGTTGCGTTTCATCGGGCGCCGACGCCACGTCGTCCGGCAGCACCGTCAGCGGCGGCCGGTCCGTCCGCATCAGTCGCACCAGCGACCCCAGCCAGACCAGCAGCGACCCCGCCGTCAGCACCGCCAGCACACTCAACACCACGCTCGCCACGCCGCGATCCTCCACCGTTCCCGTCTCCGGCGCCGTGCATCCGGCGTCCGACATGCGATACCCTCGCCGGTCCGACGTGTCAAGCGCGACCGCCTGCAAGCCGGGCGAGCAGCGGCATAGCCGCGGGCATTCATCGGATGGCCAGCCATGGAGACAGATCAGCCGGCCATGGCTTCGGTCTCCACGTCAAGCCACTCGAGGGCCTCACCAAGGTTTCTGAATACACCCACATCAAACGGCACCACCCCGTCAGCGATGATCTGGATCATTCGCGCCATGCCGTATTCGAAGTCGGAGGGCGCCGCGAAGGCCGTCTTGCCTTCGCCCCGCTTGCCGAGGATTCTGAATAAGTGCTTGCCGCCTTCCGCGATCGCTTCGCGGGTGACTCCGGTCATGCTTCCCTCGGCCAGAATCGTCAGCGTCCTCATGCCCTTGCGAAACAACGGATTCGCCAGGACGTCGTTCCAGGTATCTCTGTAATCATCGGCGGTGAGGCCCTGGCGGGGCTCGAAGACGATGAGGTCGGCTTGCTCGATAATCCTGTACGGTACTATCATGACATTCCCTCGTTCCATCCCCTGCTTGACGCCGGTTCATTCCGGCGCTTCTTTCCATGCCCGGAACGCAGCTATGCACGTTGCCAGAAGTCATGCGACAGAGGCGGCGGCCGTAGGGTGGGCAACTCGTTGCCCACGCGAATGCGGACCGGCCCACCCTCGTTGGACGCACGCGGCCCCGTGGGGGTTCCGCCGCGATCGCGTGGGCAGCCTCGCCTCCGGCTCGGCTGCGCCACCCTACGATTGGGGCCGCGACTGTTGCATCATCTCTGGTGACCCGCTTAGGCCAAGGTCAACGCCCAGAAGGCCAACAGCACAAACGCGACCGGGAACGCCACACGGCAGAGCCTGTCCACGCGCAGGGCGGCGGCCTTGCTGGAGGCCTTGGCCAGCGCGGTGGCGTAGACGACCTGGATGACCGTCAGGAACACCATGATCGTCGCGACGCCGACGAACGCGTCCAGTCGCGTGGCGTAAGGGACGCGCGACAGCGACTCGGAGACGGAGAAGCGGTACGCGATGATGGTGAGCACCGAGGTGACGGCCACGGCCGAGTTCGTTTCGAGCTCCATGGGGTCGATCCAGAACACGACCCACGACATCACCACGATGAGGCACAGGGGCAGGATGAGCTTGAGCACGAAATGCTCCCATCGCCGAACAGCTTCGATCCTGACCTCCACCGCCGGCGTGCCGAGCCCGCCAGGCACCAGCACGACCGGCCCCGCCTCCACCTCGAAGCCCCTCAGCCGCCATTCCGGCGGCAGGGCGTCGGCGGCGATCGCCGAGCGGATCCTCAAGGCGGGGTCGGACTCCGCCAGGCGAACCTCCTCCGGCGTATAGCCGGCGGCGATGACCCGGATCCCCAGCGTCTGGCGGTCGAAGGGGAACCGCTGAAAATCCATCCTCTCTGAGAACAGGGCCCAGTACCGCTGCCGGTAGACGACCTGGCCGTCGGCGTCGACGTGCACCTGTTCGGGCATGCGCCTGCACCTTCCCCCCCCGTCCAGGCCGTCGCTGCAAGCATCAGACAGGCCGATGCCGACGAACGCCTAGATGTTATCACCCTCGACAGACGTGGACTCGGCCTGCGGCGACCGCGCCCGCCCCCACTGCCAACCCGTGATGGCGGGCATGTCATCGCCATACCGGGCAATGTGCTGCTTGTGGTCGATCAGTCTCTCGTGGATCGCCTGCTTGAAATACGCCGCGCGGGCCCCCAGTTGCGGCAGGCGCTCGATGACATCCTCCGCCAGATGGAAACGATCAAGATCGTTGAGCACCACCATGTCAAAGGGTGTGGTCGTCGTGCCCTCTTCCTTGTAGCCGCGAACGTGGATGTTCTTGTGGTTGGTCCGACGATAGGTCAGCCGGTGGATCAGCCAGGGGTAGCCGTGGAAGGCGAAGATGATCGGCTTGTCCCTGGTGAACAGGGCGTCGAAATCTCCGTCGCTCAGCCCGTGCGGGTGCTCGCTGGACGGCTGCAGTTTCATGAGGTTGACGACGTTGACCACGCGAACCTTCAGCGCCGGCAGATGCTCGTGGAGCATCTGGACCGCCGCCAGGGTTTCCAGGGTCGGCACATCGCCGCAGCAGGCCATCACCACGTCCGGCTCATGGCCCTGGTCGTTGCTGGCCCACTCCCAGATGCCCAGCCCCGCGGTGCAGTGCTTGATCGCCTGGTCCATCGTCAGCCACTGCGGTGCGGGCTGCTTGCCGGCGATGATCACGTTGACGTAGTCGCGGCTGCGCAGACAGTGGTCGGTCACCGACAGCAGCGTGTTGGCGTCCGGCGGCAGGTAGACCCGGATGACGGAGGCCTTCTTGTTGACCACGTGGTCGATGAAGCCCGGGTCCTGGTGGCTGAACCCGTTGTGGTCCTGCCGCCAGACGTGCGAACTGAGCAGGTAGTTCAGCGACGCGATCGGGCGGCGCCACGGGATCTCGTTGCAGACCTTCAGCCACTTGGCGTGCTGGTTGAACATCGAGTCGATGATGTGGATGAACGCCTCGTAGCAGTTGAACAGCCCGTGCCGGCCGGTCAGCAGGTAGCCTTCCAGCCAGCCCTGGCACTGGTGCTCGCTGAGCACCTCCATGACCCTGCCGCGGGG
>JAAYZK010000407.1 GCA_012514895.1 Planctomycetota bacterium | reverse complement strand
GGCCCCCGGGAATCGCTTGACGGCACTTCTTCGCCGAGGTAGAGTCTGGCGAAGCGACATACTGGCCTGGTATCTTGTGTACGCGCACCGGCCGCCATTTCTTTTCGGGGCATTGGCCGCAGCGCCCAGGTTGGCCCAGGATTGACCTCCATCCCGGAGCTGAACTCCGGATCGTGTCACATGGTTGGGGCCGTGTGTGTAACGGCCCGGCGGCGCGTGCCGCTCGAATGACCAAGCGGGACCATGCTGGCGGTGTTGATGGGGAAAGGGAGGCGGGCAAGATGCCTGTGGGCAAAGTGAAGTGGTTCGATTCCCGCAAGGGCTTCGGCTTCATCATCGGGGATGCCGGACAGGACGTATTCGTCCACTATACCAGTATCGTGGGCGACGGGTTCCGGGCCCTCAAGGACGGTGAAACCGTCGACTACGAGCTGGTGAAAGGCGACAAGGGATGGCAGGCTCGCAACGTGCATCGCAACATCGGCATTACGCCGGTCAAGGGAAGCACGGTCGGCGAGCAGGCCGTCTGATCCGGCACGCGACACGTCTCACCTCGGGGGTGGTCGTGAGGTCCCAGCCATGAAGTGGCTGGCGCTGGTTGTTGGCGGCCTCCTTTCCGGGCCGGTGTGGCTGTGGATCGCCAAATGGTGGATGCGACGTACGATCGAACGTACGCGCCAGATCGCTGCTTCGGCACGTCGGCAGGAACATCTGGTTGAACTGGGCGCCCTGACCGGGGGCTTGGCCCACGAGATCAAGAACCCGCTGTCGACGATCAAGGTGAATCTGCGGCTGCTCACGGAGGATCTGGACAGCCCGTCGGCCAGTGAGCAGCAGAAACGATGGCTGCGCCGGCTCGTGTCGGTCGAAGCCGAGGTCAGCCGCCTGCAGGAAACACTCGAGGATTTCCTGCGCTACGCCGGACGCATGGAGCTGCAGCGGCGCATCGTCGACATCCGCGACGTCCTGACCGGCCTGGTGGACTTCTTCGCCCCCCAGGCCCACGCCGGCGGCGTCCGCGTCCGCACCCACGTCAGCGATGAGCCCCTCACCGCCGAAATCGACGTCGACCTGTTCAAGCAGGCCCTGCTGAACCTCATGATCAACGCCCAGCAGGCCATGACCGAGGGCGGCGACCTCATCTGCCGCGCCGAACGCGTCGGACGGATGATCCAGATCGAGGTCATCGACACCGGGCCCGGCATGGACGAGGCGACCGTCGCCAGCATCTTCCGCGCCTATTTCAGCACCAAGCGAGGCGGCACCGGCCTGGGGCTGCCCACGGCCCACCGCATCGTCAAGGCCCACGAGGGACAGATCACGGTCGATACGGCGCCGGGCAAGGGGACGCGGTTCGTGATCAGGATCCCCAGGCTGGAGACGGCTGGAGCCGACTGATCCATCGGATCAGACCGGTCGGGCCGATGGCACCGTGGAAGCGCCGATGAACACGAACGTGCCCGCCGACATTCCGCGCCTGTCCCGGCCTGCCCTGCGGGCCGGGCGGGTCGACCTCCGCGCCCGCCTGGCGCCCGTCCTGGCGGCCCTGGACGGCCCCGGGCTGCTGGACATCGCCGTGAACGACCCCCAGCGACACACCGCGACCGAGGCGGTCCTGGAGGCGCTCGATGAACTGTCCCCCCCCAGGTCCTGGCGGCTGCTGGTGACGTGCGGGACGCACCGGTACGGCCCCGATCGCCGCGGCGCCTTCGAACGCCGCTTCAGCCGGTTCGCCGGCCGGATCGAAGCGTTCGACTGGCACGCGTGCGACGCCTGCGACCTGGTCGCGATCGGCCCGCAGGGCCGCTGGCGCGTCCATCCGACGCTCGCGGCTGACCGCGGGGCGCTGCTGGCGATCGGCTCGGTCGAGCCGCACTACTTCGCGGGGCTCACCGGGGCGCACAAGACCGCCACCATCGGCGGCGCGAGCCGCACGACGATCGAGGCCAACCACGCCGGGGCCCTCTCTCCGCGGGCGCAGCCCTTCGCCCTGCTGGACAACCCGGTGCACCTGGGGATCTGCGAGCTGCTGGCGGCGGTCGAGGCCAGGCGGCCGGTGGTGGCGGTGAATCTCCTGCAGGCGGGGCCGTCCCTTCACGCCGCGGCCGTCGGCCGCCCGCTCGATGCGCTGGAGGCCCTGCGGGGCACGGCCGAGCGGTGTTTCGCCCATCGGCTGGCGGCGCCGGCCGACGCGCTGGTGCTGGAGGTGGACGGCCCGCTGGGCGAGAGCTTCTACCAGGCCGACAAGGCCATCAAGAACAGCGAGGACGCCGTCCGCGACGGGGGGTTGCTCGTCCTGGTCGCCGCGTGCGGCGACGGGGTGGGGCAGGACCATTTCGCCGAGCTGATGCGTGCGGCGCCGACCTGGGCCGAGGCCATGGCCGTCATGACGGCCCGGGGCTACCGCCTCGGCGACCACAAGGCCGTCCGCCTGCGACGGCTGACTGACCCGGCCCAGCGCGGCGTGCGTATCACCGTCGTGAGCGACGGCCTGGACGAAGCGGCCTGCCGCCTGCTGGGCATGACCAAGGCCCCCTCCGTCGCCGACGCCCTGGCCGCTGCGGGCCTGCGGCCGGGATGGGACAGGATCTGCACTGTCGAAGACGCCGGCAACGCGGTGGTCCGGGTGGAGGCTTGAGACGTGAGGCGCTGGTGGCGTACCTCACGCCTCAGCCCCCGCGGTCGTCCGCCACCGCATTGACGCCGGGGCCGGTAGGCGTTAGGGTTATTCGGATGCGAGAACTGATGGACATGAAGGCCGACATCCTCGTCGTGGACGACGAGGAGAGCCACGCCGAGGTCATCGCCGAGGGGCTGGGGCGCCTCGGGCACCACATGACGACCGTCAACAACGGCGCCGCGGCGATCGCGCGGCTGCGGACACAGCACTTCGACGTGGTCGTCACCGACCTGTTCCTCGGCGGCGCCGAGGACGGGCTGGACGTCCTGCGCTCGGCCAGGAGCGATTCGCCGGGCACGGAAGTCATCCTCATCACCGCCCACTCCTCCGTCGACACCTGCCGCACCGCCCTGCAGCAGGGGGCGTTCGACTACGTCGAGAAGCCCATCGACATCGACGAGCTGCGCAACGTCGTCCAGCGGGCCGTCGAGCGGACCGCCCAGGAGCGGACGATCCACGAGCTGCGGCGCCGCCTGGACGACAAGTACGGCTTCGAGGACATCGTCGGGCAGTCGCCGGCGATGCTCAAGATCCTCGACACGATCCGCCGCGTCGCCCCCAGCGATCTGCCGATCCTCATCCAGGGCGAGAGCGGCACCGGCAAGGAACTGCTCGCCCAGGCCCTGCACACCCACTCCCGCCGCACGGCCCACCGGCTGGTGACGCTCAACTGCGCGGGGCTCAGCGAGAGCATCCTGGAGGATGAGCTGTTCGGCCATGTCAAGGGCGCCTTCACCGGCGCCGCCGGGGAGCGGGCCGGGCGGTTCGAGCACGCCGACGGGGGGACGATCTTCCTCGACGAGGTCGGCGACATGCCCATCAGCATGCAGGCCAAGCTGCTGAGGGTCCTGGAGAACGGCGAGGTCGTCCGCCTGGGGTCCAACGAGGCCATCCACGTCGACGTGCGGCTCATCTCTGCCACCAACAAGGACCTGTCCAGGATGGTTGCGGAGAAGACCTTCCGCGAGGACCTGTACTTCCGCATCAAGGGCGCCCTGATCGACCTGCCGCCCCTGCGGGAGCGGCGGGAGGACATCCCGCTGCTGATCGACCACTTTGTCACCTCCGCGGCCGAACGCCACGGCAAGCCCATCACGGGCCTGACGGCCGAGACGCGGCGGGTGCTGATCGGCTACGACTGGCCCGGCAACGTCCGCCAACTCCGCAACGTCATCGAGAACATGGTCGTCCTGGCCGACGCCGACGTGTCCGACAAGCTCACCCTCGACGACCTGCCCGATGAGATCTACGCCGCCCCCGCCGCCGAGCCGTCCGCCGGGCCGCTGGTCGGCATGTCCATCCAGGACGCCGAGAAGGAACTCATCCGCAACACCCTCAAGATGGTCGGTGGCAACCGCGAGCAGGCCGCCAGCATCCTGGGTATCGGCGAGCGGACGCTGTACCGCAAGATCAAGGAATACGGCCTGCGGGAGTAGGGCCGCCCTACGACGTGAGCGTGTGAACGTCCACGCACTGCATCCCCGCGGCGGCGGCGGCCTTGAACCCGGGGACGGAATCCTCGTAGACGACGCAGGCGTGTGGCTCGGCCCCAAGACGCCGGGCGGCCTCCAGGAAGATGTCCGGCGCCGGCTTGGGGCGGGCCACGTCCTCGGCGCAGACGACCGCGTCGAACCAGTCGGCCATGCCCAACTGCTCGAGCGTCCTGGCGGCGATCCACCGCTGCGAACCGGTGGCGACGGCCATGGGAAGCTTGCCGCGATGGGCCAGGACGATCGGCAGAACCGCCGGGTGGGGCCGCACGTGGGCGAGGTGGGCCATGTAGGCCAGTTCCTTCTCGTGCGCCACGGCGGCGCCGTCGGCGCCGACGCCGGCCTCGGCCAGGAGCATCGTGGCGATGTCCGTCGTGGGCACCCCGCCCAGGGCGTAGAAGCGGTCCTCGGGGAAGTCGATCCCGTAGCGGAGCATCGTGTCCCGCCAGGCGAGATAGTGCAGGGGCATCGTGTCGGCCAGGGTCCCGTCGCAGTCGAAAATCAGGGCTTTCATGGCCGCCATCATCGCATTTCGTCCGCCCCGTGGAAAGCCTCGGCCCGACCGGGTAAAGTAGCCGCCCATGAGTATCGATCCAGAGCATGTCGAGCAGTTCGTCCGCGCGTGCCGCCGCATCGCGTCGGCCGGCCTGGTCCGCTGCAGCAGCGGGAACCTGTCATGGCGGGCGGGGGACGGCCTGATGCTGATCTCGGCGAGCCGGTCGTGGCTGGCGGCGATGAACGAGGAGTTCGTCACGACCTGCCGGATCGCCGACGGCGCCCGCGTGGACGGCCCGCGGCCGTCCGTCGAGACGGTCTTTCACGCCGGCATCCTGCGGGAGCGGCCCGAGGTCGCCGTCGTGCTGCACTTCCAGACGCCCTTCGCCACGACGCTGGCGTGTTGCCGCCCGGCCGAGGTGAACTATGACGTCATCCCGGAGATCCCCGTCTACATCGGGCCCATCGGCCAGGTGCCGTACCTGCCGCCCGGTTCGCCCGAACTGGCGGAGGCGGTGATCGCCGTGATGCGGAGCCACAACCTGGCGATAATGGCCAACCATGGGCAGGTGGTGGCGGGCACGAGCTACGACGACGCGATCGAGAAGGCGGTCTTCTTCGAACTGGCCTGCGAGATCATCGTCCGCGGCGGACCTGACGTACGGCCGCTGGCGGGCGACGAGACCGAGCGCCTCCGGCGGATCGCCAAGGCATGAGCCTTCCGGCGCCCGCGGTGGTTGCGGATGCCGACGCCCCGCATCAGCCGGGCTTGACGCCCAGGGCGCCCCGGCGGGCGCGCAGGTCGGCGGTGAAGAACAGCCCGGGCGTGGAGGCCACGGTCTCGGCCAGGTGCAGCATCGAGAGCACGCCGTGGCCGAAGTAGTTCTGGCGCGCCGCCGCGAACGTCGCCCCGGAGGCGTAGAAGTCGGCCATGAGGATCCGATCCTGGAACTCGTACAGGAAGCAGGAGTTGGATTCGAAGGCCTGCTGGGTCGACATGGGCATCCGTCCCAGCAGTTCGCCGAGCACCTCGGTGTCGGGGTTGAACAGGTCCGTGATGTTCAACGCCTCGGTCCGCAGCGAGGGGACCAGCCGGCCGTGGGCGACGAAGGGGTCGGCGAAGCCGATCAGCCATGCAAACCCAGGCTGCATATGGCGCTGAGTGATGTACTGCACCCAGACGATGCCCCCGTCGCGGTAACGGGCGCCCACGGCCTGCAGGATCTCCACGGGGCTGTCGCGGAACGTTCGCGTTCGCGCAAGCAGATCGGAAGCGCACTGCTGCTGTGCCTCGGACAGGGGCTCGAATCCCGCCGCCTCGAACTGGCGGGCGAGCATCCCGACGGCGGTCGAAACAGGCTTCGTCGAATAGTAGTAATTCATGATGGTCCCCAACGCGAGCATGGCCAGAACCCCGAGCAGTGCGAGGAAGTCGTGATGTAAAAACAACATACCGCAACTGCCGCCCATCAGCGCCAGCAGGACGAGGGACAGCCCCAAGCGCGTCAGGATCGATGATCGCATCGCAGGTCCGCCTTCCATCCCATTGTTGGACGGACCGGCCGGACGGCGGAATCG
>JAAYZK010000406.1 GCA_012514895.1 Planctomycetota bacterium | reverse complement strand
GTGGCCATGTCGGCCTGGAGCGACTCGGTGAGCGCCCGCAGGCCGTCCACCGCCGCGCGGGCGTCGCCCAGCAGGTTGGGCCGGTCGGCCGGGGTCAGCTCCGCGCGGAGCGACGCGGCGATGGCGGCCAGGTCCGCCAGGGCGGCGCCGGCGTCGGCGATGGCGGCCTGGAGCGTGTCACGCTGCTCGGGGCCGAAGCCGACCTGGCGTTCGACGTCGCGCACGATCGGGTTGGGCCCGACGGTGAGCCTGGCCGGGTGCTCCTTCGTCGCCTGCGGGCTGTCGGGCGAGCCGGGGTCGAGCACGAGCAGTTGCCCCATCCCCCCCAGGGCCGGGGAGACGGCCTGGATGACGGCGTCCTGGCGGATGACGACGTCGGCCTCCACGCGGATGCGGAAGAGGAACGTCGACCAGTTCTCGTCGGGCCGCACGCCGTCGACGCGTCCGACGGTGATGGAGCTGAACTTCACGGGCGACCCGTCGCCGATCCCCGTGTCGCCGACCTCCAGCGGTGCGACCGCGTAGACGTACCGTCCGCCGAAGCTGAGGTCTCCCAGCCACAGGGCGACCGCCAGCAGGACCGCGGCGGCGGCCAGGACAAACAGGCCCGCCATCAGTTCGCTTCGCCTGTCGCGTTTCATGCCGTTCTCCAGCCTCTAGCCCGCCGTCGAAAGGATGTCCTGCTCATACCCGCCGTCGCGGCGCCGGTGCGTCAGGGGACCGTGGCTTTCGCCGCGGAGGAACTGGCGGATCAGTTCGGTCGTCGGATCGCAGGCGGCCGGGGCGTCGCGGAGGGCCTCGAAGTCCTCCCGCGAGCCGACCTTCAACACGCGGCCGCGGTCGAGCATGACCATGCGGTCGGCGATGTGGAAGGCCGAGCCCATGTCGTGCGTGACGACCACGCTGGTGACGCCCAGTTTGCCGGTGAGGTTCAGGATGAGCTGATCGATCTGGGCCCCGGTCACGGGGTCCAGCCCCGACGAGGGCTCGTCGTAGAACAGCAGTTCGGGGTCCAGGGCGATCGCCCGGGCCAGGCCGGCGCGTTTCTTCATTCCCCCGGAGATCTCCGCCGGCATCCTGTCGGCGGCCTCGCGGAGGTTGACCAGTTCCAGCTTGAGCTTGACGATGATCCCGATGGTGTCCTCGTCGAGGTCGGTGTGCTCCCGCAGGGGCAGGGCGACGTTCTCGGCGACGGTCATGGAGTTGAACAGGGCCCCGCTCTGGAAGAGGATGCCGAACCGCAGCCGCAGGCGGTCCAGGGCGGCCTCGCCCAGGGCCGTTACGTCCTCGCCCAGCAGTTCGACCTGCCCGGACGTGGGGGTCAGGCTGCCGACCATGTTCCGCAGCAGCGTGCTCTTGCCGCACCCGCTGGGCCCCATGATGACCAGGGCCTCCCCGCGCCGGACATCCAGGGTGACACCGTCGAGGACCCGCTGGTCGTTGAAGGCCTTGACGAGGTCCGTCACGCGGGCGACGGTCTCGACGTCGCCGCCGCGGCCCGGATTGGTTCGTGTTTCGTTGTTCACAGTTCGTACACGTAGAACAGCACGGTGAAGATGCAGTCCACCACCACCAGCGAGACGATCGTGTACACCACGGTCATGGTCGTCGCCCGCCCGACGCCGGCGGCGCCGTCGCGGACCTTGAGCCCCTCGTGGCAGGCCAGCAGGCCCAGCACCAGGCCGAACACCCCGGCCTTGACCAGCCCGGTGGTGAAGTCCAGCAGCCGCACGCTTGCGGCGATGCGGTCCCAGTAGCCCTGGGACGCCTCGGGCCCCAGGACCAGCACGGCGCTGGCGTACCCCCCCGCACAGCCGGCCAGGTCCGACAGCACGGTCAGCGCCACCATCGCCACGATCGTCGCCAGCAGCCGCGGAACCACCAGGTAGCGGACCGGCCGGATGGCGTGGGTCCGCAGCGCCTCGAGCTCCTCGCTGACGGCCATCGTGCCGATCTCGGCGGCGATCGACGCCCCGGCGAACCCGCTGAGCACCACCGCCGCCAGCAGCGGGCCCAGTTCGCGCATGAAGCCGAAGCCGATGATGTCGGCGATCATCGCCAGCGACCCGAACGGCTCCAGCGGCGGGGCCATCTGCAGCGCGAGGATCATGCCGACGAAAAACTGCACCATCAGCACGATGCCCGTCGCCCGCACGCCCAGGCGGACCACCTGCGCCGCGACGGCGGCCACGTCCAGCCGCCTCGGCCGCCCCACCAGCCCCATGCCGATCCAGCGCAGCGCCTCGCCCAGCAGCAGCGTCATCCCCCCCAGGTACTCGGCCAGGTCCAGCAACCGGGCGCCGGCGGCGACGATGGGCCCGCGGGATGGCGGCGGCGATGCCATCAGGACACCACCTCCTCCAGCGACTGGCTCACCTGGAACACCGTGTCCAGCCGCGTGATCTCCAGCAGGCTCCGCACGGCGTCGGTCGGGCGGCACAGCCACAGGTCGATGTCGAGCCGGCGGACGTGGCCCAGCAGCTTGATCAGCCCCGCCAGCCCCGCCGAGTCCATGTAGGGCACGTCGCCCAGGTCCAGCACGATCTGCCGGGGCCGCCGGTCCAGCAGTTCCATCAGCGAACGCTGAAAGGCCGAGCTGCGATGAACGTCCACGTCGCCGGCGATGGACACCACCAGCGTGCGGCCGCGCTGTTCGATCGCCCGGATCGGATTGATCACCCGCTCATTCGCCACGGACGCCCCCCCCCGCCAGGCCGGCGGCGCCGCCAAGGAACTTGCACAGCCGCAGACAGGTGCCCCCGTCCGCCGGATGCGTGTACTCGACGACGTCCATGCAGCAGTCGATGATGTGCGTGCCCAGCCCTCCGGGTCGGATGTCCTCCAGGGGCCGGCCCTGAATGCACGCGATGTCCCGGGCGCGCCCGCGATCCCGCAGGACGACTTCCACGCCCGCCGGCCCGTCCAGCCCGTCCAGGGCCCGCAGGGTGATCTCGATCGGCCTGCCTGGGCGCCCCCCGTAGGCGTGCTGGAGGATGTTGGCCAGCGCCTCGTCCACCCCCGCCACCGCCTCCCCGCAGGCGTGGGCGTTGAACCCGATCACCAGGCACAGTTCGCGCACGGCCCCCCGGACGACGGGCAGGTGCGCCGCCGTCGAGTCGATCCGCATGTGGATCGGCGCGCCCATCACCGCGCCTCCCCCCCGCCCGCCGGCGCTTCGAGCCACTGCCGCCACCGGCCGATCGCCTCGCGCCGGGCCGCCTCGTCGCCGTACGACTGGTAGCCGAAGTCCCAGCCGGTGATCCGCCGCAGCGATCCGATCGCCGCCAGACGCACCGCCGGCGACGCGTCGGCGAGCATCTCGACCAGGAACGGCAGCGCCTCGCGGTCGCCCGTGCGCCCCGCCTCGACGGCCGCCTGGATCCGCACCGGGTCGTCTTCGCTCTGCAGGCGCGCATAGAGGCTTCCGCCTCCGGTCCCCCCCGGCCAACACCCGGTGAGGCCCAGGGCGATCGCTACCAGCGCACAGCGATCCCGATGCGGCCGTCTCATCACCCTTTCCATCGGCCGAAGGAGGCCGTCGATCCAGTGACGCGACGCGCCGGAAGGAGCAGGATTACAGAAGCCGCTTCAGTTCCCCCGCCATGTGGTCGGCGGCGCGGATGGGCTCGGGCAGGCGATAGTGGCGGGCGAGGCGGAGTGTCCAGGCGACCGCGTCGTCGAGGGTGACGCGGTGGCCGACCGACACGTAGACCGGGCGGACGTCGTCGCGGGTCCGCACGACGGCGCCGATGACCTGGCCGTCATCGACGAGTCGTACGCGACTGCGGCGGCGGCGGCCGACGGCGCGGTGCGTGCCGCACAGGCGGCTCTTGGCGACGCCGATCGTGGGCAGATCCAGCCATAACCCCAGGTGCGAAGCGATCCCCAGGCGGCGCGGGTGGGCCACACCGCTGCCGTCCACCAGCAGCAGGTCCGGCCGCCGGGGCAACTCCCCGATCGCCGCCAGTTCGGCCGGCGCCTCGCGGAAGCTCAGCAACCCCGGAACGTAAGGCATCAGCACGCTGTCGACGGCGTAGGCGCGGGCGAGAAGCTGGCCCGTCCCGGCCTCCATCAGCACCGCTGCGGCAATGATCTGGCGCCCGCCGGCGGTGAACGCACAATCCACGCCGCCTACGGTGTTTACCGGGCCGGCAAGGGATTCCTGCCGCACCAGTCCGGCCAGCTCCCGCTGCAGGGCGACCGCCTCGCGCGGCGTCAGGTGCCATGAATGTCGAATGCCTTCGGTCATCGTACGGCCTCCGGGCTGTTCCGGCCGCAAGTGGCCCGGCGGCAAGGCGTCAGGCGCTAAAGGGCTCTCACGGCGGCCCGCCGGCGGCCGATAAAGCTTAACGGACGGGATGCCGATCGGATACACTGTATCCTCGTGCGATGAGTCTCTGCCTTCTGTCGCGTACCGTGAGGAGCTTGATGAACAGACTGCGAGGCGTGTCGATTCTGAGCGTCCTGGGCGTCGCCGCGACGGCGGCGCTGGTCGTCTCCGGGTGTCAGGTGGGCCCGCGGCCGGCATCGGCGCCGCGGCCCGAGGTGGCGGCGGAGCTGTTCGTCCAGAGCCAGCTTCGCCTCGACGAGAACGACGAGACGGCGGCCCTAGCGGCCCTGCTGGCGGCGGTCCAGGCCGACCCGGAGCTGTCGGTCGCGCACGCGGCCATCGGCGACATCTACCGCCAGCGGGGCGACTATCCCATGGCGGTCCGGTCCTACGAACGGGCCGTCGAGGTCAACGCCTGGGACTTCCGCAACCACTACAACTGCGCGTCGCTGCACCAGGCCCTCGCGTCGATCGAGAGGGCTGCCGACGCCATCCAGCGCCATCTCCGACGCGCGATCGAACTGTACCAGCGGGCGATCGTCCTCGACCGGCGCGACTACGATTCGCGCCTGAACCTGGGCGTCTGCCACTTCCAGTTGGGCCAGTACGACCAAGCCGCCGAGGCCTGCCGGCAGGCCATCGCGCTGAACGACGCGATGCCCGAGGCGTACACCAACCTCGGCGTGATCTACCACCAGTTGGGCCGCAACTACGACGCGATCGCCATGTACAACAAGTCGCTCGAGCGCGACGGGCTGCAGCCGCTGGTGCTGATGAACCTGGGCGACTCGTACATCCGCGTCAGCAGGTACCCCTCGGCGATCCGCAGCTACCAGCAGGCGCTGGAGCTGGCGCCGGCCTCGGCGACGGCGCTGGAGCGCCTGGGCTTCTGCCACTACTTCACCGGCGACTACGCCAGGGCCCGCGAGTACTACCAGTCGGCCCTGGCCGCCGACGAGCGCCTCGCCCCCGCCCACCGGGGGCTGGGGATCGTCTGCCTGACGCTCTATCTCCAGGACCGCTCATCGGAAGCGTTGCGCCAGGAAGGGCTGGGGCACCTTCGCACGTCCCTGCAGCTCGATCCTGAGCAGCCCCAGCTTGACGCCCTGATCGCCAAGTACGGCATGCCCTGACCGCCCAAGGGGGACCGCCCGCATGTCATCGTCCGACCCGGCCCTGAGTGCCAAGCGTCGATCGTTGCTGTGGACTCTCCCGGCCGTGCTGCTGTCGCCCCGCCGGGCCGGGCGGTCGCTGGTCCATCGCGGGCTGCCTTCGGCGCTGGCGGTCCACGTGCTGGCGCTGCTGGTCGCCGCCGTCGCGTTCGCGGCGGTGCTGGGGTTCCTCGCCCAGCGGGTCAGCGACGACACGAACAGCATGGTGGTCGGCGCCGCCCGGGGCGTGGCCGCCCGTTCGACCTGGAGGTTCGGGGCGATGCCGGCGGGCAGCGCCACACTCTTCCTGGCGGCCGTCACGGCCGCCGTCGGCGAAGCGTTCTACTGGGCCGCCGGCATCACGATCCTCAGCGCCTGGACGGCGGCCGGCCTGACGCTGCGCGGAGCGTCCCATCGCGGGGCGGTCCTGGCGGGGTTCGCCTCGCTCTACCTGATCCCCCTGGCGGCGGCCTGGGCGGCGATGATCGGGACGGGCATGGCGCAACTGGATACCGGCCGGGGCAGCGCGGGGTCGGAGATGCTGCTGTGGTGGGTCATCGTGCTGTCGGTCGGGCCCCTGCCGGCCTTGGCCGTGGCGATGGCGCTGCGCATGGCGGGCGGGCTGGGCGAGGTCCTGCCCGGCGAAAGCCCCGACCCGGACAAGCGCTGCGAATGGTGCGGCTACAACCTCCACGCGATCGGCTTCGACAGCCATTGCCCCGAGTGCGGCCGCGACGCGCGGGACAGCCTGTCGCCCATCCACCGCTGCCACGGATGGGAGGTCGGCCAGCGGGGCTACCTGGCGACGCTGCGGGACATCCTGGCCAGACCCGCCGGCGTGTTCTACGGCATCGCCATGCGCCACCGGCTGGCGCCGGCGCGCCGGTTCCTGCTGGACTCGACGCTCCTGTCGACGGCGATCATCGTCCTGACCTGCGGGGCGGCCGGCGTCTGCCAGATCGGGCCGATCGGGCCGGGGCTGCTGATGACCCCCGGAATCTGGTGGCCGCGATTCGCCGCCGGACTTGTCCGCGGGCTGTGGTTGGGCAGCTGGTGGGCCGTTATGATCCCGGCCATGGCCATGATGACGGCCACGGCCCTGCACGGGGCCTGCCGGCGACGGGAGGAAAACATCCGCCTGCGCGGGGCGGTGAAGCTGGGCTGCTACCTCTCGGCCCTGGCCGTCCCCAGCGCCGCGATCGGCGGCGGCGCGCTGTGCCTGC
>JAAYZK010000405.1 GCA_012514895.1 Planctomycetota bacterium | reverse complement strand
AGGGAGACCGGCGGCGGGGGCTCGCGCCCCCTCGTCGGGTCTGCCGCCCCTTCGGGGCTGATCGTTGGGGGAGCCGCTTTCCGGGGGCTCGCGCCCCCGGCCAAGAGCTTACGCCCCTTCGGGGCTGACGAGCGAGAAATCCGAAATCCGAAGCACGAAATCCGAAACAAATTCAAAACAGCAGGAAAGACGGCAAGCATCCAAACGGCCGAGCCCCGGGGTTTGGTGCTTCTTCGTTCCGTTCTGCCGTTTGGGATTTGTTTCGGATTTCGAATTTCGTGCTTCGGATTGCCGCCCGGTGCCCCATCACGCGGACAGGGATTACACCAGTCATGCGCATTCCTGCTCGAGGCGGAGCGGCACCGGTAGGGGTGGGATTCGAACCCACGGAACCTTGCGGTTCACCGGTTTTCAAAACCGGCGCAATCGACCACTCTGCCACCCTACCTGCACGCCGTCCCGGACGGGACGGACGTGGAGAGTATCGGTCGGCGGGGCGGCGAACGCAAGCTACTGGCCGCCGTTGCCCGTCGTCGCCAGGCCGGACTGCGGCTGGACGGCCGTGGTCAGGGGGGCGCGTGGCCGGCGCCGGTGGGGCGGCGCCAAGTCGTTTGCCCTGTTGGGGATCCCGGGTGCGGCCGGGAAATCCGAAATCCGAAGCACGAAATCCGAAACAGAACTCAAAACAACAGGAAAGACGGCCAGCATCCAGACGGCCGAGCCCCAGGGTTTGGTGCTTTTCCGTTCCGTTCTGCCGTTTGGGATCTGTTTCGGATTTCCGCCCCGTGCCCCGTCACCGGGGCAGCAGGTGCGCCGGCCATGCGCATTCCTGCTGTCGCGACAGGTCCGCCGGGCCCAGAGCGCAGCCCCTCGCCCGGGCAAGGGTCTACTGCTGTTCTTCGGCGGTATACGTCGACGGATCGACGCCCTGTTCGATCAGGGCGATCTTGTGGATCCGCCGCAGGTGGCGTCCGGCCTCGAAATCGGTCTCGATTCAGACCTCGATGATGCGGCGCATCAGCTCCTCGCCGAGCAGGTCGGCGGCGAGGCACAGGACGTTGGCGTTGTTGTGGCGGCGGGCCATCTGGGCGGTCAGCTCATCGCTGCACAGCGCCGCCCGGACGCCGTGCACCTTGTTGGCCGAGATGCTCATCCCGATCCCGCTGCCGCACAGGAGGACCGCCGTGTCGGCCTGGCCGGCGGCGACGGCCGTCGAGGCGACGTAGGCCAGGTCGGTGTAGTCGCAACTGCGGGCGCTGTTGGTGCCCATGTCGATGACGTCGTGCCCCTGCTCGTTGAGCAGCAGGCACATTTTTTCCTTCGCGGCATACCCGCGATGATCGGCGGCGATGGCGATCCTCATCGTTCGTCTTCCGTTAAAAGGCCGATAAGGAAACCGGCCGCGCCTTCGCGGCATACCCGCGATGATCGGCGGCGATGGCGATCCTCATCGTTCGTCTTCCGCTACAAGGTCAAAAATCCGTCCAGGCGCGCCTCGACGGCCCGGGCGATCTGGGCGATCGCACGGCGGTAGACCTCCAGGGACCCGCCGACGGGGTCGGCGATGTCCCGGTCCGGGTCGAGCCGCTCGACGCGATCGGCCGCCGCCGGGGCGATCTGGATTATCTGTCGGCGGTGGGCCTCTGTCATGCACAATATCAGATCGCTGCCGCGAATCACGTCGGCGGTCGCCGGCCAACTGCAGTGGCCGCTGATGTCGGCGCCCCGCTCGGCGGCCGCGGCGACCGCCTGTTCGGTCGGGGGCAGGCCGGCGCCGCCCATCGTGCCGGCCGAGATCACGTACCACCCGCGCAGCGGCAGTTCGCCGGGCAGGCAGCCCAGCCGCTCGGCCAGGAGTCTGCGGGCGAGGCCCTCGGCCATGGGGGAGCGGCAGGTGTTGCCGGTGCAGATGAACAGGATCTGACGCCGCGACATCACCTCCAGCGCCCGGGCGCTGACGGCACCCTCGCGCAGGACCTCCAGGCCGCCGGAGGCCTGGAACCGCACGATGGTGCTGGGACGGCCGACCGGGCAGGGTCCGGCGTCGATGACCAGGTCGATCCGCCCGCCGAGGGCCTCGAGCACCCCGTCGGCGGTCGTGGGCGGCTCGCCGCCGGCCAGGTTCGCCGACGCCGCCACCACCGGCGGGTCGATGGCGCCGAGGATCGCCTGGGCCGCCGCGTCGTCCGGCAGGCGCAGGCCGATCGTGTCTTCGTAGCAGAGCTGGTCGGCCGGCGAGGGGTTCCACGCCTCGGTGGCCAGCCGTCCGCCGGTCGGCAGCACGACGGTCAGCGGGCCCGGCCAGGCCTTCTTCATGACCCGCCGGGCCTCGGCCGGCGGGGCGGCCACGAAGGCGGCGACCTGTTCGATCCGCCCGAGGTGCACCGTGAACGGCCGCGCGGGCCGATCCTTCAGCGCCCGCAGCCGTTCCATCGCCCCGGCGTTCGTCGCGCAGGCGGCCACGCCGTAGACGGTCTCGGTCGGGAAGGCCAGCAACCCGCCTTCCCGCAGGACCTTAACGCCCTCGGCCGCCGCCGCGGCGAGCGAGTCCGGTCCGGTCAGTCTGTAACGTCGTGTGTCCATTGGCGAGCGGGGTTGCAGAGGCGCTTCCGGCTGTGTACGCTCAACTTATTGAAAATGTGAGGGTTATCGCCTGTGATTCTCGTCAGTACATGCTACAGATCCGCCGCCGCCGATGCCAGCCAAATCGCGGATCCCGAGGGTCTGCCGATCCGGGGGGGTGGGAAGCGCCTGCTAAATTTCTGCCATTTCCCTGTTGACAGTCCCCGCCGGGCGTGCTAATAAGTTAGCAGATCGCCCGGTCGCGGGCGACGGGGCTGTGGGAATCGCCTGGCGTTGGGCATGAAGGGAGCGGTCATGACGAAGAAGGCGGAATCGCATCTCAGCCGTCGCGAGCGGCAGATCATGGACATCATCTACGCCCGGGGCGAGGCGTCCGTCGCCGACGTCCACGGGGCCATGGAGGACCGCCCGAGCTACTCGGCGGTGCGGGCGCTCATGCGGATCCTCGAGGACAAGGGGCACCTCCGCCACCGCGCCGAGGGCGCCCGTTACATCTACATGCCCACGCGCGGCCGCAGGGAGGCCAGCCGCTCGGCCATGCGGCGGGTGCTCAGCACGTTCTTCAGCGGCTCGGCCGACGAGGCCCTGGCCGCCCTGCTGGAGGCGTCGCCGTCGGGGCCGACGGGCGAGGAGCTCGACCGCATGGCCAGGCTGATCGAGCAGGCCAGGAAGGAGGGGCGCTGATGGCTCTCCATGACGCCTTCTCCGCCCCCGCGTGGCTTGCGGTGCTCCTCGACGCCGCCGCCAAGGGGCTGGTGCTCCTGCTGGTCGCCGGCGCGGCGGCCCTGGCGCTGCGCCGGGCGTCGGCGGCCGTGCGCCACATGGTGTGGTCCCTGGCGGTGGCGGGGCTGCTGCTGTTGCCGGTGCTGTCGGCGGCGCTGCCCCAGTGGCAGGTGCCGATCCTGCCCGACCGGACCGCGGCGCGGGATGTCGTCCCGCCGGCCGATCCGGCGGCGGCCGCCGCCATGCCCGCGGCGGCGGGCGAGGTCTTCGCCGGACCCGCCGGCGCCTTGGAATACATGCCCCCGACGGCCGCGCCGTCTTCGGAGGGCCTCCCGGACCAGCCGGCTTCCCTGGCGGCCCACGACGGCGGCGGGCCGCGCTGGCCGGAGGTCGTGCTGGGGGTGTGGCTCGCCGGCGCCGCGGCGCTGCTTGTTCCCCTGGCGGCCGGGACGTTCGTCGTCCGGCGGCAGGTCCGCGGGGCGCGCCGGATCGAGGAGGGCCCGTGGGTCGGCCTGCTGGAGGACCTGCGCCGCCGGCTCGGCATCGGCCGCCGCGTGGCGCTCCTGCGGGTCGGCCGGTCGGCGATTCCCGTCACGTGCGGCATCCTGCGGGCGAAGATCCTCCTGCCCCCCGACGCCGACGGCTGGTCCGCCGACCGCCGCCGCGCCGTCCTGCTGCACGAGCTGGCGCACATCCGCCGCGCCGACTGCCTGACGCAGTTGCTGGCCCGCCTGGCCCGCGTGCTCCACTGGTTTAACCCGCTGGTCTGGCTGGCGGGGCGGCGGCTTCGGATCGAGCGCGAACAGGCCTGCGACGACCTGGTCCTCACCGGCGGTCTGAAGGCCTCGGACTACGCCCAGCACCTGCTGGACATCGTCCGCTCGCTGCACGCGGCCCGGTTCCCCTCGCCGGCCGCCGTGGCCATGGCCCGTCCGGGGCGGCTCGAAGGCCGCCTGCGGGCGATCCTCGACCCCCGCCGCAGCCGCCGCGCCCTGACGGGCTGGGGGGTGCTCGCCGCCGTCGTTCTCGTCGCGGCCGT